>JAFGQK010000040.1 GCA_016935735.1 Spirochaetales bacterium | reverse complement strand
ATTGCGACAACGGGGAGGTGGTGGCTCTGCCACCACTTTACCCTCTCATCTCTTTATTGTGGAAAATCGAAATTCCTGGACAATAAAATAATGGAAGATATAAAGAATACAGTCCAAATTATTACCGAAATCTCCAGTGCAATAAGTGAACAACGGGGCGGTGCGCAGGAGATTCTTAAATCCATGCAACACCTTGTTACATCATACCAGAAAATAATGGAGGCGATGCGGAATAGCGGGGAAGAAAGTAAAAAGGTGAATGAAGCGACAATGAAACTGAATGAGTTTGCCGGTGAAATCCTGGTATTATCAAATGACCAGAAAGAAGGAAACCTGGAAATCATGAAATCCCTTGAAATGCTCCGGGAAGTGGTGGGGAAGGTTGGAGAAATTACAAACAAGATGAATGAACAGATAACCGAGTTTACTGTTACAGCAATGGCCGCACCTGCAAATCAATAAAAAAGTAGCTGTGTCCGGGATATTCCTTATTGTATTATAAGAGTAACTATGGTGATATACAGGTAAAGAAAGGAAAAGCAGATACACCTCATAGATATATCTGCTGGACTGAAAGGAACAGAACTCCACCGGATAAAATAAAAAAATCAGCCAGGAAAAATGTTTTGAGTATGAACAATCTATTTTGAGGTTTGGGGTAAGGAAGAGTGAAGGGCTGCTTTTTTGCAGCCTTTTTTTATTTTCATGAAACTGACCATTTTATTCCGGTTTACATTCTCCCAAGGCACTTGATTATATAAATTTCAATATACCTGATAAGGTAATCTTTCCGTTTTATTCTTTCCAGGGCTTTGTTATTTGATAATTCAGCTGCGAGATTCCTGATCCGTGCAGCATCAGGCGGTTTTACCCCGAAACTTTTCTGTAATCTGCGTATGAAATCCCTTATTAATGAATTGACATCTTCCAGAAGATCTGATTTGGATACTGGATCGATCAGGGGGTTCCATTTTTCAGCCAATACCTTTAAGGATGTCTCCATTGATCTATCTTTCCCACAAATTTCAGCTTTCAGTTCCAAAATTGCTTTATTATAATCAAGTGCGGACATTTTTGGTCTATTATATTCATTTTTCTGTCTGTTATTATGAACATCATCCATTGTATGATCACGATGTAATGATTTTTCCTCATTACCTGCTGCCTTTTTTCCCTTTCTTCCCAGTATCCATTTAAATAAATGAACAAACAGATTGATGACCGGGAACGTATAATAAGCAGGCAGCTGGGATTTTACCTCCTGTAATAAAGCAAGCCTGTCCAGATCCAGTAGCATATCAATTTCATATAATTTATTCTTATCACCGAGAAAGCGGTTCAAGGCTCTCTGGACAGTTTCCGGGACTTCCGGATCATTTCTTGCCAATAATAAAAGGTTTGTGGTGACAAGTGAATAAAGCATGGGAAATCCTTCTTTTATTCTTTTTTCCAGTTCTATTAAAAATGCAAAGTCAAAAGTCATGGCTTTATCTTTAATAAAGTTTTTACTATAATGCTTCCATTCTTCCAGCAAATCTGCTTTGATTTTGACAGCTGCTTCTTCCACATGATTAATAAACAGGGGAATAAGCGACTCTTTCAGTACATAGTATTCAGGATTGTTTTTTATCTTTAACCGGACCACTTTCGGTAAGGTATTCACATCATCAACCAGACCGGTAAGCTGGGCGAGATAATCATCAATAAGCTTTTTTGAATATTTTTTAATAAAGGGTATGCCGCTTTTGTCAACAAATCCATATATGTCTTTCAATGTATAGGCATATGGATCCTTTTTCAGTTTAGCATCTATTTTTCTTAAATCAATTTTCTTTTCTTTTTCTTTCTGAATCATGCCTTTTTGATACACAATATAATAACCAATAATATAAGCTGCCTGGCAATACCCATGGTCTTTTGTCAGTTTCCCTGCTTTTTCCTTCAAATTCTCTAGAACGAGATTTGCAATATGTGACCAGAATTTAAAAGAAAAATAATTGGGTTCAAGCAGGGTCTGAAGAGCACTTAATGGTTTTGCTGTAAGAATTTTCAGCATATCACTTAAGGCAATCTCACTTCCCTTAAATATAGAGACAATCTTATTATAGACGAACTCGATATTCATCTGACCCTGAAAGAAATTTTTAATGATGTTTACAGAATACTTAATGAGTTTGGTCTGAATAATATTCTTCGTAATAAGGATATTATCAATATTATGGGGAAAAAGAATTTTAATAATGGAATTCTGAATGGTGTCTGTTCCGCTTACAAGTTTTACAAAATCCTCTTTTATATCAACAACAGATATACTGTCCTGCGGGAGTTTGAACTCTATACTTTCCAGGGAAGGGAATGATTCGCTGTATCCGTATTCCAGTGGTTCGTATTTCTTTAAAATAAATTGAACAGCCACCTGAAAAATAAAGACTGCTTTTATGCCCCCGGGATCTTTTAATAATATACATTCCCTTTTATTTACCAGTATTTCCAGGAAAGGAATGAGTTTTTCCTTGTGATTATGCGCCACATGAAGGAGGAGATTATGTTTGCTTGCTTCTGCCTGTTTGTATAAGAATTCCACAAACTGTAAATATGGAACAGTGGGATTCTGGATTATATTTGCGCATGTCTTTAAGTATTCAAGAATTTCATATTCCATGAATAACCTTTCCTGTTATTAATAGTAGTGTTAATTTTACTTGAAAACAAGAAGAAAAACCAGGATTATCTTTAATTATGTATAATAACCATTTTATAGATAACCAATTTATTAATCATCCATTTTACCTTTATATGCTTTTTATAAAGTTTTATCCTGTCCTTTAATTTTACAAATTCTTTCTTTATCTCCTTGTCCCGGAATAGAGCATCGGAAAAAAAGATCTCATCCGGTCCGGCTAGATTCTTAAGATATGCTGCAATAGTGACTGTCCTGCCAAAATAATCAAGCAGGTCATCCCTGTTTATCACGAGTGCATGCCCTTCATGCAAACCAATTTTCAGGCAGAGTGCAGTCTTTTCATCATGTTTTACCGATTTTATTCCTTTAAGCATAGAAAAAGCTGCCAGAAGACTATTTATGGGAGAAGGAAATGAGAACATAATAACATCCCCCATAGTTTTGATGATTGCCCCTTGATATCTGTCCGCAATCTCTTCCAGTATATAAAAATGTTTTTGAATAAGATCATAAACAAAGGCATCTCCCTGCCTTTCGTATAAATCCGGTGAACTCTGTATTTCCATAAAAAGAAGGGTCAGACTGCGTAGTTTTAGTTTGAGATTTCCGGGTAGATTCTTTATTTTAAACAAATTCCTGAAAGTCGTATTATTGAACAATAGTTTACCGCTCAGAAAGGGTGTGCGGTTCAGTTTGTTCCCGTTTGCCGATGAATGGCTTTCACCGGGACTTGTTTTTACCAGACCAATCCCAAGTTTCTGTTCCGAATCGTTTGTAAGTGCAATCTTTATTTCTCCCCGGTTCAAAGAAACCTTTTTTTGTGAAAAACCCATTTTATTTACTGTTACCTGCAATGGATTATTATGACCTTGTTTATTCCCGATATACACGAAAAGACTCAAGTTCAGATTAATTGCTATAAACCTGTATAACATATCCTTCTGAACATTCAGTTTAAAAATTTTCATTTCACCAGGGGAAAGGAAGGCAAGATCATCCACTATATGCCCGATAATACTGCCTGTTTTATAAAAACTCCGGCTAAAGAAAAAAGAGGTAAAACATTCGACATTTTCAAAAGGATTAAATTCCACCTTATAAATAGCCGGGTGTATCTGAAAAAAGACCTCGATAGTGTCATCCAGAATAACCGGAATATCTGAATGACAGACCGCACAGAAGTAATCGGCTTTATTTAAACTGGTAAAGGATGCTTCCTTTATAATAATGAAACCGCAGGCCGGACAGACCAGGTTAAAAAATAAATTGAAAATTCCTGCACGGGCAGCGAGAATGAAAATATCAACCACCTGCTTTTCATCCAGATCATGTTTATGTGCGAATAAGAGGGGATTAATCCGGTAAAGGGTTTCATCCGGTTCATTCCCTAATTTCAGGAAAAAGGTGTTTATTAACCGGGATTCAAATGGTGCAGCCTGGATAAAACTTTTTACCTTTAAATTATCAATTAACATCATGTAAGATTTACCGTATTAGTCTGTGGATATATTCCTTTCTATTCATGGTTCACATTATACCGGGATTAAAGAGGTTTTTCCATTCATTTCTGTACTGCTTATAGTAAAAATCCTGTAATCTGCCGGTTTTGGGGTTGTAAAATATTAAAATTTCTATACATTAACAGGAAGGTAAAATTTTGATTTACAGAGCAGCAATTTTTGACCTGGACGGGACTCTTTTGAACACCCTGGATGATATAGCAGATTCCTGTAACCAGGTACTGAAAGCAGCAGGTTTTCCCACACATCCGGTCCCGGAATATAAGAACTTTGTTGGAAGGGGAATCGCATACCTTGTTAAAGCTGCTCTTCCCGGGAATTCCTTAACAGACGCTGCAATGGAAAAGCTGATAAAAGAGATGAGAGCCGAATATTCAAAAAATTGTTTACAAAAAACAAAGCCCTATCCCGGTGTTATCGAAACACTTGCAGAATTGAGTGCAAGGGCTGTTCGTATTTCCATTCTCTCGAACAAACCCCAGGATCTGGTAGAGTTTATGGTAAAAGAACTCTTATCCCAATTCCGGTTTAACACAATCATGGGAGTAAACAACAGGTTCCCCTGTAAACCGGACCCGGAAAGCACACTATATTTAGTAAAGCAGATGAAGAGCCCGCCTGAAAAAACAGTGTTTATCGGGGATTCGGATATCGATATCCTTACTGCAAAAAATGCCGGCATTGATTCAATCGCTGTCGCATGGGGATTCCGCCCTCCTGATGTACTCAAATCGGCAGGAGCAGAGATCATCATCAACCGGCCGGGTGAATTGCTTGAGTTTTTTTAGCAGTAATATTGCAGGAATTTCGATTTCAATATCAACACAAAGCTTTCTTCTTACTTTTTATAAAGAAATAAAAGAATGTTTCCCGGTGAAGTCTTCTTTTTTTTATTTCCTTCGTTTGAAATGAGCATATCCCCATTTGGATAAAAGGAAATCCCCTCTGGCTGATAGAATATATCCGGATCAAGCATATATGCTTCTTTTACAGTCCCATTTGAGTCACAAACCGCAAGCAAACGATCGGATGACGATAAAACATACATATCCTTTGTTACGGGATGTATGGCAATTGCACTCGGATTGAACTTGATTTTCGAGTTTACGGCCTTTTCTTTAATCGTATTCAAATCAAGTGTTATCTTTTTTTCTTCGATAAATATATCACCCTCATGCTTACATATATAGAGTATTCTCTTAAGCTTGAATGAATTCTTCATGATGTTGTCTCATTCTTTAAAAAAATTTATTAATGTAAATAATATAAGAGTTCCCGGATGTATTGTCAAGAATAGAGGGTGTTTGGACATGTTTGGGTGTTTGAACAGTGATTCTTAACAGGTAGCTATAACTTTCAACAAGAAAAGCAGGTAAGCACAGCTGATGAATGGATAACATATGGATTTAAGGCTGGAAAAATCATTTAACGAATATTTTGAGTATGGGTTATGAGGAGGAGAGGGTATTTTACATGCAGAAGTCCCTGTATGGGGAAAAATGCAAGCAATATATAGCATATTTCTGGAATATCCATACCAATTCAGATGTAGATTTAAACAATTGATGAATATATGTTAACAGAAAGCGACTATTCCTGGTATCTTTTTGCCATCTCCTTATTATTGTCACGAGTTTTCTGACCCACCTGTCGCCATACCTCTTTACAAAATCCACATACCCCGAAATCACCCATCTCAACAACTGTGCAATACTGAAAAAATTCAAATCATCATGGAGCATTTTCAACCTTCTGTATATATAATCAGGAATGTGAACTGTAACATGCTTTCGTTTCACATTCCTGTCTTCATTAATCAATTCATACCTGCTTTCCCTCTGTACGCCAAACATATGTTCTTTTTCAATAACTGTAAAAAACTGCAATAAAATACGGTTTATTGTTCCGTACAGGCTTCTGGTCTTCTGAAACAAATTAAGGCCTCTTAAATCATCAATCATTTTAGTATCCATTTTAAAATGGAAAATAATCATCTTGACTTCATCTTCATTCATATATTACTCCTTTCAAGATATATTAATGGGGCAAAGTTACTTCCAGCATTGCTTTTTTATTAAAAAAAATAAAAAATATTTTTTTTGAGAAATCTTAGAGATGATAAAAAACGATTGAAATACTCCATGTTAAAGCTTACATTGAATGTGGAGTGTGGGGTGAACCTCATGGCGGTAATGGAGAAAATATGTCAAGAAAACAAACAGTTATGAATTTTTCACAAGCTGCTTTAATATATGACAATACAAGGGTAATTCCAGATAACATCATAAATAAAGCCATAATGACACTGGAAAAGAATCATCACATAACAAAAAAGGCAAGACTTCTGGATATTGGCTGCGGTACCGGGCAATTAACGAAATGTTTTGCCGAAAATGGGTATATATGTACCGGAATTGATATTTCGGGAGAAATGCTTTGCATTGCCAGAGAAAAAAATATCGCTCATACAGAATTCCTGATTGGCGACGCGAGAAATATCCCCTTTAAAGATAATAGTTTTGAAATTTGTATATCATCCAAATTATTTCTGCATATTGAAAACTGGCAGGATGCAATAGGAGAAATTATAAGAATAATTCCAGAGGGTGGCTGCTTTCTCTATATTAATGAAATTGGATATTTTTCTAACAATGTAAGAAAATATTTTCGTGAATCAGCGGATAAAAAGGGATTTAAAAATCGATTCCTGGGAGAATATGATCTGGATAAGATCGCAAATTTTTTTATAGCCTCCGGTTTATATCATAAACGTTACCAGGGTCATGAATTTTCCTGGAAAAAAGTACTATCATATAAAGAGGCATTTACTGATATAAAAAACAGGGCATTCGCAGAGTTCTGGAAAATCCCTGAAAAAATATATAATGATATGTTGGATGAAACTTCCTGCTGGATAAAAAAACAGGATAAAAGCTGGGATACTGTTCAAATAATGAATCCGGGATTAAAACTGGATGTCTACCTGAAATAGCATGATAAAACGAACGTTTTCCACAAGAAATTATTTCCCTGTTCCGAGTATGTCGTTCAGGACAACCCCGATCCCTATCCGGGGATAATTCAAACCGCCTGTCAACTCACCAAGGATATATGATCCTTCAAGGTAGAATCCTCCCAGGGAAGCAGTTGCACCGATATCAAGGCCACTATACCCGGTAGGGAGGAATTCACCGCCTTCCGGGAGTAAAAATGAGAAATAATAACCGCAATAGGGCTGGATATAAAAATCCCTTGTACCGAAACGGAGAAAACCACGGAGGGGAAAATCGATGAAATAGAGATCAATTTCGATATCATCTACTGTTAATGTTGAATACATCGTTGCTGCACCCACTTCGGCACCTATACCAAACCAGCTGGTGAATTTTATTGACGCATCAGCAAAAGTGCGGCCGCGTAATGATCCAAGCATTAAGAATAAATTTAAAAAATAATCAAGAAAATCATATCCGGTACCCATATTAAAGAAACTCATCGTTATACTGAATCCGACATCCAGGTTAAATCCTATAAGCGGCTCGGTTTTCTCTTTCCCTGTTTTACCACCGGATCCCCCGGAAAAATCCAGTTCTTCTTCCATGACCACCACTTTCCCGTCCTCCGAATCCTCACCATCCTCCTTTTCCTTTACCGTGATAATCTTGTCCTCTGCCGGGGAGTAGAGTTTTCCAGTAGGATAGAGATAGAATCCGGGTTTGATATTTTTCTTTGCCCCTTCCCATAAAAACGTGAAATAGAATACGTTATTTTCAACCTTTGCAAGGTAGACACTGTCTACAAATTCGGAATACACCACCTTCCCGGAAAGCTCATTTTTCTTTTCAAAAATATTATATATTTCAAAAAGAGTGTATTCCGGGAGTTCGACAGCTTCCTTCTTTTCTTCTGTTTCAGGTGAAGTAAATGAAACAGTCACAAACTCATCACTCACTTCCTGAATCTGAAAATGAAAAGAATCGGTATAATTTGATATAAAAGCATAATCAGCTGCCGGATATAATTCTTCACGGGAAGGGTCAAGAGTCAACATAGTTTCTTCTTTCTCTTTACTGTTTTCCTCTTCTGTCGATTCGGGGAGGAATTCTTCGGATTCATATACCGATTCCGGGGTAGGTCTTGCAGTCACTACCGGTAAAGGTGTTGGAGTAAACCCGGTTGATTCTGTACTCATGGGCGTCAGGCCGGAGACAGGAGTTTCGGCAGGACTTTCTGTTGGTCCATACGTTTCCTCCGGAAAACTTCCGGTGTCCCCGGGATTAAGAAAAGAAAAAGCAAGGCTATTGGCCAGCCTTTTTATCCTGATGGACATGGGACCTGCCTCAAAGTTTTCATCCAGTCCTCCTGCCATCTGATCCGGCAGGATAACGATTTCTTTCCCCCGGGCATTCACATACCTGACTTTTCCTTCCAGGACAAATGGTATTTCCTCCCACCCCTTTTTTACTGTTATACCGAAATCCGCTTTATCCGGATATACAGTGGAGGAACCACATATGAAAACATACTCATCCCCGGACGGTTTTTTACCTGTCACAGCTCTCATTGCCCCGGATATGAGTTTAAACTGGTTCTTCTCCCTTTGATCTATCCCCTGCAATTCCTCAATTTTAAAGGTCGTTCTGTCTGCAACCTTGATGATTGTTCCATCGGGTACCAGCCGGAATTCACAGGTACTCTTTCTTCCAGTTTCAATAATACTTCCAACAGGTATCTCATTCCCGGTTTCCAATTCCGCAAGAAGAAGCAATTTATAATCCGGGGTATATACGACAATTTCCCTCCCATCAAAATATTCGAGTAATATCTTTTGTGCATAAGTTGTGGTAAAAAGAAAAAACAGGAGAAAAACGAAGATAATCCGGATAACTTTCCTCAAAATATACCCCAATTCCTTACAGAATATTCTCGTCATATTTGTTCCTTTTTACCGTATATATATAATCTGCTATATTCTTAATACTGGCTAAAGATATTTTTTCAGGAAGGTGTATAACCTGAATATATCGTGTAAGATTTTCATAACCATCAAATATTATACCAATGGAATCCCCCGGTTTTACTCCCATATTGTCAAAATAAATCTCTTTTTCCACTTTAATGACATGATAAAACGGGACTTCGACCTTTGCTTCGTTCAGTATCATACTTTTTTTTACCATTTTTTTATTATCAAGGGCAATACCGAAGTAGGGAAACAGACTCCCTATACTGTCACTCATTCGTGTGGCATTGTAAAGTGCATAATCGGGTCTTCGTGCCAATACTACATAGTATTGAACCGGGGTTTTGTCCGGTTTCAGGAAAAAAAGATTCACGATGTTCCCTGTTTCACAGTAACCCAATAGTTCCTGACCCTTTTCAATTGAATCAATCCTGATCCCATTTATACTTACAAGGATATCTTCCATATGTACATCTATTTCACGCAAAGGGGAGGAGGGAAAAATATATTTTATTCTTACTTCCCTTTTTTCCTTATCCTCTTTAAGAATTGTCCCGAGCCATGGCCTTATCGTATTTTTTCCCGCCATAAGCCTGTCAATCTCACTTAAGATGATATTCGAGGGTACGACGAAATTGATATCTTCATATACAACGCCGGCTACTAAAAGGCCATAAATAAGATTATCCTGCCCGATAAGCATCCCACCGCTTGCCCCTGGGGAAACAGCTGCATCAACCTGTATCCATTTCCCGGTTTCCGGTGCTCTTCTTGAAGGTGAGCTTATTATCCCTTTTGTTAGCGTGGCAGTAAATCCTTCATGATGTCCAAAGCAATATACCTCGAATCCCTGCTTGAGAGTATTACTGTCTCCAAGAAGGGAATAAAAGGGGTATTTCATTTCAAAGCTCTCATTTGTTTTAAGTACTGCAAGATCTGTAAGAGAATCCCATGCAAGAACCTCTACCTTATCCACAGTTCTTCCCTGGAGATTAAGCCTTATAGTGTACTCAACCGTATTTTCATAAAACACATGTTCAATAACATGGTATGCAGTAAGAATAAGCTGTTCATCGATCAGGATACCACTCCCCATGGCTTCCGGGTGATCCCGGCGGTGAAGTTTATTCCGGGCTTCATATGTACGGTCAACAAATATTTCTGCTAATAAAAAGCTGTAATCATTAACATCTGCAAGAGGAGTAAATTTCGTATTGGAGAGATTTTCTGTATTACTGATTCTTAAATATTTTTCTGATGCAAAAAGATTATTCCGGTAAGCAAGGTAAAGAAGTTCCTTATTGAATCTCTCCTCTTCCATTTTATCTACAAATGATACAGCATAAAGGTTATTAAAATGAAATCGTGCACCATAAAAGTCATTATTTTCAATGTACCGTCCGATAAGCCAGCGTTGTTTTTTTGCAAAATTATCAAGCAGTTGTTGCGATGTTTCCGGATAATCCGTTTTGTATTTATTCAGGTGCCGGATAAGCTGATTATCTGCAGGGTGCCCGGTATATGTGTATCCGTCTGCCTGAAAGGTTTCCTCGGGGATAAGATCTTTTTCCCCCGGTTTTTCCTCTGGCTGGCTTGCACATGAAAAAAGGAAAAAAACAAGGGGGATAAAAACAATAAACATTCCCGTTATCGAATAATGATCTGCTGATTTTTTCTTCTTTGTCATATTAATATAAATAATAGCACAAAAAGAGAACAATATCTACGGCATTCCTGGTAAAACCGGAACTTGACATCCATACTGGAAAGAGGTATGTTTATGGGGAGAGGAATAAAAAGGGGGAAAGAGTGAATTTTGGTAATATCGATTTTCAGTATATTCTTTTTGGTATGGCCAGTTTTATCCTGGCGGGATCTATCCATGAATGTGCACATGCTTTTTCTGCATATGTTCTCGGGGATGATACGGCCAGGATAAACGGGAGGATGACTATTAATCCCCTGCCACATATCGATATATGGGGGACAATCGCTTTTCCGCTCATAGGGGCAATATCCGGGCTTCCTGTTATCGGATGGATGAAACCTGTGCCGGTAAATCCTCTTCATTTCAGGAGATCTTCCAGGGATTATGCCATATGTTCATTTGCCGGACCCTTTTCCAATCTTCTCCAGGCGAGTTTTATTATCATTATTATTAAACTTCTCCAGATGATAATAATTACTTTTGGGCTAAGTTCCAATGTTATACTGACTACCGTGTTTGATTTTTTCTGGATATATTTTCTTACGAACATCTGCCTGATGATTTTTAACCTTTTTCCGGTTCCGCCCCTGGACGGCGGATGGATCCTTCGTCACTTTCTCCCGGACGACTGGAAAGACCGGTTTGACATTATCTACCGTTACGGATCAATCATCCTCTATTTCCTTGTTTTCACAAAAATATTCTCGTATATATTCTCTCCTGTTGTCAATGCCACTGTATCAATGTTTGCAGCATTGCTTCATACCAACATTATCCTTCTGATTCTCCCATTTGCCGTATTTTCCGGTATGATTCTCTTCTTTCTCCGGGAAGAAGTACGTTTATTTATTCACAGGATAAAGCACAAGTCAACCCTTTCCATCCTGAGTGGTGAAAAAATAGATAAAATTTCTGCAAACAAAGATTTAGATAAAAACGACACAATATACACAAATCAATCGGAAGAGTATAAAAATGAGACAAAGGCACGGGCTGCCTGGAAAACCTGCGACGGGACAATCTTTAATAAACAGGATAAAACATGCATTAAATGCGATAAGTATGTGAAGTGCCTCTCCCGGACGCTGCATAATACCGTATCAACATGATATCAGCTGACAGGTTTCTTTTTTAGCTGTATTCACTTAAGTTGTCCATATACTTTTTCCCAGAATTCTTTTTCATTCATCCTTGCCTTAAGGAAAGATGAAATATGCAGGCGGATCGCTTCCGGAAACGCATTCCAGTATTTCCCCGGCCAGTCGGACATCTCCCTGCGTAAGGTCGCTTCTTCTTCCTCGGGCATTTGTCCCACACTGAAAGCAATAAACTGCCTGATCATGGCGATCAAAGCATCCGGCGGGAGATTTGTTTGTTTCTTTTTGCTTTTCTTTCCTGATGATCCCGGCACCCATTCATCCAGCAATATAGATAGCTGCTCATCTGTTATATCCGGTGCGTTTTGTTTTATTAACCTTATGACAATATCCCTCACGGAATGACGAATATGATCAACAGGAATCTTCATCCGTTCACTTATCTTTGATGTGGAATCAGTGACCATATCGCTTAAGCTTTTTCCGGAAGATAGCTTCCCTTTTGTTCTCCGGTCAAGGGCTGCTTTTATTGCGACAAGTTCTTTTTCTGTTGCACGGTTAAGAATGAAATCAATAATACCGAACAGGTTCTTTTCCAATTATTTATCCTTTCAGCTTCTTAGCCAGATCCCAGTATACCCTTTGCCGCCCGGATTCCACTCGCCCAAGCTGCGGTAATACCGCGGCTTGTTCCGGCACCATCGCCAATCATATAAATTGTATCCTTAACCCGGAAATTATCATCGATAAATGAAGGTTTATTGGCATAGAGTTTAATCTCGGGATAGTACATGATAGTGCTGGGATGAAGAATTCCCGGGATAATGGTATCGAGCATTTTCATGGAACGCCAGATAGCCCTTAAGATTCTGGCCGGCATGGAAAGGCTTATATCCCCCGGGGAACAGCTTTTTAAAGATGGCTCAAAATTATAAAGATCATTGTCGGTAAATGATTCTGAACTGGAGCGTTTCCCAAGCCGGAAATCCCCTACCCTTTGAATAATCGGGTTCCCGCCCCCGAGGAGAACAGCCTGTAGACCTAAAATCTCTGCAAAATCCTGGCCGCTTGCAAGGGGTTTTGTAAGCCGTACCGTTTTAAGCATTGCAAAATTAACAAGCCCGTTCTCTTTTTTGTTTTCAGAGAAAGCATGACCATTTACACTATAATAGGGTTTCCCGTATTTTGTCGTATATTTTTCTTTTACCACATATGCCCTCTTGCTGTTAGTACAGAACGTGCGGACATTATTTTCCGGGAAAATAAATTTGGGATCGTAATAGTCTTCCACTATAGGATAATTTTTTAAAGGGGTTTCTATCCTGATCCCTATATCGATCATATTATCCATATATTGAATGGTCAGACTGTCCATAACAGACTGGAGAAAGCGAAAACCACTCCTGCCCGGTGCAATAATAAGAGTATGATAGAGTATTTCTCTTTTATCTGTTTCAAGGATCTTCCCCCCGGCATTCACCCGGAGGGCTTTTTCCTTTAAAGAAACTTCTGCACCTTTTTCCTTTATTTCCTCCATGAGCTTTTTAATGAGTATTCTCCCTTTGTCTGTACCGAGATGTGCCTGTTCAATCTTAATAAGTTGTACCCCGAGTTTTTCTGCCCTGTTCATATAAGTCCGGATATTCATTTTGGGCATTATCTCCGGTTTTAAATATTCTTTTACTTCCTTAAAATATTCATCTGCCTCCTCCTTTTTCCAATACTCTAAAGGAAATCCAATCGGGTAAGTAAAATTCATCTTGCAGTCATTTCGTAAACCACCGGTACTTGCCGGTTCCTTGTCAAGAAGAAGGATTTTCATACCCGGTCTTGCTTTAAGGAGATGAAATGCAGTTCCTAATCCAGCCGGACCTGTACCGATGATAACACAATCATAGTCTGTCGTTTGTATCATTCTTTTTATACCCTATTTATTAATGTATTACAGTATAATATAATTAAAAATATCCTGCAACCCCGCTTCAGAACATGGTGAGGAATTCATTTTCTTGACAATATGGGGTGATTAACTATAGTATAGAGTACTCATAAAGACATAATTATTAGTTTAAGGAGTATATGTGAAATTCTTAAAAACAATCTATCATCTATTAAGGATAAAACAATGGGTGAAGAACCTGTTTGTCCTTACCCCCCTTTTTTTTGCAAAAAAACTCACTGACATAAATTCTGTTATGCTCGGAATCTTTGCATTCATCGCTTTTAACATGATTTCAAGTGTCGTTTATATTGTCAATGATATATGTGATATTGAAGCGGACAGGAAACACCCCAGGAAAAAATTCCGTCCTATTCCTGCCGGGGATATCCCGTTACCTGCAGCGGTAATCATAGCCATTATCCTTTTTTCAGGTGCAGGCGGATTGTCCCTGTTTGTGAATGTTCAGTTTATCATATGCATAAGTACTTACTTTCTTCTTAACATATTGTACAGCTTCCGGGGCAAGCATGTCGTGATATTCGATGTCCTCTGTATTGCTACCGGGTTTGTTCTCCGGGTTATCGGGGGTGCCGTTGCCATCGATGTGCTTCCGACAAACTGGATTATGATGGGTACCTTTTTCCTTGCGCTTTTCCTGGGGTTCGGCAAGCGAAGAAACGAGTTTTTATCGCTGGAAAAAGAAAAAGGTGCACATAGAAAAGTGTTGAACCATTATGATGAAAACCTGCTTAATCACCTTATCTTTATAAGCTGCGGGATTGCCATTATTTCTTATGCCATGTATACATTATCCCCTTCGGAAAAGTTCAACAATGGGGATAAATTGATATATACAATTCCTATCGTGACTTTTATATTGTTCAGATATGTTTTTATCATCTGGAAAAAGGATGAAGGTGATCCCACGGAGGTTGTCTTTCATGATGCTATGCTTATCGGCGCCGGTTTTTTCCTGCTTCTTTTAATTATCGGCCTTATTTACGGCCCTGCTTTTTGATTATACCCGCAGAATAATCTTTATACTGCCTTTCATCGAACCGGTAAAGAATTCGATTCTGCCCGGCAGGAAAGAGTGATAACCATTGGAAGGTAATTGAAAAATTCATTACAATAGAATAATGATGAAGAAAACACCTGTATCAAAACACTTAAGAACAAAGAATATCCTTATTCTGACCATTGTTTCGATCATTATGGTTTCGGGAATGTGGATTTTTAATAATCTGTTTGTATTAAGGGACCCGGCTATGATTACT
Source organism: Spirochaetales bacterium (assembly GCA_016935735.1). Taxonomy (GTDB): domain Bacteria; phylum Spirochaetota; class Spirochaetia; order SZUA-6; family JAFGRV01; genus JAFGRV01. The sequence continues at coordinate 10,781 of JAFGQK010000040.1, read as the reverse complement.
TCCGGGCTTGGTATATTTATTATCATCGTTGTCATTCTTATCGGTATTGCATCCATCATTATCTATTCCCTCTTAACCCCGGTGGTAAAAATATTGAAAATAATAGAAGAAAACGGAAACCCGGATAATGACAGCCGGTGGCGTGCAAGAAGAAGAATAAAGCACATTCCCCTGGTTTTTATTATTGTGAATGTATGCGGATTCTTCTTAGGGCCTGTCTCGATGATGATTGTAAGACAGTTCACCGTGAACCATACGTTTTTTACGCTTATCAATATACTCACCATATTTTACAATGTATGCATCGGTCTTGTTTCTTCCCTTGAACAGATTGCGTTAAGCGGGATCGTGTTTTCCAGACCAAAGGAGATGCTTGGTATTTTTGATTTCTCCGATAAGATACGCAGGGAAAGAGGAGAGCTTTCCCTTTTCTTGAAAAACATTATTGTCCCGATAGCACTGGTACTCATGATAACATCCATGACCGGGATTGCCGGTTGGGCGTATTACAGGGATGCCACATCCCCACCGGTAACGCATTCCGGAAAGGATCATAACAAAAAACAAATGGATTACCTTTTTACCATTGGCGGAATTTTTTCCATTCTTCTTATTCTTGGCCTGGGAATATCGGCATCTTTTTCATACGGACAGGTAAAACAGATAAAGAGAATGAGAAGAAAAATTACCGATCTTCTTAAAGGGGGCGGAAAATTAACTCAACAACTTTCCATTACCCATTTTGATGAAATAGGGGAGCTTACGGGAAGCATTAATCATTTCATCGATTTCATTAATACCCTTTTAAACAATACAAAAGCAGTTTCCATGGATGTTGCCTTATCCACTTCTTCCTTGAATGATTCCGTAACACAGGTAACGGATTCCACACGTGATTTAAAGGCTGCAACAGATAAGGTCATCCAGACTGTCCGCAATCAAAAAGATGCGGTTCATATGACAGGAAGGGATATTGAAGAAATCGTCGAATCGATTCATACGGTATCCCGGAATGTGGAAAAACAGGCCGGATTTATCGAGGAAAGTTCCACTGCAATAGCAGAGGTGATGTCGGGTATCAACTCGATAAAACAGATGGTGCAACGGGCAGGAGAGTTATCATCCGACCTTGAAGAAAAGGCGAATACCGGGGACATGAAAGTGACCGATACTATAGAAAATATGAAGCAGATAGAGAAATCATCCGGTACCGTGGAAGAGATTGTGGAAGTGATCTCGGGTATTGCATCCCAGACAAACCTCCTTGCCATGAATGCTGCTATTGAAGCAGCCCATGCAGGGGATGTGGGCAGGGGTTTTGCCGTTGTTGCAGACGAGATCAGAAAGCTTGCAGAAGAAAGTGATGCGAGTGCAAAACATATCGGGAGCCAGATTAAAACGATGAATAATTACATATCCGGCGGGGTGGCTCTTACGGAAGAAACCGGGGAAATGTTACGGTCGATCATCAAGAATATACGGGAAAATGCAGCGATTATGAATGAGATATCCGGGGCAATCGTGGAACAGAGTGCGGGAACCGGCCAGATTCTCTCCTCCACCCAGGCTGTTGTTGATACCACCGGGGAAATAAAAGGGTTAATCGAAGCCCAGCTTGAAAAAAATCGGTACATCCGGGAACGGCTCGAACATCTTACCCATGAAACCGGTCAAATCGATATGGCAGTGCAAACCCAGCTCGAGAGTAATTTGGTGCTTACCAACATTCTTGAAAAGATAAAAGAAGTGACGGAATCCAATAATAATGTTGTCCTGCGGCTCAAAAGTACGATCGGATCGGTGAATCTGTAAGCCTGTTATTAAAACGTTTTTATTCCAGACAGGTCATTCCATATTCCTCTGTGTTACTATGGGCGAAAATCCTGGTATTATTCCAGGATTTTCGACCCCCATAACACTTGCGTTGGCCGGCACCTTCCTGGATATGATGTAATTACAGGTATAGATTATTTCCTGCTTCTCTTGATTTGGGTCGTGGGCTCAAGCCTTTACTGTGATCAAAAAAAAAGCGTACCCCCTTTACAAGGGGCACGCTATTAAAGCTAATTAAATTGTTTCTATTCGGCTCACCAGAAGCTGAAGTCCACCTGAATTGGTAATGACCATGTGAAATCATCTGTATCTTCATTTTGGTCATTATTCATGGCATATTTGAAAGCAATATTCATGGAGAAATCAGGTATCTTCACGTAGGGTTCAATATAAATAGTCGGGCTGATGTCAACATCTTTAATCATTGTCATCTTCATACCGAATACTCCACCAATAACCACTTTGCCAAGGTTGTAAGCCGGGTCAACATTTACTTCGATAGCTGTGGCTCCATCTATATCGGTGTCTTTTGGCGTTGTCATTGTAATATCCGCACCACCAGCAACACTGAAATCACCCATGACATATTTTGCACCTAAAAGAAGTTCAATAACGTTGTTATCGTTAACTGGACCAGCAGTTTCATCGGTACCATCACCATCAATATCGATCATTTCTTGATCTTCAGATGCTGGTTCCAGGCCGGTATATTTTACGAGTAACCAGAGGGTAAGATCGGGGACCATAAGCAGGTGAATTCTTCCGAAAATGTTTCTTGTCTGTTTCGGGAAAAGAGCATCGTTATCACCTTGCCATTCCTGGCCGTCGATCGTAGTACCAACAGTAACTTTGACCATATCGGGCATTGTGTAAGATGCAGCAATACCGACGTTGTTTATATTGTACTGGATGGGTAAATCATTCAATCCAGCGGCACCGCCACCTAAAGGCATTCTCCACTGAACACCAACATTAAGGCCCATATCCGGTGGTGCAACCATTATAGTTGCAGCCCAGCCATTTAAACGACCGCAGTTTCCAGCGTTCATATCATGGAAAGTAACAGGTGTGGTTTCCCTGAAATCGTTCTGTTCTTCTCTGTACCCTAACTGGAGTGTCAGCCCAAGATCCGGCATAAGTTTAATAATACCATAAGCTTCCGGGATCTCAGCCTGAAAGATTTCAACTGTACCAGTACCTGTTCCTATTGGGACTGGTGGTACACTTAAATCATTAACTTCTGTATTTACTGTTACATTTTTTTTGCCATTATTATGGTACTTTAATTTGAAATGATACTCCATGATGTCGTTTGACCACCAAACTGCTATTCCCATCATGGTACCATTGCCCCAGTCCGGTCCCCAGCCCTGGTATATTCGAGCATCATAATCCTCTGGTGTATCGCTTCCGTATGCCAGGTTAAATACAGTCCGTCCCCAGATACCAACGCCCACGTCCGCGTAGGCTAAGGTGCTGAGGATAAGAAGGGCTGTTAGCAATAGAACAATTTTTTTCATTAAGTTCCTCCTTAAATAATTTTTTGGGATTATTTAAAGTCAACGACTTTAAATTATGACCCCTTTATAGTTATTTCGATGGCATTATAGCAATCCAGAATTTTAATGTCAAGTGATATTATATTTTTTTTAAAATATTTTTACTTTAAATTCACACGATAATAAGGACATCTCACCTGTCCCCGGTTTTTACGGAATAATGGTGTATATCTTTTCAATTACAGAAATATAACGGTTGATTTCCCTGCTTATACCCCCTGTAATTGAAATAATCCTGGTATAAAAGAAAACGACCCTGGAGTATAGTAGATGAAATATCTTATCCTGAATTAGATTCTTTTACTTATATTTCATACGACACTCACTATCCTGTTTTCCCGGGAAGCAAAAGGAACATATTTTTAAGCCGTAAATAATACCCTGGACATGGAAACATGGAAATACATCCCCTTGACCAATTCAATCATCTATTCTATCCTGTTTTACGGTTTCATATAAAATTATTAAAAAAAAGGAGAGGATAATGGGAGTTACAGCAATCGTCGGTGCAAACTGGGGTGATGAAGGAAAAGGCAAAATTACCGATTACCTTGCAGAAAAATCCGATTTTGTATGCCGTTTCCAGGGGGGAAAGAATGCAGGGCATACCATTATAAATACCTATGGAAAATTTGCACTCCATCTCCTTCCGTCGGGGGTTTTTTTCCAGAAGGTGATTAATGTTCTTGGCACGGGGGTCGCGCTTGATATTTCCGCTTTTATAAAGGAACGGGAAGAACTCCTTTCAAGAGGAGTCCCGGAACCGCAGATAAAGATATCTGACCGGGCACAGGTCGTACTCCCCTACCATATCCTTTTTGACCAGTATGAAGAAGAACGGTTGGGAAAACGGATGTTCGGTTCGACAAAATCCGGGATCGCGCCCTTTTATTCGGACAAATACGCAAAAATCGGGATACAGGTGGCGGATCTGTACGACACGCAGCGGCTAAAAACCAGACTCGAGTTTGCCCTGGAAAGCAAGAATGTACTGCTTGAAAAACTCTATAATAAAGAAGCGATAAGCGCAGATACATTGATAGAAAAACTCCTGCCCCTTGCAGATGTCATAAAACCGCATGTATGCAATACCCTTGCGTTGTTTCACCAGGCGCTCAAGGATAATAAGGAAATCCTCCTGGAAGGCCAGCTCGGTTCACTCCGTGACCCGGATTACGGGATTTACCCCTTTTCGACATCTTCATCCCCCACGGCCGGGTTTGCAGCGGTCGGTGCCGGCATTCCCCCTTATAAAATCACCCGGATTATTGCGGTGACAAAAGCCTATTCCACCTGTGTCGGTGCGGGACCGTTTGTCTCGGAAATTTTTGAACAGGAAGCCCATGAATTAAGGGAAAGGGGAGGTGATTCAGGTGAATACGGCGCGACAACAGGCAGGCCCCGGAGAATCGGGTGGTTCGATGCTGTTGCAACCAGGTATGGATGCAAAGTCCAGGGCGCAACAGAGGTTGAACTTTCCATGCTCGATGTTCTCGGTTACCTGGAAGAGATACCGGTCTGTATCAAATACGAACTGGATGGGGAACAGATTGATGATTTCCCGGTTTCTGCAAAACTCGACAGGGCGAAACCGGTCTTAAAAATCATGCCGGGCTGGAAATCTGATATATCGGGCGTCCGTTCATTTTCAGATCTTCCGGATAATGCAAAGAAATATGTTACTATAATAGAAGAACTCATAGAAGTGCCCATAACGTGGATTTCAACCGGCCCCCGCAGGGAACAAATGATTAAGCGGTAAAACAGGCCGGGATAAGGTGGACTTCACTATTTGCAGTAAACAGGCTTTCCTTTTTCACAATAATTCAAAGGTTTCCCCTTCTGCCCGGGATAGTCATAAAGTGTATCCGCTTTATTGATTTTATAAGCCTGGTATGGCTCACAGCCTGTCTGCCATCCCTTTTCCGGATCCTGTTCGAAAAGATACCCCTGGATATAATAAGACATCCTGTCTTTCCTGCCGGAAAACTCGATATAAGGACCTGCTCTTGATACAATCGCACCTGTTTCTTTTAAATCCTCCACACAGGTAAATGCCTGCTCTTTTCGTAATGTCATAATCCGGTATGCAGAAACCGGTCCGATACCGGGAACTTTCAGGAGAAGATCCAGGCTTGCTTTGTTGATGTCAACAGGATAGAGTTCCGGGTGCATCCGTGCATACGCCTGTTTCGGGTCCACGGAAAGGGGAAGCTTTCCATCTGAATCAAATACAAGATCACCCAACCGGAAACCGTATCCGCGCAGGAGGAAGTCTGTCTGGTAAAGTCTGTGTTCCCGGAGTAACCCGAACGTATTTTTCGCCTGTTCTGACTGGTATGCAGAGAAATAAGAACGATAGACGAATAGTTCCCGGTAAATCCAGTCCACTGTTTTGAGTATCTCCAGGTCGGTTTCGTTTCCTGCTCCTACGACAAACTGGGTTGTCTGGCTCTTTGCCCGGGCACCATGCTGAATAATGGACCCTGCCCATTTCATCCGCGTAATGATATCCTGTGCAAGTCTCTTATTCGGTGCGATTTTATCAAGGTGTTCCCTGGTGGGAGCCTCGCAATTTATCGAGATCCTGTCTGCAAGTGCTGCTGCCCTTTCAATATGGGCTAAGGAGACACCGGGAAGGATTTTTAGATGAATGTATCCATCAAAGTGATACCTTAACCTGAGTATTTCTGCGGTCTGTATTATCCTGTCCATAACAGATTCAAAATTCAACCCCATACCGGAAGAAATGAAAATACCATGAACCAGCCTGCACTCGACAAGTTTCATAAATGCCCGTGCCAATTCTTCCGGTCCGAACCCGGTACGGGTACTGCTGTCCCGGTTGGCTGCAATTGAACAGTATGAGCATTTATTCTCGCAGAGATTGGTCTGGAGTACCTTAAGGATATGTACCATGCCTTTTCCCGGTATATGTGCAGGGTATATCCACCGGCTTTCCGGTGCTGCCGGATGCCTGATTCTTCCCCTACCCCCTGATGGATTTGAATTGCATGAAGCAAGGCAGACATCATGCTGTGCAGAGGCTGCAAGAATGTCGAGTTTTTTTTCTATATTCGGTTTTATGAGAATTCCAGGCATCCTGATATATTATACACTAAACATCCGTTAAGTTCAAGTATTTTTTTTAACTTTCTTTAATCGTCCTGTTTTGGTATCTCGAGAACATATTTGCTGATTGTTTTCCATACCTCAGAGACTGCATAGTATCTGTTTCTCCCGGCCATACTCACAGTATCCTTGTAACGGAACTTATTCCTCCACCAGTCGTCGGGAATCGGATCGTATACGACAAAATATTTCTTATTAAGACTATACCCTTTTATAATGGAATAGTGACCTCCCGAATCAGCATAATATCTGCCGAATAAATTCTCGCTTATATCTTCCTGCTGGACAGAAATTGAACCCCTGTTGAAAAGGAAAATAACAATGCTGCCCCTGTCAATCATTTTGAAAATATCATTCGCATCCTCGATTTTCTCATAATTATTTTCTACATTGTATTTCTTTAATGTCCTGGTCAGAAGATAAAATCCAACCCCGCCATCATTCTTGGGAAATCCGATAAAATCCCGTATCTTTCTTATGGAAACATCTATTTTTTTTGCCCAGAGGATAGCCATGGACACACAAGAGGGGCCGCAATTTCCATTATGCCCTGTATCGAACTGGGTTTTATACCAGTTTATGTCGTTCCGTGTCACAAGAACCGAGGGAATGGGACCTACAAAATAATAGCCGGTATGGCTGTATCCCTCTGCTTCTACAGTAATCTTTGAATACCCGGTATCAATAATCTTGAATTTATCGGATGTCCCGATCTGTTTTATAAGGACCGGACTACCGGTTATCTTGCAAAGATAATTAAAATCCACCGCATTGCCTTTATTATCAATCGCTTTTGCATTCAACGATATGATATCACCCTTATTCCCGATTTCAAAATATTCATCCGTATTAAACTGAATATTGGCAAGACGCCGTACATCGATCGTCAGGGTATTTGATTCAATTTCATTATTATTTTCATCGATAACGGTTAATTTCGTTTTATAGGTGCCTTTTTCCTTATAGGTATAAAACGGTCTTCTTTCAAAAGACATATCGCCATTTCCAAAATCCCAATGGTAGCTTTTTATCCTGTCCCGGGTATTGGTGATAATTTCATATTGAACCATAAAAGGAATGAGACCTGTTGTATTGTTATTGTTCACTGCAATACGGATATCCGAAAGTACACGGGGTATAAAAATTCTGTCCCCCGGTTTGATTCTTGAATCGGCAAGTTTATTATATTCCACAAGTACATAATGTTTTACTCCATATTTTTGTGAAATATCGTAGAGTGTTTCTCCCTTTCTTACGATGTGGGTATCATGGGATGTTGGTATTTTTATCCTGTCACCCTTTTTAACGTCTATCGTATTATTCCTTCTGATTTCGGGTAAAACCGGGATATTATTCAAGCTGCGCAGGACATTAAGCGGAACATTGAATTTTCGTGAAATACGGTAAAGGTCTTCACCCCGCTTCACTGTATAGTAATTATCATTCCCGAAAATACGAAGGGAAAGAAGAATAAAAAGAAAAAAAAGAATACTGGAACTTATCATCGAGGCTTTTACCAGTTTCCTGATCTTATCCATTCTTTTTTTTGCTTTGAATGACAACCGGTCATATTCACCGGCCGGCGGCTCGTTCTTTTTATACCATTCATCCTGGATTCTGGATGTTTCGGATTCTTTATCATGAACTTGTTTTATTGTATCGTAATAATCTTCATAATCCATAATAATTTCCCAAAAGAAATAATCACTTTCATTTATAATTGAAATGAAAAGCAGCGTCAATAGATTTCTTAAAAAACTCCCCACTGCCCCTTCCAGGGGTATAAAGGAATTGAATAATTTTATATTCAGGACTGGACAAAAATTAAAATAAATGACACAATATATGATTATATTTTATAAAAGGGATTTCTAAAGAAAATACGAACAATCCCATACATAAGAAATTCCTTTATAAGATATTGAATGTTATAATGAAAGCAGGAGTAAATTATGCAGAATAGCAAACTTTATGTGGGTAATCTGGATTATGCTGTGGATGAGACAGAATTAAAGGATCTTTTTGCAAATTACGGTACAGTGAAGTATGTGAAAGTAATCGAAGGCAAAGGTTTTGGTTTTGTCGAATTGGAAACCCAGGCAGAAGCGGAAAATGCAAAAAAAGAATTGAATGGGTCAGAATATAAAGGAAGAACACTCAGAGTAGATAACGCCAGGCCACAAAAAAATAGAACCAGAAAGTATTAAAAAAATCCGGGCCTGGGTAAGGCCTGGATTCATTATGATTATCTTTTCGTAAAAACGGCTTTTGCAGGAAACGAAGGATATTTCAAAAAAGATTCCCCTTTTTTCTCGCCCAATGTCAGGTTATGTTGAATTCCAATTGTAAAGAAACAAGGTGATACTCAGTAAGAAAAACGGAACGAGGGGGACAAATCTCTGCTTGAAATCTTTTGTTTTAATCAGAATTCATCATACCACAGGGTGTAAAGAAGCCCGGGGCCTACAGGACCTGACCCCGAGTAGGTTGGAACCCAGGCAGAGTTGTTGACAAATTCCAGTACATATTCCGAGGGATTCCCTTTCATGTATCCGTTATCATGATAAACAGATCCCTGTTTATAAACCCACCGGTAATGGAGAGCAATCCCATGGGCATCCGGATTCCCTGTTGTACCTGTTCCTGTATGATGCCATTCATCGACAATCATATCATCTATTGCAGTTTTCAAGGCAATGGCTTGTTCATCTGCAAAACTATAGGTCTTTTCGATCATATCCGCCATGTGCCATAAATCGATGTTAATATCTTTATAGGTTTTAAAATCCTCGACATCATAAAGCAAGGTATTTCGCACATTTTCCTGGGTAACCGTATCGGTAATTGGTGCAGAAAGTGTCGTACAGAAGGTATTCAATGCAGAGTTAGCGGCTTCCACCCTGGAAAGATCGATCCCGGCAAGGGTTTTACCAGTATAATCACTGTACCTGGAAGCGTATGCATCGACCACTGCTTCAATAAGGTCCGTTGCCGATTGACCCGACGATGCAAAATCCTTAAGCCAGAGATTGTATTCCCACCCGTCCCCTTCCTCTATTTCCTCGGAAGCAATCATATAATCGGCATCATTCCGCAACTCATAGGCAACTTCGAGCATACTTTCATAGCAGGCATCAAATCCCACCACAGTAACGCCTTTTCCTTCAATACTGTCGCTTACTTCTTTTGTATAAAGCATATCACTATCTGTGTCATCAGAACAGACATACCGGAATGGGCCCCCGGTAGTATCACGATCCGGGCTAAAAGTATCGATTTCACCGGACTTCTTTAACCAGCCGGATCCATGATTCCAGAAAATAAGAAAATAATCTTCTGCAGGATATTCTTCCATACAGAAATCGACAAATGCGGAACAAACTCCCGGATCTCCCATATTCAATTCTTCATTACCATCTATTGTAAGGCCCAGTTCGTCGGATTCAAGCCGTTCGGAAATAATGACGGGATTAAGGGGGTGTACGTAGTCACGCTCTATTTTATATAAACGCGTGCCGGTCCAGTCCCCATTGGAAGAATCATACCCGGAAATTCTGTCCAGAAGAACAATAACTCTGATACCGGTCCTTTGCAGATTTACACTCTCCATTTCATTAAAATCCTCAATAGCATTCTTTTCAAGATTATTATCTGCATCCATATAAACCATAACTGTCCATGTCGGAGAGACAGAAGGCAACGGCGGACACCCGGTCAGGATAAAACAGCACATGATTATAAAAAGAACAGGGATAAAATGCTTAAAAAGTATTGTCAAACAATTCCTCATATAGTTACTTCTCCGGTTAGAAAATTATTATTTTCCTGGATTCTTGTGGTATCACTATAAATATACCCTATTTTAACACATTTTTCAATATACATCAATCTATGGTTGTAATTTTGTAATTTTAAGATCGGATTTTTTTGCTACGGAACACATGGAACACACGGGAAATATACGAGAAATATCCGCGAAATTTTCAAAAATACATGGAAATAAAAGATCGGAAATGAATTATGAATTATGAATTATGAAGGGTGAAGGAAGACGCCCGGGAATACAGAAAAAAATAAAAAAATTGTTTTTTATGCATGCAGGACGAAATTTTAGGGCGTTATATATAGTGTTTTGAACAGGATATTTTAACTTTCCTGGATAATTAAGGGAGTAATGATAACTATAAGAATAATGACATAACTCTTGTTTTCAAAACACCTAAGCTTTGACCATTGTACTGAAATGATAGACATGGT
>JAFGQK010000307.1 GCA_016935735.1 Spirochaetales bacterium | reverse complement strand
CCTGCCCATTATTATTTGTGGAGACGGTTTGTATTCAAATCAACCATTTATTACAGAACTGAATAAACATAAGTTTTCATATATTCTCGTGGCAAAGCCCAATTCCCGGCTTATCTTTCCTTTCTCGATAAAAAGTGATATAATAAAAACATTGATAAACACCCTGATTTTATTCTGAATCAAGAACACCAGGTGTGAAAATACGCAGCAGGTAACAGGAGTAATTTATTGTCCAGGAATTTCGATTTTCCACAATAAAGAGATGAAACCACTGATTACACCGATTTCGCAGATTGGACTATGAACTTTCATAGCTGCCCCAATAATAGCATGAGTTAGTGGATCTTTTTCTTTGTTATCCTTACTATTCATGGGCAAGATAATATCACGATTACACAGATTTTTCTATCTATTTCTGTGTAATCTCTGTGTAATCGGTGGTTTCCCTTTTCTTCCCTTAAATAATTTGCGGAGCTATGTTCTTTACTCTATCATTTATCCGTCATTGCGTATTGAAGCAATTCTTCCCTGCGTGTTACCACCATCTCTGCACTGGCCCGTGCGATTGCCGAGACAACCGGTTTGTCTATCTTATTTATAAATTCCCGGGCATCTATATTCCCGGCAAACATGTCTTTTGCATCGTGAAGAAACTGTGTTATTTTAGCAGGTTCCATATTTTTATAGAGAAAAAAAGCCAGGGGTGAACTACTCATATCGAAACTGGTTTCTCCGGGTCTGCCGTAATTAAGCAGCACAACAACAGAAGAAGCGTTATCTGTTGAATTGGCTGCATGAATGGGCAAAAAGTCCTCCAACCGTTTAACATCATCCCCTTCTTTCCGGATATCGCCCATAAACAACGCGAGGGGAGCATCACCGCCGGTCATTTCAGCTAATGCCTCGATAATGGCTATTGCCAGGAGTTTGATCCCAAGATATTGCCGGGCAACATGAATATTTCTATGCACCAGCTTTTGCATATTCTGAAACTCTTTTTCGGAAGGAACTCCCCGGTAACGGGTAAAAACATTGTCCGGATTAAGGTTGCAGAAAAACCCCTCCATTTTCTGAAGGGCTCTCCTGTAATCCCGTATAAAGTATACTTCTCCCGAATACAATACGCTGTTCGATTCCAGAAGAAGCCTCCATGTATTATCCAGAAATTTCCCCACATCATGTTCCGCGAAATTCCCTACATCGCTGTTTGCGAACATCACCGCCCTCTTCATGGCCGTTTCCACTTCCCCGGATGTCATTGAAAGGTTGTAATGTTCGTTGCATCGTATAAGACGCTGTTCGAGAGCGGCTGCCCAGCTCTCGCCCTGCTTGTTCCTGCCCCGGAAAGGAATGGTCGCCTCTATGCAGACCGTTATCTGAACACAGGCTTTTTCCGTAATGATCCCACCTGAAATTTTATTCATGACCAGGGCACTCAAAAATTCATTGAGCCCGCCAAACGGAGATAGTTTCTGGCCGGCTGTAAAACCGAAAATATCAAGGGTCATCAAGATTAACCTGTCATCCGAAGGTATTGTCTTTGTAATAAAAACTTCCCCTTCCTTTTCCTGGATATACGAAGAAAGAATACACTGGATTGCAGGGGTAAAGCCCCTGTCGACCTGGTAGTAAACGGTATCGTGGAACAATGCAGCCAGACAGTGTAATGGATCGGAGGGATCCATTATATTGAAAACATGTTCCAGTGTATGGAAATTCCTGGCTGATCCCCCCATGGCATTATGAATAATGACAGCAAGACGTTCTATGGCAGATAATGATATATTCGCATGCAGATCATGAAAAACTTTCTGAAATACATTAATCGTCTTCTGAATAATTCCATCTTTCATTGATGAAACTCCTGTAAATTTTCATAATAAAACCTGTGGCTGTAAACAAACTTATTATTAAAGAAATTATAGTGTTATAACATCGCTTAATCAAGTTTTATCTCTATTATTTCTTACGTACACTTTAAGAAGAAAAAGACTTGCTCTTATAATACCGGGATTATTTTCCGGTCTTTTTAATACGCCGCAATGCATCCTCTAACATTGTCTGCACCCATACGGTATCCTCCGGGCACAGCTTATCCGGCTCCAGAAACAGGGAAAACCCTTCCCTTTCGGCATACAGTTCATTCACTGGTTTTATCCGGTCATAGCGGTCTGTTACCTGATATGCCTGTACGGGATACGGGATGCCTTTGACCATTAACGGCTCCATTTTCATACAACTCACTTCATCCTTTATGAGGGAGTAGGTCTCGTGGTCGATGAGAATTTGGTCCGGGCCGGCATTGGTTTCCAGCCGGCTGGCCAGGTTGACTTTACCACCCATAATCGTGTACTCCATACGCTGGTTGCTCCCGAAATTACCTACTGTGCAAAATCCCGAACTGATTCCCATCCGTATGTGGAGGGATTCGGTTATGCCCATATCATACCATCTTTCGTTCAATGGTTTGAGACTCCGGCGCATTTCCAGGGCCATGGAGACACAGGCCAATGCATCTTCTTTCTTCCCTCTTGTTTCCGGGTCACCGAAAAAGATAAGAATGGAGTCCCCCAGGAAGCGTTCAATGGTGGCATTGTAGCGAAGTGCGATACGGGACATTTCGTTAAGATAATTATTGAGTAGCACGGTAAAAGCCTCGGGCTGGAGGTGTTCGGTAATGACCGTGAAGTTAATGATATCGGAGAAAAAGACTGTCAGGAATTTACGGGTACTGTTGATGGTGGCGTCCTGGCTGCCGGAAAAAAGTTGATTATAGATTTGTGGTGCCAGATATCTGGATAATTTCCCGGACAGGTCATGAAGCTTTTTGTTTTTAGCACCGAGTTCCTGATTAAGCCGGTTCAGTTTGTACTGCTGCTTGTCACTTATTTTTACCAATTTTCTTAATTGATGAAACATCCTTTCGTAAGAGTTCAGCAAAAACGTATAGTTTTCCCCCAGTTTCCGGAGATCCGGGGGTTTTTGAGAAACCAATGCTTTACCATCGGATAGAATTTTTTCCTCTTCATGATAAAGGTTTTTTTCCTCTTCACCGGTCATATCGTTTTTTACCTTATCTTAAAAAATCACCCTTGTACAGTGGATTTTTATTTGAAATTACATAACGGAGATCGCCGGTGACTTGATGAACAAGCTATATGGGTGTTTATTAATACAATGTGAGTACCCGTCGTCCGTATAGTGCTTGTGACACCGGTGTCACAATGTCTGATGAGTAAACAAGGGCTGGGGCTGTCTAAAAAGCCTGCGTTTCACTCCGACTTTTTAGACAGCCCCCGCGATAGTAATGTATAAGGTACTTATCAACAAAAAATGAATTAATGGTATACAGATGGAAAAGAGAGATCTCCCAATAGTAATTTATACAAGGTGCTCTTCAACAAACAGCCGGTGTTCAGGTATTGCTTTATTTTCATGTTTTTTAACATGAAAATAAGACTAAACAGTATAAATACTATTTGATTAAATCAGGAGCTTCAGCGATAATAGTTAAGTAACGATAAAGAGCATCAGGAGGAACAGGATTGATGAAAAGTGCAGTCATTACCGGGGGTGCCGGTTTTATTGGCAGTCATTTATCAGAAGAGCTCGGTAACCAGGGAATTTCTATTCTAATCCTTGATAACCTTCACACCGGTTATATGAAGAACATTGAACCATTATTAAATAAATCCAATGTCAGATTCATAAAAGGGGACATTCTGGATTTTGACCTGCTTGTAAAAAGCTTTTCCGGTGTCGATACGGTGTTTCATACGGCAGCCCTTATCAGCGTTCCCGAATCCATGCTTAAGGAAAAAGAGTATGTTACGGTAAATACGATTGGTACGTTGAATGTCCTTAAAGCCTGCCGTGAGACAGGGGTAAAGAATGTCGTCCTTTCTTCTTCCGCCGCAGTATATGGGGACAACCCGGTTATCCCGAAAAAGGAAGATATGATTCCTGAGCCGAAAAGTCCCTATGCGGTAACAAAACTCGACGGTGAATACTATTTTAACATGTACAAAACCGAATATGGAATAAACGCGGGTGTTTTACGATACTTTAATGTTTTCGGACCAAGGCAGGACCCGACATCCCCCTATGCTGCGGCTATTTCTATCTTTATCGAAAAGGCCTTAAAAAACAACGATATTATCATTTTTGGTGATGGCGAACAGACAAGGGATTTTATTTATGTGAAAGATATTGTACAGGCAAACATACTGGCAGCACAACATAGGGGAAGTCTGTATAATGCTGCCTATGGCAAAAAGACAACCATTATTGAAATAGCAAAAAAGATTATAAAACTCACCGGTTCCGGATCAAAACTGGTTTTTCAGGCGGAAAGGCGCGGTGATATCAGGCATTCCATGGCGGATAATACGAAGATAAAAACTGAATTGGGTTTTACCACTGCTGCCGATATTGATACCGGGCTGCTGGAAACAATAAATGATTACCGGTAGCTGCAAATTAATCAACCGGGGGAAAGGAGGATTACTCTCTCCCCCCGGGAAAAAATCAGGATGCAATTATGGTGCCTCCACCGGGATTACATCAATTGCACAAAATTTGGTAGAAAGCATTTTCTGTATCGTGGTATTTGTTCAAGTCGAATAGCTGCTTCAGCGTGAAAGAGTGAAAATTGTCCAGTGTCGTGCGTACTTCCAGAGTCTCTCCGGGATTGGTTTGCTCGAGTAAAGCGTACACTTCATACAGTATCCCCCTGGGAACAGGATGCATATTCAAGAAACGGGAACCTTTGGCTCCTGCCTGCCACCACTCAATCTCAGTGTTTTCAACATAGTTTTTCCATTCCCCGTAAGTCCGCCCATTCGCAGAACCCCTCAATGCCATGGGGTCATCAAAGCGGCCACGTGATAAAAGAATCTCTGCCAGCTTATTATTGATAATAGCTAATTCGCTGTCTGATAGCAGCGAACACAGAATATCGGTAAAGAAAATATGACTATTTTCATTTTTCACTTTGAAAAAACTTACTTCTCTGATATAAATTATATATGGGATAACTATCCTATAATGAACTGATGAAATATGGACTTATCCCTGATTACTGGAATGAATATGTTTTTCAGGCATATAGCAATCATACAGAAAAATGAAGGCTATGAAGAAATATATGAAAAAAAAAACAGAAAAAATAAAAGGAGAAAATTTTATGGCATCAAAAACTTTTAAAAATGTATATCAATTTAAAATCACATTACAGGATATTTCCCCTGTAATCTGGCGCAGAATACAGGTTCCGGAAAATTATACATTCTGGGATTTGCATGTAGCAATTCAGGATTCAATGGGCTGGACAGATTCCCACCTCCATGCTTTCAGGTTGAAAAATCCTGAAACAGATGAAGTCGAAGAAATTGGAATTCCAGAAGATTCGGATTTTGCAGAATTCCCTATGCTGGCAGGATGGGAAGAAGATATTGCTGACTGGTTTTCAGAAGAAAATAACAGCGCAAACTATAATTACGATTTTGGCGATGATTGGAATCACGATCTGGTCCTGGAAAGAATACTCCCGAAAGAAGCAAATACAAAATATCCTGTATGTCTTGCAGGAGAAAGAGCCTGTCCTCCAGAAGATTGCGGTAGTGTTCCGGGTTATGAAAGGTTATGTGAAATAATCAAGAATCCTGATGCTGAAGAATATGACGAAATGATGGAATGGCTTGGTGGAAAATATGATCCTGATGAATTTGATTGCAAGCAAGTTGTATTTGATAATCCGAAGAAGCGGTTAAAAAATGTATTAGCGTCTTATTAGGTTGATTTTCAATTGAAAATAAAATGCTCTATTTGCTTATCCTTTCTTTGATTGGTACATCCTGTCTATTATAGGATTTATACAGCCGGAAATGGCGTTTATAAGTATGTTCGGGGCCGGTCTTGTATATGGAATTACCTATTTGTTCAGGAGAAAGGATTTTGAAAGTTCTCAATAACAATTATGTTGTTTGGTATTTGCGAGTGTATAGAAAAATATTCTTTTTTACAGTTCTGAAACTGGTACCAACTATGTTTTATTTCTTCTTCTTCTTTCCCTTTTATCTCTTTAATTTCTTTTTGCTTGCCAACGCGTTGGCACAATATCTGGGTAGAAATTGCAAATTTGTCAACAAAAAAATGAGTCTGGCTGAAAGGTGTTTCAAGACGCCATTTTCCCCTGTTGACAAACCGTTTCCATTCCAGGCTGACAGAGTTAAAATTCATAAGATACCCAACCTTAATATAGGACAACGTTAAGTAGTTTATAACCAAGCGATAAGCTTCGCAGCCATAATCCGTATAAATCTGCGGGTATCCGTGGTTTTCATATCTCTTTTAATCCTCTCTTTCATCCCGGAAAGTCCCCTTATTTTTTTACAATTGAACTTTAACTATGTTAAAGCCACCTCTTCTAAGAGTAATTGGGGCTCAACCAATGTTGAGTACTTCTCAATGAAACAGTATAAACCTTCCATTCAGCTAAAAACAAGTTCTCGAAATCACACCCCGGAACCAGTTCATTCTTGACAAAGAATGATATAACCGGTATAGTAAGTCTCGCTGATACATAAGTGGATCGCCGCTTTCAACCGGGAACCATTTTAATAGAAGTATGACCAGATCATCATGAATAAGGAGCTTAATAATGAGTATTACAATTGAACAAATAAGAAATATTGCAATTGGAGGGCATGGGGGAACAGGAAAAACATCATTGGTTGAGCATTTGCTTGTAACAGGCGGCGTTATCCCCAAGCCCGAGACTGTTGAATCCGGGAAAACAGTAAGTGATTTTACAGAGGAAGAAATCTCCAGAAAGATATCGATTCACACATCCGTTTCTCATATTAAATGGGAAGATATAAAAATAAATATTCTCGATACACCGGGCTCCGGGGATTTTATCGGGGAAGTTGTTGAAGGTTTCAGGGCATGTGAGTCTGTTCTCTTACTGGTTGCCGCGGATTCAGGTGTTCAGATAGAAACGATAAAACTCTGGCGAAGATTGAATAAAGAGAATAAACCGAGATTTATCTTTATCAATAAAATGGATAAAGAGCATGCAGATTTTAACAAGACAATCGGAGATATAAAGGAAAAATTCAAGGTAAATGCGGTTCCTGTTGTTATTCCCATGGGAAATGGAAATGATTTTAAGGGAGTAATCGATATTATCGAGCAGAAAGTATATATGAATACCGGAGGAAAGCAGGATATTCAGGACATCCCGGGAAATATGAAGGATAGTGTTGAGGAAGCACGGATGGCGCTTATCGAGGCTGCTGCAGAAGGAAATGATGAACTTATGGAAAAATATCTGGAAGAGGAAAAGCTTTCAGAGGAAGAAATAAAGGAAGGGCTCAAGCAGGGTATAAAGAAATCCTCAATCGTTCCTGTCCTTTGCGGCGCGGCAACACTCTCTGCCGGTATTCATTCCCTGTTGAACTTTTTTATTAATTCCGTACCATCACCCGGCGGAAAAACAAAGGCTCTGAAAGATGATGATTCCGAGGTTGAGGTAGCGATTGATGCAGATGGCTCCTGTTCCTGCTTTGTTTATAAAACTTCCATTGACCAGTTTTCAGGAAAGCTTTCCTATGTAAAGGTTATTTCCGGTACCATTCATCCGGATATCGAGTTATACAATACACAGGTAAATAAGAAAGAAAAGATTTCCAAATTATTCGTCTGCCAGGGAAAAAAGCTGGAAGATACCCAGGAACTTATTGCAGGGGATATCGGGATACTAGCAAAACTTAATACAGTAGAAACAAATCACACGCTTTGTACCCATGATAATACAATTAAATATCTACCTTTAAAACTCCCGCAGCCTGTTCATGCAGTTGCCATATCTGCAAAAACAAAAAAGGACGAGGATAAATTAAACCAACTCCTTCAAAAAACCGCTACAGAGGATCTGACATTCAGGATTGATTATAATAAGGAAACACGGGAGAATGTGGTGTCATCCATGGGGGAACTCCATCTGAACATTATCCTTGAAAAAATCAAGGAAAAGCAGAAGATGGAAATTGAGACGAGGGTGCCAAAGGTTGCATACAGGGAAACAATCACTATGCCGGCTTCTGCTGAATATCAGCATAAAAAACAGACCGGGGGGCACGGACAATATGCCAAGGTGGTTCTCGAAATCAGACCCCTTGAGCGGGGCGAACATTTCGCGTTTGTTAATGCAATCTTTGGGGGTGTTGTTTCCAGGGGATATATCCCGGGAGTAGAAAAGGGGGTACTCGAAGGTATGGAAGAAGGAATCCTTGCAGGGTATCCTGTTGTAGACCTGGAAGCCAGGATTGTAGACGGAAAAGAGCACCCGGTGGATTCTTCGGAAATGTCTTTTAAACTCGCCGCAAGAGGGGCACTGAAAGCCGCTATGGAAAAAGCAAAACCAGTGCTTCTCGAACCGGTAATGAATCTTACTGTTTTTGTGGACGATCAGTATCTTGGAGATGTTCTTTCCGACTTAAGTTCAAGAAGGGGAAGGGTCCTGGGACAGGAACCGATTGGAGGAGGCATCCAGGAAGTAAAAGCCCAGGTGCCGCAGGCGGAACTCCTCCGTTATGCCATAGATCTGAAAGCGATTACCTCCGGTACCGCGGCATTTGAAATAGAATTCAGCCATTATAATCCGATTTCCGGCAAAGTTGCAGATGACGTAATTAAGGCATCCCAGGCTGCAAAAGAAGGGGGGGCAGGTTCCAAATAGTTCCCCATGGCAGATGAATCAGAAAAGAAAAAGAAAGAACACGATGCCTTTTTAAAAGCAGACAGGAGGGATTCGGGGTTCAAGAAAGCTGCCGTTCTGCTTATCCTTCTTGGGAAAGAACATGCTTCCAAAGTATTGTCCCATCTTTCCGAGGAGGAAGCGCTGGGTGTGGCAAAAGAGATTGCACGGACAGAAACGGTCAATGAAAAAGAAGCGAAAAAGGTACTTGAAGAGTTTGGTTATCTTTTAAAAATAAAAGACCTCCTTGCACGTGGCGGGCTTGAGAAAGCAAAGGAAATGCTTGTTACTGCTTTCGGAGAGAAAAAGGGCGGGGATTTTTATGCACGTATCCTGGAAAAAACCGTCCCGCATCCCTTTTCTTTTTTAAATGATCTTCCTTTTGAACAGGTACTCACCCTGCTAAAGAACGAATCCACATCCGTTATCCCGGTAATTCTTTCTCACATAGATCCTTCCCTTTCATCCAGGATACTCGGTAAATTACCCCCGGAAAAGCAAAAAGAGATTGTTGTCCGTATTGCAAAAATGGAAAAAATCCCCCCGGAAGTCCTGCGCAAGACAGAGGAAGTACTCCAGGAAAAGGCAAGAACGATAGGAGATATCGTAACCCAGGAAGTGGATGGAAAAGCGGCTATCACCGAGATACTCAAACATCTGGATGCATCAAAAGAAAAAGACATCCTCGAGGAACTCGCATCCTCCAATCCCGAACTTGCCGAAGATCTTGAAAAGCGGTTATTTACCACGGAGGTGATATACCGTATTTCCGGCAAAGACCTCCAGAAGGTACTCCATACGTTCGAGGACAAGGAAATTGCCCTGCTTTTAAAGGGAAAGGATACGAAATTCAAGGACAGGATCATGCAGCATGTATCGTCACGGCGGGGTGAACTTATAAAAGAAGAGTTTGCCGGGATAGGGCGTATTCTTAAATCCGAGGTGGATAAAATGGATACGGATTTCCTTAATACCATCCGGGATATGGCAAATAAAAAGGAAATCGCCATAGCCGATG
Source organism: Spirochaetales bacterium (assembly GCA_016935735.1). GTDB lineage: Bacteria > Spirochaetota > Spirochaetia > SZUA-6 > JAFGRV01 > JAFGRV01. Next base: position 28,775 of record JAFGQK010000307.1, on the reverse strand, counting down.
GCGATGATGAATATATTGAATAGCAGGGAATTTATTATTTTTGTAAATAGTAACACCAATCATTGAATTTTATATTTCAATGTAGTAAAGTTACTAGTATAGATTTCTATTCAGGAGGAAAAGATGAAACTAAAGAAAATACTACTTGCTTTAGTCATTACCGTATTTGTTACCCTATTATCAACAGGGTGTCTTGTCGTAATTGAGGATGGCAATGCCGATATTGAAGGGAGTTGGGAAGGATATTTTATGTATTATGATGGTGGTATGGTCATCGATGACATGACTGCTTCTTTTTATCAGGATGGTGATGAAGTTGACGGAGAAGTTATTATATGGCTTGATGGGGACCCGCAAACATATGATGTTTTTTTTGAAATTGATGGTGATGATATAGATGGTGTATTAGATGCTCAAAACCCGCTGGAAGCTTATGATATAGAAGTTGAATTAAATGTAAATAATGATGAAGATGAAATCAGCGGTGATTTTTATGTCCCATCTACCGGTTTAGAAGGAACCATTGAACTGGAAAAATGGTAAAAATATTTTTGTAATCAACATCTCTCCTCTGTAAACGTTCTTTGAATACGGAGGGGAAATTTTTTATTGCTTCCCGTATTCTGCATTCAAGCTTATTGTATATTTTCTCTTTTCTTATCCCGGGGGGAATCATCTTACAGAGGATTTGCCGTATCGCGAAAAATTTGGGTGGGAATTCGATATCGGGCAAAACCCCTGACAAAAAGATAAAGAACCACTAAACACACAGAAGAAAAATTATAAAATTATTCGTTCAATGTGTAAATTTGGAAAAATGATTGGAATTTACAAGTACCAACCTCGTGCAATAGAAATGCTGTTTTATTGACTTTTTTTTCCGTTGCACGAGGTCTGAACGTGATACAGAGATAGAGTGCTGTGTGGTTTTTAAGGATTTGTGTGGTTTTATGCGTTTTTAAAGCCTTAACCGCCAGAATGGCATAAAACGATGGTCGTAAACAGTGATTATCCTTTTCCCCGGGCGTAAATGTTGTACAACTATCATTAATTGTCGCATATACTGACGCAGCGTTAGACGGCTATCCCTGGCTTCTTTTTCCCATTCTTTATACATTCGTTCCAATTCCTTCAAGACACCCTCTTTGTACTCATCTACCAGTCTAGAAAACACCACTATAAAAAACCGTACAATCTGCCCCATACTAAAAAAATTCAAATCATGGTGAATCAACTTCAACTTCCTGTACAAATCCTCGGGCAGGTATGCATGTGCATGCACCCGCTTTTCATTTGGGTCGGGAGACACATACTCATACCGGCTATCCCGCTGCTCCCCCCAGTCATGCTCCCGTTTTATAACTGGTACAAGCAACAGGAGAATCCTTACAACAATTCCTGAAATGTTATGCAAATTACCCCAAACATTCAGTTCCTCTAAACGCATTCTCATACTCTGACCGATAACAAAATGAAATTCATGTAGTTTCAGCAAACCCATTTCATCCTCCTTATAGAATGATATTCCTACCATTGCTTTAACCACTTGATTATCAATTATTACAATAATAACCATGTCTATCATTCCAGTATAATGGTCAAAGCTTAAGTGTTTTGAAAACATGAGTTATATCTTTATTCTTTATTCTTTATTCTTATAGTTATCTTTACTCCCTTAATTATCCAGGAAAGTTAAAATATCCTGGTCAAAACTCTATATATAACGCCCCAAAGTATCTTCCTGCATGCATAAAAAACGATTTTTTTTTATTTTTTTTCCATATTCCCGGGCTTCAACCCTTCATACTTCATAATTCATACTTCACTCTTCATCCTTATTGCCGGTCTTTTATTTCCATGTATTTCTGAAAATTTCGCGGGTATTTTCCGTGTGTTCCGTATGTTCCATGTGTTCCGTGGTAAAAAAACCCGATCTTAAAATTGCACCCCAAAAATTTAAGTTTCTTGACATCTGTTTTTTCGTCTGTTATACTTTTCTTTAATCCTTTATCCGGTACAGTTCATGCTGGCCTTACAGGATTTCTGTTCCGGGAAATAAAGGAAAGAAGACGATGAATCGTAGAAATTTTTAAAATAGTACGTTTCAATAACGATGCATAATGGAGTAATGTATTCATGGAAATTATCGGTGAAAAGATTAATGGAACCCGCTCATCCGTAAAAAAGGCTATTGCAGACCGAGATGAAGCATTTATACAAAACCTTGCCTGCAAACAGGCGGAAGCAGGTTCTACCTGGCTCGATATTAATGCAGGAACACATCCCAGCCGGGAAAAGGAAGACCTGGTCTGGCTTGTCAAAACAGTCCAGTCTGCTGTGGATATCCCGCTCTGTCTTGACAGCACCAACCCCGATGCAATAGCTGCCGCAATCAAGACAGTAAATAAAACCCCGATGATCAATTCAATCAGCGGGGAAGATGATCGTTTAAAAGGGATCCTGCCCCTGGTTGCGGAGCATGGCTGCCGGGTAATCGCCCTGGCCATGGGGGGAAGGAGAATGCCAGAGACCTGTGAAGAACGCATAGAAGCGGTCCATAAAGTCATGGATGCAGCACGTAATGCAGGAGTGCCGGATAGACATATCTATGTCGATCCCCTTGTCATGACTATCAGTACCAATATCCAGAATGGAATTCTCTTTTTTGATACGCTAAGAGCAATACACGCAGCATATCCGGAAGTACATCTTACCGCAGGGTTAAGTAATATTTCCTTTGGATTACCGGCCCGTTCCTATATTAACCGGGCTTTTTTAACCCTGGCTGTAAAGGAAGGGCTGGATTGTGCCATTCTCGATCCCCTGGATCAGGAACTCAAAGCGGCCCTTCTTTCAGCAGAACTACTTCTGGGCAGGGATCTGCACTGTTTACATTATACCCGGGCTTACAGGGCCGGAATCTTCACTCATGTATAAGAATATGGATAGATTAACCCTGGAGTATGAGAGCCCCATTCATTCCTTAAGGAGGTTTTTATGTCAAAAAAACTAATTAACGCCATCTCTGACATGAAAGAGAAGGAAGCCATTGGTATTGTCAGGGATATGGTGAAAAGCGGCACACAGCCCATGGCAATCCTGGACTCGGTCAGGGAAGCCATGGACATTGTCGGGCAGCGCTATGAAAAGGGTACCTACTTTTTACCTGAACTTATCCTGGCCGGTGATATGATGAACCAGATTACTGAACTGGTAAAATCCGGGGTAGATAAAGCACCACAAACAAAATCGCGGGGCAAGGTCCTTATGGGCACAATAGAGGGAGACATACACAGTATCGGAAAGGATATTGTTACCTTTATGCTCGATGTTAATGGTTTTGAAGTCCTCGATCTTGGCGTGAATGTTCCTGTACAGAAATTTACCGATGCTATCCGGGAATTTAAGCCCCAGGTGGTGGGTTTAAGCGGATTCCTTACCCTGGCATTTGATGCGATGAAAGAGACCATCTCTGCGATTAAGAAAGAGGGTCTCCGTGATAATTTAAAAATCATGATCGGGGGCGGGCAGATGGACGAACAGGTCAAGATTCATACCGGTGCAGATGCTTTTGGCAAAGATGCCATGGCAGCTGTCACATTGGCAAAAAATTGGATTGGAGGGTAACTTATATGGAAAAAACATGGGAACAAATGTCATCAAATGAAAAGTTTGAAGCAAATTTCAAGAGGTTGCTGTCACCAAAAGGTCCGGATGGGAATGACCTTCAATTCAAGAGTCCGGAAGCAAAGACACAATACCAGGCAAGCATAAACCGGCTGAAAGCGGCCATTCAGCTGAAAAAACTCGACAGGGTGCCGGTTACCATTTTCCCCAGCATGTTTCCCCTTCGCTATGCCGGGATTACTTTACAGGATGCGATGTATGACTATGAGAAATGTGTGGGAGCTTTCAGGAAATTTGTCCGGGATTTTAAACCGGATCTTCAATGGGGTGCTTCCGCACCCGGGCCTGGAAAATTTTTTGAGATTCTTGATTATAAACTCTATGCATGGCCGGGTCATGGTGTTGCGCCGGAACATTCCTATCAATGTATTGAAGGGGAATACATGACAGCGAATGAATACGATCTTCTGATTACCGACCCGTCGCTTTACTTCAGGAACTTTTACCTGCCGCGTGTATTCGGTGCTTTAGGCGGGTTTGCAATGCTCCCTCCCCCGACCGGTATCCTTGAAATGTATGGGCTTGCCTTTACTTTCATCCCTTATGGGCTTCCCCCTGTTCAAAATACCTTTAAAGCCCTGTTTGATGCCGGTGCAGAAGCCCTGAAGTGGGCAATGGCTATGGGCGGCCTGGACGGTGAACTCGCTGCGTCGGGAGTCCCGAACATTCTTGGCGGATTTACCAAGGCACCCTTTGATACAATCGGCGATACCTTAAGGGGAACAAAAGGAATCATGCTGGATATATACAGGCAGCCGGATAAACTTATCCGGGCGATGGAAGCGATAGCTCCTATCATGATTAATATGGGTGTTGCTTCTGCCAAACAGACGGGAAATCCTTTAATATTCATTCCTTTGCATAAGGGAGCGGACGGTTTCCTTTCTGATGCACAGTTTAGGAAATTTTACTGGCCAACCCTTGAACAAGTTATCCTTGGCTTAATTGATGAAGGATGCATCCCGTTTCCTGCTGCTGAAGGGGGTTATAATTCCCGTCTTGAAGTAATCAAGAATCTGCCGGCAGGCAAGACTATGTGGATGTTTGACCAGACTGATCTTCTGAAAGCAAAGAAAATAGCGGGAAAAAATCTCTGTATCTTTGGCAATGTCCCCTCTGCCCTCCTGGAATTGGGAACACCGGCGGAAATAAAGGATTATGCAAAAAAACTCATTGATAATGTGGGCATGGACGGCGGTTTTGTCATGGCAAACGGTGCATTCTTTGATAAAGCAAAACCGGAGAATCTTACCGCACTTGTTGAATTTACCAAAGAGTACGGGAAATATTAAAAGTTCTGGAGATCTGTTGATAAAAGCAAGGAAGTGATGTACTATACTTTTCCATGGATGAGTGGCGCAGAAATATTATCATCACGTATATTCTGAAAGTCTGTTTTTCCCTTATTTTTTCCATCTCTGTTATTACCCTTTTCTGGAAAAAGTACGGGCTTTCCCTTGCAGATATTTTCCTGCTCCAGGCGATTTTCGCCGTTTCGATCGTTTTCTTTGAAATCCCCACAGGCTATATCGGGGACCAGCTCGGGAGAAAGAAAACTCTTATCCTTGCCAGTATCATTATTACCGGGGGCTGGACATTCTATTCCTTTTCTGTCACATTCTGGCAGTTTATCATAGCCGAAACACTCCTTGGACTTGGAATAAGCTTTTTCTCCGGCACAGATACATCACTTGTATACGAAAGCCTTCTCGCATTGGAAGACAAGGATTCTTTTACAAAAATCCAGGGCAGGCAAATCAGCCTTGGGCTTGGAGCAGAGGCAGTATCTGCTCTTACAGGCGGATTCCTTGCAGCAGTTCTCCCCATAAACTTCCTTATGCTTATGTCATCCATTGCAGCAGGGATTGCCTGTATCTCCTGTTTCGGGATTACAGAACCGGTAAGAGAGGCTTATAAACATCCCCGGGGTACTCTGTATGGATTATACAAGATTGCTCGGTACATCTTTTTACGGAGTAAAATGGTCCGTTTTGCCCTTCCCCTTATGGTGGCCTGTTCCCTTTCCACCATGATTGGTGTCTGGTTTTACCAGCCATTATGGATAGAAAGATCCGTTCCTGTCTGGCTTTTCGGGATACTCTGGGCAGCGAGGGCTATCCCGGCAGCAATCGGGAGTCATTTTGCATATAAAATAGAAAAGCTATTTGGCAAAAAAAGAATAATATGGCTGTTACCGCTTCCTGCATTAATTGGATATCTCTTAATAGCATTCCTTCCCGGCTGGCTTGCCCTTATCCCTGTTTATTTTATGCCTTTGACAAGGGGTATCCATTTCCCGGTACTCTCGAAATATATCCACGAGGAAACATTCAGCGATAAACGCGCTACAGTTCTTTCAGTCCAGAGCTGGCTTTTCCGTCTTGCCTACTTTGCACTTGGGCCTTTTATTGGCCGGATCGGACAATCATCCGGGCTTTCACCCGCCTTTATCGTCTGTGCAGGTATCGTTCTTTTAAGCACTTCATTATTCATCCCCGGTCTCATAAAACGGATAAATGGGGAGTGTCCTGTCATAAAAGCAGATGACAATTGATATATTCTTTCCTCTTACGTATTTTCTTTAAAAAACAGGCGCAAAATACACAAATCCTTTGCATTGAAAAATTTTATTCATATACTTTTAAATAACTGGATTTCTTGTGCAGAAAAAGCACCTTGATTCCCACTTTGTTTTTTATAATTGAGGTTCAATACGGGTAATGAATCGGGGTGCCGGTTTTTACAAATTCATTAAAAGGAGAGATGAAGATGAAAAGAAGGAAAATTTTCATTTACGGACTCTTACTTGTTGTTTCCCTGGTTTTTCTCATATCAGGATGTACTCAAAAGGAAGATAAAACGATCATTCGCATCGGTGCATCACGGTCTCTTACCGGACCCCTTGCTCCTATCGGAGATGTGGCATTCGGACCGATTCTTAAGATGTGGGTGGATGAGGTGAATGCCGCGGGCGGAATCTATATAAAGGAATACGATAAGAAACTGCCCGTGGAAACGGTTATATATGATGATGAAAGCAAAGAAGACATCATGGTGAGAAACCTGGAAAAACTTATCGTAGAAGACAAGGTTGATTTTATCTTTCCCCCTATAGGAACTCACCTGGTTCTGGTTGCAGCTCCTATTGTGAATAAATATAAATATTTATTCTGGGCAGCAGAAGGTGGCGCCTCACAGATTAAAGAGGTAATAAAAGGGTTACCCTACTTTTTCAGTTCCTTAAGCTTTTCCACCCACAACCAGGTCCCTGTTCTGGCGGATATTATGGAAAATTTGGGGGTAAAAACTGCAGCCATTGTATTTCTTGCCGATGATCATGGTGTTGAATATTCGAGTGCCGCGGTTCCCCAGCTTGCATTAAAAGGAATTAATGTTGCGCTGGTAAAGAGTATTCCTACCGGTATTAAAGACATGTCGGATATAATAAATGAAGCAAAAACAGCGAATGTGGATGCATTCTGCATTTTTGCCTATCCCGATGAAACCTTACTTTCCGTTGGTCAGTCCATAGAACTCGGGTTTAATCCAAAGCTTTTTATTACAAGTGTTGGAGCTAATTTTGCATTCTTCCAGCAGGCATTCGGCCCGGCTGCAGAAGGAGTAATGGGAGTCGGGGCCTGGAATACAAAAGTCTCCCCGGGGCATAAAGAGCTTGCAGAAAAACTCGTAAAAAACTTTGGAGAAGGCATACTCGACTGGTGGGGGCACAATCTCTACTATGCCTCTTTGCAGTTCTGGCAGCAGGCAGTGGAAGCAGCAGGAACCCTGGACCAGGAGACGATACGGGATATTTTTGCCGCACAAAAGTTCAATACTATCCTGGGGCCCACGTGGTTTGATGAGAATCATCTTCTTGCCACCGATTGTCATTCGGGAGAGATAGGACAATGGCAAAACGGGATCTTTGAAGTAATAGGTCCACCGGATAAAGCAACCGCCAAACCGGTATATCCCAAACCGGCATGGCCCTCCAAATAAAGGGATAAAGCAAAAGATTTTTTCCAACAAATAGAAATTGAACATTGGATTTAATGGATAAAAAATCCGTTGAATCCAATGTTTATTTTATTTTCATTGAAACCATAGGGCAAATTATCAACTAACTGTTCACTGTCTTATTAAGGATTTTTTTTATTGTTTTCATAAGCCCCAGCTTTACCAACACCTTTTTGACGAAAGCTCTGGCCAGGGCACTGAAACGTTGCTTTTTATTCTCTTCAAACCGTTCCAATGCCTCCCCGGTGAACCTGAAGGTCATACCGTCGCAGATGGCGGTTTTACAGGGGTTACAGATACCACAGGGTTTGCCGTTGACAGGCGAAAGACAAAACCAGGTTTTATCGGCACTTTCCTTAAAACCGAGTTTTTTGAAATATTCATAAATCTCCGGCTTTGTCGTTTCCAGGAGGGGAAGAGACAGGTGGAATGATTTGAGAATTAATACGAGATCATTTGTTGATTTTTCCTCATCCAGTACACAGTATGAAACATACCCCTCCTCGATTCTTTTTAACCGGCCGTATTGTTTAATACAATTATGTATTTTACTGTTTTCGGATTTCTCTATGTTCAACAAAAGACCATCGACCGACTTCGCGAACCTTGCCAGCCAGTCATACTGGGAACCGATGTTTGTTGTGTCGCGTAGTCTGTGAAAGGCACTTGTTATTTCGGCGTCGGGTTCGATTTCAGAAGACATATATATCTTGAGGGGAAGTATTTTGCATTTCGTCTCCGGGTGCTTTAAAATATCCGCAGTTATTTCGGCAATGGCATTCAATTCCTTTTCTTCAGATTTTCTATTGTCCCTGATATAGTAGGGCTGTATGATAACATCGGTTTTTGAAAGATACACCATGGTAAAACTCGAATCCAGACCACCTGTCCATAAAATGTTTACAAGCGGGGGATTCTTTTCACTGAGTTTTATCACCTCTTTGGAAATATAATCTGTATCCGGCATTGTCTGCATTCTCCTTCATGAACAGATGATAGTAAAACCTGTACAGCCATGCAAGGTGTTTGAAGAAAAAAAATGCAGAAAAAACGTCGGCATCACCCTTTATTTTCTGTAATTCACCGGTATATATTTATCTATAAGTAAGTTAAAAGTACCTTCAGTATATAATTTCTTATTTACCGGTTCATATAATTGAAGCAGTCTTTGCCCTTTTTCAGTCTTTGTAAAAACAGTAAAAAATTCAACCGGATCTACGGGGAGGAGGAGTGATTTTATCTGATTCCCATATCCAAATTTATCTGCTTCATACCTGTTTGTAACAATATCCAGGTTAAAAACGGCGTCTACACGCTTATTTATAAGTTTTTCAAGATTAACTGCAAGATATTTTTCCTTTGTTGTATAATCTATCTGGATGGATGCACTTTGCAGGAATGATGGCAGAAAACCTCCCTTAATATAGCTTATTTTCAGGTTATAAAGAGACTCTTTACCGGAAATTTCATCCAGGGCATTATCCTTTCGTAAACTAATCCCGGGCCGGCCGGTCATAAAAGGGGTCCGGGGGTACAGATATTTCTTTTCCAATTCATTTTCCCTGGGGAAAAGAAGGATTGCATCCAGCTTCCCCTCTTCAAAATATTTTAATAAACGTAATAAAGGCAAAGGGCCTATCCATTCCACGGTTACTTTCATCCCGGGAATTAAATAAGACTGCCAGTACTCCCCGATTGGCCCGCCTGGGGATTTATCTTTTCCCTGGAAAATAATATAGGGTTCAAACTGATAATATCCAATGCGTATTGTTTCAGAAAAAACAGAGTTTAAAGTAAATAGTAAAAAAATCAAGATGATAATTCTTTTCATATAACACCCCTATCCTTAAAAACTAAAACCTTACTAATAAATTACATTATTTTATGGTAAAATTCAAACCAAAAAAAGGTACTGAATATATTCCAGGAAACAACCGAAAAATATATAAACCAAAAAAAGAGGGGGTTTTCTTGCATTTTTCCCTATTTTATATAGAATTTTCAATAGAGTATCATTATCGAAATTAAGGAATGAATATGAAATTATCTATTAAAATCATTATTATACAGATTACACTTACTGTATCGGTCTTAACTATCTTCGGTTTTGTGACCTTTTTTAGTTCTGTTGGGCAGATAGAAAGGAATCTTAAGCAGGAGGCAGAAATAGCAGTAAAAAGCCTGCCGCAGATCATTGTAGAGCCCCTCTGGGAACTCGATATGGACCAGGTCCTTACCCTTATGGATGTACAGATGTTAAATTCAAATATTTTAGCTGTCCTTTTTTTTGAAGAAGGAAAGGAAGCGATTGGGAAATATGCAGACAAAGAGGGATACAGCCGGACATATGTAAAGAACAATGAAACGGATAAAATATTACAGAGCAGTTTTTTTATAAAAGAAGTACCCCTTATCCACCTTGGTGACAACCTGGGAATCTTAAAAATTTATTATACGGATAAAAATATCCGGATAGCCAGGAACAGCCAGCTTCTTGGATTAATTGTCCAGATTATCTTTTTAAGCTTTTTTATTATCGCTATTTTTTCCATCTTTGGGAACAGAATCGGTAAAAAATTGAATTCCGTTATCGTCCTGCTTAATGATATCTCTACCGGCAGGATCAAATCACTTAGAAAAATCGAAATCAAACAAAAGGATGAAATCGGGATATTGGGAAAGACATTTAATACAATGCTTGAAAATCTCCAGAATGTTTCGACTAATATGCAGGAGATTATAATGAATCTGAACTCCACTTCAAAAGAAATACAGACAGCTGCCCAGGAACAGGCAAGCAGCGCGAACATCAATGCAAGTGGGATTACCGAGGTAAGTGCTACAATGGAGGAACTTTCCATTACTGCTAAACAAATTACAAAGAATGCGAGTGAACTCGTTATTGCAAGCGGGGAAGCGGTGAAATCCCTCTTGTTCGGGAAGAAACAGCTTATGGAAGCTGTAGTGCAGCTGGAAGAAATAGGAAAAATCAGCAAGGAAAATACAATAAATATCAAGGAACTTGGCAAGAGATCGGTATTAATTAACGAGATGGTCGAAATTATAAAGGAAGTGGCGAATGCAACCAATATGCTTTCCATTAATGCTTCCATAGAAGCCTCCCGGGCAGGGGAAGCCGGCAAAGGATTCTCGGTTGTTGCAGCAGAAATAAGGGAACTTTCCAAAGAAACAATCACCTCTGCAAAGAAGGTGGAACAGGCTGCACATGAAATCCAGAATTTTATCGATTCCATTATCAATTTCAGTGAAACGGAATCCGACAAAGTGATTAAAAGCGGTATTGTAGCAAGAGAAGTGAATGATACAATGGAAGGTATTATTGAAAATATAAATAATAACTATACATTTACGCAAAAAATAGATATATCCATTAAACAGCAGGAAAAAGGTTCGGAACAGGTGTCTTCTGCCATGAAACAGATGGCAACGAATTCAAGACAATCGGCAGAAATCGCAAAACAAACCACTATTGCAGTAAAGGATATCGTAAAATTGACCAGCGATCTGGAGAAAGCAATCCTTAGATTTGATAAAGAATATAAGAATGTAGAAGAAGAAACAAGAATAGATATTACGAAGAAAAATGATCACCGGTAGACTGGTTGAATCTGTACCTATAACAGATTTTCTGCCTTTATTGTTTTTATAAGAATTTCTTCTGAAAATTCACTTTTATCGATAAAATATTTTACCCCCATGGCTTCCACTTTATCACTGTAGGTTTTATAACTGCTAATGACAACCACAGGTATATTTTTTAACTCTTCCTTTTCTTTCATCTTTGTAATTAATTCAATGCCGTTCATTACAGGCATTTCAATATCCGTAATGATCATATCGATTTCCTGCTCTTCAAGGAATTGGAGTGCTTCTTTTCCGTTCCCTGCCTCAAATATAATGAGATTCTGTTTTAATAGAATTTTCTTTTCGAGATCCCTTGTGACTATGGAATTTTCTACCAGTAATATCTTGTGTGCCCCAAACTCTTTTAGATAATCTGTATTCTTTTTTATTTTTGTCAATGCCCCTTTCCCGTTTTTAAGCAGCTTAAACAGGGACAGGACATTCAGTACAGGAATTGCCCTTTCCTTCCCGGAAAGAACGGCACCGATAATTACATTAAACTTATCTGCCATCCCCGATGTTTTCCGGATAAGCATTTTCATCTCCATAAGTACTTCATTCACAATTAATCCTGTTATTTCATCCTGGTACACTGCAACAATGATATTCTTGCTTTTCTCATCCCCTGGTTTACCCAGTTTGAAAAAGACATTCAGATCGACCAGGGAAATTTCCATATTGTCAATCTTTATCACCTTCCATCGCTTCCCGGTATCAAAAACTTCATCTGCTTTCACCCTCATGGCAGTCTTAATATAAGCAGAGGGTATTCCGTACAGATAATCTCCCAGTGCAAAAACAGTAATGGGAATATAAGAACTTATGAGGGGTAAAGATATTGAAAAAATCGTTCCTTTATCACGCACTGTTTTTACCGTTATTTCGCCATTCATCTCTTTCACTGTTGTTGCAACAACATCCATGCCTATCCCGCGGCCGGAATAAACACTTACGTCCTTTGTCGAGAAACCGGATTCAAAGAGTATGGGAATTATCTGGTCATCCGGCAATTCCATTGCTTTTTCTTTTTTTAAAATGCCTTTTTCAATTGCTTTATGACGAATTCTTTCTACATCCAGCCCATATCCATCATCACTTATCTCAATAATGACATTATCACCTTTATTAAAGGCTTTAAGCGTAATGCGTCCCTCTTCGGGTTTCCCCTTTTCCTTCCTTTCAGCAGGTGTCTCACACCCATGATCAACGGCATTCTGGAGTATATGGATAAGAATGGATTTCAACTTTTCAACGACTCCCATATCAAGTTCGACATCACTTCCTTCTATAATGAAATTGACTTTTTTCTTTGTATTCTGCGCCACATCTCTGACAAGCCGCGGAAAAAGATCGAAAATCGAAGATAATGGGACAAGTTTCAGTTTCGTGATCTTATCCTGAAATTGTTTTGCTGTCAGGTCATAAAAAGCGAGTTCATGAGAAAAATCCCTTAAGATTGCATCAAAATCATTCAACAGGTTATGATCCTTGTATTTCTGTTCCACCTCTTTTCTCATATCATTTAATTTTCCCAATACATATGAAAACCTGTTAAAATATCTCGGGAATACACTGCTTATACCTATTAAGTTATCAATTTTTTTCATATTGATGTTGAGTATTTCCGTTTTCTTCTCTTTGCTTTCTTTTTTCTCTGATGACACTGCTGTTGCAGAAGGGACTGTTTTCTTTTCTTCTTTTTCCTTTGTTATCTCTGTCTTAATTTCTGTCCTGTCACGGGATACTGTTTTTCCCTGCTTGCTTAAATAGGGGGAAACATCAATATCAATCATCTCTTCGGGGATTCTTTTTACGGCATCTTCTATGAGGTCAAGTACCTTGAAAACATTTTTAAATAATTCACTATCTCCTTTTTCCTTTTCCTTTTCCAGCAGGGCAAAAAGATCCTCCAGTTTGTGGGCTGCCAGGCTGATGCTTTCAAAGCCCAGCATTCTTGCATCTCCTTTTAATGTATGTACTTCGCCCTTTATTGTTTTATAGAGTTCACTACTGCCGCCCTCTTTTTCTGCTTTTAACAACAGATTATTTACATTGGTAATACATTTATTTGATTCCTTTTTAAATACTTCCAGAATATGCGGATCATAACTCATGGTATCCATCCTTTACCTTTGCATTGGTAAGATAAGCAAAGGTGATAAGCATCGTTATATCGTTTTTATTCATAAAAAATCCCCATACAAAAAAGGGATCCTGTTTTTTTCGCAGATACTCAGGAACGGCCAGTATCTTTGAGGTTTTAAGTTTGACAATATCTGTTATCGCAGGAATAGCAATAATGACAGGTTTCTTCAATTCATTTTCCAGGAGTAATACTGAACTGTATGTAACCATGCCCTGTATTTTCAGTAAATCCCCGAGCCGGTACACTCCCTTGTTCCGGGGAAGAATCACATCCGTATTACCGGATATACCGGAAATGTCCGAGATGACTTTTTCCACTTCATCAAGCTTACATCCGATATGCTTATTATTGATGTCCAGCAGTAAAACGTCGATTTCCTTAATCATAATATATAATTTGATAAATAGAATTTCTGGATATCCATTACACTTATCTGTTTGCCGTTGTAATCAAATTCATCTGATATGAATTGTTCTTCTGCTTTTGTGCTGATATCCCTTATTGCCCGTATTTCCTTAACCTTAATCGCTTTCATATCCAGTATATTCTTAACAGGAAAAGCGATCTTGAATTGATTTTCAATAACAACCAGTTTCAGGAGACTGAATTCCTTTTCTTCTATTTTTAGTATTTCGGAAAGGGAAAGGACAGGTATGATTTCTCCCCTTATATGAATGATTCCCAGGATATATGAAGGAGTAAAAGGAATGGGAGATATTGCATTATCATCCTTTAATTCAAATACTTCCCTTAAATACTCTATCTGTATACCGATAAGCCTTGAATGACAATCAAGAATGAGGAATTCCTTGGTGATATGGTCTTCCTGTTCCTTGTTTGTACTCATTTTATCTATTTCCTGTAATATTTCAGTAACACTGGTTTTATCCTTCATAATACGTATCCCCTCTTACACAGTAAGAACTGGTTTTATTAATAAAATTATATACGTTTATTAAAAAAATACAAGAAGCTATAAGCAATAGTGTGAAAAAATGGAAATACAAGCGTGAATTTATAAACAGGGGCTATTTTTTCCTATATCCGGATATCTGCAATTTTACATTGAGAATTTCTATTGACTAATGCACATAATTTTAATAAATTTATAATGATTGATGTCCTGTAGAATTCAATTATAAAAGTTGCAGGCGGGATACATTATTTTGATATGTACAAATACACATAAGAGGGATTCATTAAATGTATTTTACAGGGCGGTTGGGGAATTGCATTAAATTCGAAAGGGGTTTGTATTGAAGATATTGATTGTCGATGACTCTGAAGCAACCCGTAAATCATTAAAATTCTCACTCACAATGAGGAAATTTGAGGTGATTGATGCTTCCAATGTAAATGAAGCAATAAGTTATTTAAGTAGTAACGATGATATATGTCTTGTCATAACAGATATGAATATGCCCGGAATGAACGGTATGGATTTAATCAGGTTTATCAGGGAAAAGCTTAATTTAAAAGCACTCCCGATCATTGTCCTGACAACTGCAGAAGATAAAGGTAAGGATGCATTAACAAGGGGTGCCAGTGCCGTGGTTATGAAATCAAGTAAAGCATCAGAGGAAATCGTGAGTTTTCTGTCCAGGTATGTTGTGTAAAGGGTATCCTCCGGCGCTCAGAGGGTACCTGTTTGCATAATAATATCCGATATCTCCTGTCTTGCTGTTTTATTGAGGGGAAACAATGCGGATTTGAACTTATAATTATTACCGGAATAAAGTTTATATGCTTTTTTTATGCATTCATTATACTTTATTTCATCTCCCGCCTTTTTATTGTAAAGGGCATAAAAATACCAGGCCAGGATTGACGTTTTATCTATATATAATGATGTTTTAAATTCAAACTCTGCACTCTCCAGCATGTTAATTTCAAGGTAAATATATCCGAGCATGATATGGGCATCAATAAAATAAGGATTCACACTGATGGATTTTCTGCATGCGTTTGCAGCATCAATATATTTTTTCCTGGTAAGCAAATATTCGGCTTTAATAATATAAAAACTTTCATCTGTTTTAATCGTACTTGTCTCCAAAGTTTCGAGAATGACAATACAATTATCAATATTTTTTTCATCACAACTCTTTATTAATAAATAGATCATTTCCTCGTAGGATTTATTATAAAGACTTACCAGTTCCTCCGGCAAATCGGTTTTTTTTTTAGATTCCGTATAGAGAGGTATACTCGATGATTTTTCCCCGTGGGCGTCCTCAAACTTCTGATAAGCAAATGAATCCTGCCACCATGAAAGCATGAATTTATGTTCCACAAGGTTAAGTGTTTCTGAATAGCCAAGGAAAAGGAATCCCCTGTCTCTTAAGATATTGTAGAAATTGACAATAAGCCTTTGAATTGACTCGTGATTAAAATAGATGATGACATTCTCACAGAGAATAATATCAACATTACATAAATCGGAGAGTTCAAAGGGTTCCCGGATTAAGTTGCATTGCTTGAACTCAATCATATTTTTAATTCCCGATTTTAATTTAAACAATGGATTTGCTTTTTCTTCACCTTTTATAAAAAACCTGTCAATATACCATGTATCGATATTCCTTAGTTTATATTTTGTATACACTCCCCGTCTTGCAAAATCAAGTACATCAACATTAATATCTGTACCGATAATCCTTATGTCCCAGTCTTCCATATCATGGATCAAATCAAAAAGAATCATCGCAATGGTATATGGTTCCTCCCCTGTTGCACATCCTGCTGAAAGAATAAGTATCTCTTTCTTTTTTTCCATTTGCTTTTTTTCCAATAAATCAGGTAAAATCCTGAATTTCAACCGGTCAAAATGTGCTTTATTTCTGTAAAAACTCGTTTCCTGGATAGTGAAATTGGAGGCAAGTATAATAATTTCATTATAATTGTTCTTTAAGAATTCCAGGTATTCATCCGGGGTCATCTTATTTTTTATAAACCTGCTCTGGAGAACGATTTCCAGATCCAGCAATCGTTCGTCCCTTATAATAATGCCTGTCTGGGTTTTAATGATTTCCCTGATGTCGTCTGTTATATTCACTTCAATCATCATTAACTGCTTCCTTGCAATATGTTACCAGAAATTCTGCTATCCCCGGCAGGGGAAGAATCTTATCGACAATGCCTGTTTCAATTGCAGCCTTTGGCATTCCAAAGAGAATACTGCTCGATTCATCCTGGGCGATAATGTATCCCCCATTCTCTTTAACAATATAAAGCCCTTCTGTGCCATCATTTCCCATTCCGGTAAGGATGATCGCGATAAGCCTTTTTTTATACGATTGAGCTATCCATTTAAACATGATATCTGCCGAAGGTCTTATACCCAGGATAGGCGGTTCATGTATGTATTTGAATTTACCATCCGGTGTAAATCCCAGGTGATATTCCCCGGGTGCAATATAAATGTGACAGGGTTCTATAGCCTGTCCGGTTTGTGCTATTTCCACGGGAACCGGGGAATATTCTTTAAGCCAATCACAGAAACCCCGGATAAATCCTTCTGCCATATGCTGGACAATAACGATTCCCGCATAAATATCTTTAAAATGTATATCCTCGATGAATTTTCTTATTGTCTGGGGTCCGCCAGTACTGGCAGCAACACCAATAACCGGAAAAGAAGAACGGACAGGAGAAAGTTTGATTTCGTTCATCTGTTCCAGGACCCCATCAAAAGGTTTTTCTTCCAGGGTTGTTTCGCTTTGAAATTCAAGGTGTTTCTTCTTAAGTCTGTTACTTACATCTTTAAGCTTTTTTGTTTTTTCCGCCAGTACGGACAGGCTTGATTGTTTTAACCTTCTTATCACCTTGAAATCTGCAAATGTCCTGATTGTCCTTATAAGTTTCTCCTCTATCTTTTGTTTTAACGAATCCAGGCTTTCCGAGTATGGTTTTTCTATAATATCAACTGCCCCAAATTCTATCGATTTAAAGCTCAAATCCACAATGTCCTTACTCGCAGAGGAAAAAACAATAATTGGTGTGGGCCTTTCACTCATTATTTCCTGAATGGCTTCAAGTCCATCCATTTCAGGCATATTGATATCCATAACAATGACATCCGGTGACAATTTCTTTGCCATTTCCACACCTTCTGCACCGTTATAAGCCTGGCCAATTATTTCAATACCTTCCTCATTCTGTATTGTTTTTTCAAGAACCAGTTGGACAATATTCGAATCATCGACAATTAAAAGCCTTATATCAGCCAAAAATTTTCAATCCTCTTTCATTATTATACCACTTATAAAATCCTCTATAACCCGGTTCCTTATCCTTCTATTATTCATAACGCCGGCTGCACCTGCAACCTGGCATCCACTAATAATCTTAACATAAAATAATGTCTTTATCAAACTTGATTTTATGTTAAAACAGTGTATATACATAATCTATTATAATTTATTGTTATTTTCAATTATTCTGTTCATATTCTCTCCATTTAAGGAAAAAATTTTTACGTTTGTCTTCATGCTGAAACTTCTTATAAAAAAAGAACAATATGCAATGCTATCTTTACAGATAATTATCCGATATATAATATAAATTTATCCTGATAAACAACTAAGTCAAATCTATTATTGTACTTCATCTATAATATGGTATAATAGCCAGGATGAAAAATAATACTTCTCACTATAAATGGAGGTAAATAATGCAAAAAAAAGTTTTTTTCCCGGGAGTAATACTACTTTTGATGATTACAGTAACCAGTTTCCCTTATGACTATAGTGATGCTATGGAAAAAGGCATCTGGTTCTTTGACGCCAATAAATGTGGGCCGGATGTGGATATTGACAATGTCTTTTCTTCATGGAGAAGTGCCTGCCACACCAGTGATTCAGACGGGTCAATTGATTTGACCGGGGGTTTTCATGATGCAGGAGACCATGTGAAATTCGGGCTTCCGCAGTTCTGGAGTGCTTCGATGCTCGGGTGGACACTCTATGAATACCGGGATTTGTTTGACAGGGAAGGGCTCACCACAAAAATGCTGAGTATATTAAAGTACTTTACGGATTTTATCCTTACGTGCCATCCCAATGCAACTACCCTCTATTATGAGGTGGGGAATGGAGACCAGGATCATTCATACTGGGGCCCCCCGGAAAACCAGACAGGTTCAAGACCAGTCAAGAAGGCAAATCTGACAAATACAGGATCCGATGTTTGCGGGCAGGCAGCAGCCGCACTGGTTCTTATGTACTTTAACTACCGTGATACCGGCTCATCCTATGCAAATCAATGTCTTTCCGCGGCCCAGGAGATTTACGATATCGGAATTGCAAACCCGGGACGATGCGATGAAGGTTCGTTTTATCCCAGTACTTCCCATTATGATGATCTTTCCTGGGCAGCAATCTGGCTTCATCTGGCAGGGGGAAGTTCTTCCCTGCTTGATGATGTGGAATACTGGATGGATACTACCCAGAATGATTACGGGGATGACAATTATTATAAGGAATGGGCGCCTGCATGGGATGATTGTACTGTCCCTGTCCTTCTGATGATGGCATACCTTACAGGAAAAACCAAGTTCAGATATGGTGTGATAAATAACCTTACCTGGTATCGTGATGGATGTACAAGAACACCATACGGACTTCCCTGGCTCGACAGCTGGGGGGTATTACGGTATGCATCCTCCGAAGCAGGGATCGGGTACCTTGCCTACAAACTCTTAAGCTGGGACGAATACCTTGATACAGCGGATCTTACGATGGATTATATATTAGGGGACAATCCACGGAACGGATCTTATGTAACAAACTATCTGAATAATCCGCCGAAGCATCCTCATCACAGGGCAAATGAGCCCAACAGGGACGGGAATACAAAGGGAATGATCGGCGCGCTTGTTGGCGGGCCGGACAGTAATGACAGCTATACCGACGATGTAAACGATTATACCATGAATGAGGTCGCACTGGATTATAATGCTTCGTACCTTATAGGAATGGCTGGAATTGCCTGGTTAAAAGGAGGGGGTGTCCCGGACCCGACCCCGACCCTTGATCCGAGTATCACCCCAACACCGACACCCGGGGGTGCAGATGGTGATATAAAAGTTCAGTACAGGTGCGGGGAAGCAAATGAAACCGCGACCCAGATCAAACCTCACATCAGTATCGTGAACCAGAGTAACGATGCGGTAAGTTTAAGTGATCTTACCCTCCGGTATTACTTTACAAAAGAAGGCATTGATGCAGAGGAATTCCATTCTGATTATGCAATAATCGGTTCGGAAAATGTTACCGGTGTCCTTTTCGAGGAATATGCAGAGATAGGTTTTACAAGCGGGGCAGGAACCCTTGGAGCAAACTCACAAACAGGGGAAATCCAGTGCCGGATAAATAAAACAACCTGGAAAAACTATAACCAGTCGGACGATTATTCATTTGATCCTTCCTTTACCGATTTTGCGGATTATAAGAAGATCACTCTTTATCAAAACGGCACCCTTATTTACGGTAATGAACCGGGGTTCGAAGGTACACCCGGGCCGACAGATCCGCCGGAGATAACACCAACCCCGACACCCGTGACTGATACACCGTCCCCTACCCCTTTTACCGGGACAACACCGGGTGATGTGAATGGTGATGGCAGTATTGATATTGTTGATGCTCTTCTTACTGCTCAGTATTATGTGGGATTGGACCCGGCCAATTTTAATCCCGATGCCGCGGATGTAAATTGTGACGATTCAATAGATATTGTCGATGCATTACTCATTGCCCAGTATTACGTGGGGCTTATTACCACTTTCCCCTGTTAAGGGGAATTTTGCATTAAACAAAAAGCTGCTCCATTCCGGGGCAGCTTTTTGTTTTTATCAGGAATTGAAACATAAAAACATGGGCTGTTGCTTTAATTAAAAAAAATCCTGTTTCCCTCGTTTGCATAAAGGGAAACAGGCAACCACATACTACCGGAAAATAGTGTCCGAATAAAAAAAACAGACAAACTTTCAATTCCCGGTATAAAAAATTGGTGTAAGTGTAAAACCGAAATCACCGTGATATTCCGTAATGATTACCTGTAGATGAAAAACAACCGGTGCTTCCAGGTTAAAAATTACCAGTAAAAGAAACCCCTAAAAAAGCAGCTCTTTGAAGAACTCACGTTAGCAGAAACCCGGTAAAAGTCCGACATAGTATTGTGCTATAAGAAGCGCATCAACAATATCAATCATACTATCACAATTCACATCTGCGGCCTCGGGATTGAATGAAACCGGATTCAACCCAACATAATATTGTGCTACAAGAAGTGCATCAACAATATCAACCATCCCATTTGAATCCACATCCCCCAATATCAACACCGGGGTCGATGTTGGTGTATTGGGAGGAGGGGTTGGCATAATTGTAGGTGTGGCTGTTATTGGAGGACCTGTTTCGATTCTTACATTATCAATAAAAAAATCCACCCATTCATCTGTATGAGATGAATTATTGTTATATGCCCCGATGATTATCATATGACTGCCGGAGCCGGTTGCCGCCAATACAACACCGGGATGCCATCCCGTGTCCATATTTATACCGCCGTCTCCATCCCCATACAGACTGTCCAGTACATAATACTCATCATCAAGTACGACAATTGCTTCTGCAAACTCATCGGGTTCGGCTCCCCTCCCCAAAACCATCCTGTAATCCAGGGAGATTACAATGTCACCGGATGCATTAAAACTACGGGACCATCCCCCGGACACCGGACCTCCTGTTTCAGCACCGCCAAGATAAACCCTTAATCCGCCACCTGATATTCCGCCATAAGAGTCATACGACCCGGATGCATAATCAGGGTTATTCGTTCCCCTGAATGTATCGTCACTATAAACAAAACCCTCTGCCGAGGAGGTAAACGAAGCTTGAAGAATAATTCCTCCGCTGGGTGTAGGAGTCAGCGTTGGAGGAGGAAACTGGGTTGGAGTCGGGGAGGGAGTAGGAGAGGGAGTAGGAAGCGGACCCGGGGTTGATGTCCCCGGCGACCATGGCTCAAGATACGGTTTTATAAGATTATATTTTACTTCATTCACTTTCACCCAGTCATCCTTGAGGATTCCTCCTGTATCCCCGGAATTCGGATTCCAGCACCAGTAAGTCCAGTGTACTTTATCACCTGCAAACGAAAGCCACCTGGTAAACCACTTATAGGCAATACATGAGGGATTTTGAGCCTCTTCTTCTTTCAAACCCATTTCCCCGATATATAATCCGGCAATATCTTCTTCATAAATAAACCAGAAACGGTCTCTCCATACATCATCAAGATTGTCGGGAAATGCAGGATCTTCAAACCATGTCTGGGGCGCAACACTGGGGCCATATTCATGAACAGAAAACATCAGCCTGGAAGCAGGAACACCTGTAAGCGGATAGGTTTTAAGATCTTTATGATTGCTGCCCCACCAGTAATTACTCCCATCACTCGATTCCTGGACACCCTGGACGATAATAATAATATCCGGATTAACCTGACGAATTGCAGAAGCACACCGTTCGGCAGCAGCTTTCCAATTTGTATCACCATAGTCGGGAACATCATAACCCCAGCTTGCCGGCGGTTTCATTCCCATCCCATAAAGCCCCCCATGGGGTTCATTATTGATATCAAACGCAACCACAGCAGGATTATTCAAATATCTTTCAGTAATGAAAACCCAGTCAGAGATCCACCGGGATTCAGGCCACTGTTCGGTGTACCAGAGTGTCTCATCCCTGTAATTATCCAAAGCCCTGGAATGACAATCAAGTATTATGCGTAAATCCAGTCTTCCTGCTTCTTCTATTATTTTATCCATTACTTCCAGCGAGGATTTCCCGGCAAGGTCAAGGTTTATACCATGTTGCCCTGTATAAGGATCATTTACCCATTCGCTGATAGTAAT
Organism: Spirochaetales bacterium; assembly: GCA_016935735.1. GTDB lineage: Bacteria > Spirochaetota > Spirochaetia > SZUA-6 > JAFGRV01 > JAFGRV01. The sequence goes on along the minus strand of JAFGQK010000307.1, from coordinate 6,363 downwards.
ATTTCTAGGGGATTTATTAAGTGTTTCATTCGCCCATGGTATTCGTACACAATTGAATTCAAGGTCTTTTATTTGTCTGAGCATAGATTTATAATCCCGTGCCCATAACCCATGAGGAACCGCATCACCTGTTTCAAAGCCAAACCAATTCACCCCGGTTAATCTTTTAATATCAGGTGATTCTGTATAAAGGGCAGACAGGGCATAAATAAAAAAAATAAAAAAAATAAAGGCTTTTTTCTGCATTTTTAAGAAACGAGTATACTTTTTCATATGCCTTTTTGCCTCTTCCCTCTTTATTGTTAAATTTACATTTATTTTTACTCCTGTTTTTAAAATATCAGGCAAAAAAGCGATTTCAAATAAACCTTTGGTATTAATTTTATGAAATATCATTAATACTAAAAGTTTATATTTCCCTGGAATTATATATTTCTATTCATTAGAAATAAGAATTCATAACAATTATTATCATGATCAAACCTTTAGTATTAATAATAATTCCTTAAAGATATATCAGAGACATATATTACGCTTACTTTCTTCATGATTTTATTTAAAAATAAAGAGATTTACCCTGAATTTTACTATAATCCAGCATAAAAAGCAATTATTTTTTTTAAAACGATATTGAAAAAAGCAGCATTCCAATACATAATATACCCCAGGACAATGCAAAAAGGTAAAAAATTTAAAAGAAAGAAAATAAAAACTATCGGAGTTGTTATTGATTGGATTGGTACTCCCTATCATGTAAATATATTTTCAGGTATTTACGATTATGCAAAAAATATGGATGTCAATATCATAAGCTTTGTAACGGGAAGATTACATTCCAGGGATGAATGGGAGAAATGCCGGAATATCTTTTTCGATTTTATTGACGAACATAATGTAGACGGTGTCATTGTCTTTGCCTCTTCAATAGGAAACCTTGCAGGCCATAAGGCAGTTGGTGAACTCATTGAGCAATCTTCCCATATGCCGATGGTAACCCTGGGTGAAAAGTATACGAATATTCCCTGTGTAACAATCGATAATAATACATCTTATAAAAAGCTTCTCGAACATCTTGTAAAGGATCACGGCTATAAAAACATAGCATATATCGGGGGACCAAAAGGGAATTCCGATTCCGAAGAACGTTTTTCAATATACAGGGAGATTCTGGGAATGTATGCTATTCCTTATGATGACAGGTTTATTTTCCATGGGGATTTCAGGATTGAAACAGGACCGGAAGCAATAAAAGTGCTTATTGATGAACGGGGGATAAAGCCGGATGTTATTGTTTCTGCCAATGATACGATGGCATTAGGGGTGTTTCAGGAACTCAGGAAAAGAAGAATTATCATCCCGGAACAGATCGCTTTAGTCGGGTATGATGATGTTGAAATAAGCCAATATATCCAGCTTACAACAGTTAATCAGCCGCTCTATGAAGAAGGCATGATTGCAGCAGACATGCTTATGAAATTATTTGTCGGGGAAGATCCTGGTGAAATTATATCATTAACCCCCAGGCTTGTTTTAAGAGAGTCCTGCGGATGTATTATTCCCTATGATCTGATACAACCTGAAATTCAGACATCGAGAAGTTCCAAAACCTTTAATGAGTTTTTAAGAAACAGGGATACCCTTATTTCTCAACTTAAAAATGAAATAATAACAGAACAGAAAGACAGGGGGCTCCTCTCCCAATGGCTTAAAGAAATGCTCGATGCCATTGCAGAAGAACATTACAGCAACAAGAAAAATATTTTCCTGCTGCGTCTTAAAAAAATACTATACTGGTCTCTTTATGAACCAGATGCAATTATCGTTTTAAAGGATATTCTTTTAAAACTAAAGAAGATTATCTATGCCGAACTCCAGAATACTAATTTCCAGGACCGCTGGATAGAAGCCTTTGAACAAGCCCAGGGACTGGTAAAAGAGGCGATCCACAGGGCAGTAACATTTAACAAAATCTTTTTTGATTATAAACTCGAATCAATCAATGATTTTGGTGAAAAATTATCCGGTTGTGTTGATCTGGAAAAATTAATGGATATCCTGCACAGGGAATTACCGCAGCTTGGTATCAATAAATGTTACCTTGCCATTTATGAAGACCCGGAAGAACCTCTCACCATTTCAAGGCTTATTCTCGCTTTTGATGAGGAAAAACGGTTCCCGATTGACATGAAGGGCATCCAGTTTTCCACCATCAGTTTATTGCCCCCCGGCATTCTCCCCAGGTATACAAAGTATGCTTTAATCGCACAGGCATTATTTCTTGGATATGATCACATAGGTTTTGTAATTTTTGAACTTGGAGCAGAAAATCTTCAGACATATGAAATCCTCCGGAGTAAATTGAGTATTGCCTTACGATGGACTTTGATGGTAAAGAAGATCCAGAACCAGGCAGATTACCTGGAAAGGGAAGTATTTGCCCGTACGAAAGAATTGACTCTTGCAAATGTGAAATTAAAACAGGAAATCGTGGAACGGAAAAGGATCGAGGAAGAATTGATAAGGAGCGAGGAGCGTTTCCGCGAGCTTGCTGTACTGCTTCCCACGATTCTTATTGAGCTTAATACCAACCTCATTATAATATTTATGAATAATGAAGCCTGTGGGGCACTCGGAATCAGTGAAGACGATCGAAACAAAAAACTCCCGATTCTCCAGTTTATTCATAAAGATGATGAAGAAAGATTTTCCCGGTATTGCAGGGAGATCATCAATAATGAGATTTCCCAGTTTGGTGAATTTCGTATTGTCCAGGAATCGGGTAAAGTCTTGAATATTATTACAAAGGCAAATCCCATTAACAGGGATGATAATGTAGAGGGGCTGCGTTTAAGCGCGATTAATATAAAACCCCTTATGTCTTCGGTCATTATGCCGGAAGAAATATTTTTCAGACACTATCACTTTACTCCCCGGGTAAAGGAAGTGCTTATACTCATGCTCCAGGGATATAAAACAAAAGAAATAGCAAAAAAACTTTTTATTGCGGAAAATACGGTAAAAGCCCATATCAGTGCAATCTATACAGAAGTGGGGGTGAATAACAGGGAGGATTTTTTTAAAATTCTAAAGGAATACCAGACCCACGATTTCGGCTACCAGTCGTATGTCTACTCTGTTCTTACAAGGCTGTTCAAGGATTAGAAGGTCTAAAGTCTTAAGGGTGAGTATATATTTCAATTTTGATATAAAAAAATCTCTATTAAATTATGACCTGGTCAAAAAAAAGGCTGTCCTTACAAAGAATAAGAACAGCCCTGAACTACTGTATATCTATAATGTTTTGCTTAATACCAGTATCTCGTATCCGTATCGCCTGTAAACGTGATTACACCACCGCCGATTATCCAGCCATCGACCCCGTTTGAGGCCTGTGTATAACCTGTCCCGTTCCAGTAATATGCTGCTCCCGCATCAATTTCTACGAGGTTCGTTCCAATGGATGTTCCTTTGTGTATGTCCCTTAAATAAAGGGTCGTTGTGGTACCGGCATAAATCCGTTGCCTGTTATAATTATTATCCATTTTCAAGTATTCAATATAGATTGTTAATCCTGTTACATTTATATCGATTGTCCTTCTCCAATTGGCAGTCTGTGTAAGGGATGTTGCCGCAGACCCTTCACCCCTTATGGTCATGGAATGAGAGGGCCGCAGCCGGTCATTCATGACAAAATCCCCAGCGCAAAGATGAATAACTTCTCCGTCTGTGGTTGTATCAATTTCCACAGCTGTCTGTAATCCATTATTATTTGGTCCCTGGTATACCTTCTGGGTCATCAATGTGCTGTTTCCGGCAAGATCGGTAAGGGTCAGTTCTTTTGTTTCGCCGTTCCAGACAGGGGTGACATCGCTTTCATCGGTAAAGTTCGAAGCAATGGTTGCGTCTATGGCGATGACTTTTGTTGCCGGACTTAATGCGGACCGGACTGCCGGTGCTGTGGTATCCACTACAAGGGAAAGCCCGGAAGAAGACGCGGTATTCCCTGCTGTATCCGTTGCCTGGGCTGTTATACTATGTGTATCGTTTACACTCACGGGAATCGCAATCGGGTCAAAGGTCCAGTTGCCCGAGCCGTCTGCTGTTGCTGATGCAAGTTCCCCGTCAAGGTCACTCATTAACGTCATATCCACATTTGCATCCCCGGTACCGGTAAAGGTAAGGCCTGTGATGGTCCGGGTGATATTGTCCGTGTTCGAACTCCCTGAATCATCTGCTGCCGCAAGGTCCGGTACAGATGGTGTTCCCGGGGGTGTTGTGTCTATGGTAATGACAAGCCCGGTAGAGTTTCCCGAGGTATTTCCCGCCAGGTCTGTTGCCGTTGCTGTTACAGTGTGAACATTTTCGTTCAGTGACACATTCACTAACCAGCTGCCGCTGCCGTTTGCAGAGCCGCTCCCAAGTAAGCCGGTAATGCTGCTTGAAAGGGTCACCAGGGCGTTTGCTTCCGAACTCCCGCTTATTGTAAGAGAGGATGTTTGACTGGTGATATTATCTGAATCGGAAACTCCACTATCATCTGCTGCTGCGAGGTCAAGACCAGCCGGTGTACCGGGTGCGGAAGTATCGATAGTTATCACTAAAGCAGTAGAGGCACCCGAAGTGTTGCCTGCAATATCTGTCATGGTCGCGGTCACATTATGAACACCTGGTGTCAGTGAAGTATCCGCAGACCAGTATCCGCTTCCATTCGCGGATGTGCTTGCCAATGCCCCGTCTACATTACTCGAAAGATTAACAGTTGCATTTACCTCGGAAGTTCCGCTTATTGTCAGGTTGGTTGTTTTATTGGTAATATTGTCGGTCGTTGAACTTCCTGTATCATCTGCTGCTGCCAGGTCAAGACTTGTGGGAGCATTTCCTGTGGTGTCCACTGTAATTACCAGGGCGGTTGAAGAACCTGATTCATTTCCCGCTATATCAGTTGATAGTGCAGTAATACTGTGAACAGCTTGTGAAAGGGAAACATCAATTGTCCAATTCCCGCTCCCGTCCGTATTCGTACTCCCTAAAGCCCCGGTTACGCTACTGAAAAGGGAAACAAGTATATTTGCATCCGATGTCCCGCTGATAGTGAGCAGGGAAGTATGATTTGTGATATTATCTGTTGTTGAGTTTCCGGTATCGTCTGCTGCCGCAAGGTCAAGTCCTGCGGGTATACTACCCGGCAACGTATCTACATTAATAACAAGGGCAGTTGAATCACCCGATGTGTTTAATGCAGTGTCTGTGGCAGTTGCGGTAATGCTGTGAACTGCTTCTGTGAGTGAAACATTTATTGACCAGAAACCGCTTCCATCTGCTGTTGTACTTCCAAGCTCCCCATCTATATTACTGGCAAGGTCAATTGCCGCATCTGCTTCCGATGATCCGCTTATGGTGAGATTGGAAGTCTGGTTGGTTATATTGTCCGTGTCCGAACTCCCGGTATCATCCGCTGCATCGAGATCAAGGCCGGTGGGCGGATTTGGAGCAGATATATCAATCGTAATATCAATACTCGGGAATGTTGGCGGGGATATTCGTGAATATTCATCAATCTGCCTTGCAACAACCTGGTATTCACCTTCGTCAGTAATAGTAACTTCTGCTGTATACTCAATCCAGTCCGTTCCGTTATTCAGAGAATAATAAGCAGTGGCATTTGCAATAATGTCTGTAATGGTAAATGACTGTGGGGTGTTGTATGAATAGGAAGTAATTCCTGTAATTGTCGGGGGTAGCGGCAAATTGGTATTTACCTCGATCGTCCATGAACCGGAATCTGACCATCCTGCTGGATTTCCTGCCTGTACATACAACGTATAGAATCCATCTTCAAAATCCGAATCCGGTGTATAGCTTAGTTCTGTTGTTTCGATCCAGCCTGACCCATCGGTAAACGAATACCGGTAATTGGCAGCATCAGTAACATTATCCCAGGTCCATGTTGGCCTTACATTTGCAGATAAAACCGGTCCTGATACATCCGGTGCAACCGGCGGCGGTGCGCTTGGTCCTGCTGTGGGTTCTATTGTAGGCTCGGCAGGATCTTCCGGCGGGGAGGTGCCGCTCGGGTCCGGACATCCGGCTAAAAATAATATTGCTGTTATTATTAAAACAAGATATGGAAGATATAGGCTTTTTTTTCTTAATTTTTTAGTAAATAATGAAGTAATTGTTCTAAACATACCATTATCCTCCTTTGCATGTTCAATTATTACTCGTTTTCCTATCATCTACTTATAACATGCTACGGGATAAGCAATTTTTAAATACCCCTACAGCGTCGATTCATACATAATAACCAGATTTCCTTAAAATATCAACTCTTTTTTTCCTATGAGATTTATAAGCCGTGTAGTT
>JAFGQK010000306.1 GCA_016935735.1 Spirochaetales bacterium | reverse complement strand
CCTGCCCATTATTATTTGTGGAGACGGTTTGTATTCAAATCAACCATTTATTACAGAACTGAATAAACATAAGTTTTCATATATTCTTGTGGCAAACTCCTCAATATATGGCCGGAAAAAAAATCAGATTATGTATCACATCCGTTACGCCAGTGGGGGCTGTTCAAAAAGTCGGAGTGAAACATAGACTTTTTAGACGGCCCCCCAATTGTAGTTTTATAGAGGTGGTCTACAATGTAAAAAAAATGAATTAATATGTCAATAAACCCCACGGGTGCGATTTCCCAATCAGGTTTTTAAAAAACATAATTATACTGATTTCTTAGATTTGCATTTTCTATTCAAGCATTGTGACACCGGTGACACAATATAGTATACTTTTTCTACCAAATCTTCATCTAAAACTTATTGATTACATTGTATTCTGGCCTGATTATATAATGATTCAAGTTGTTCACTGATTGCCGCCGTTCCTGAAAAAAACGCTTGATATGGTACTATCTGAAGGAGTATTATATGAGTATTATCTGCTATGAGAGTATATCTATGTTTCATTTCAAAATCTTTTAAGAAAATGTCTATTTACCGAAGCAACTCATATCTGAGGATATTCGGTTCTATAATTAAACTGGTAATACAGATAAGTTTATGGAAAGCACTTTTAAGCAGTGGAATAAATACACATCACATATCCTTTCAAGATCTATTAATTTACATTTTTATTAATACAATTATTTTGCCATTCACCGAAAGTAATATGGCCAATCACCTGGGGAATAAAATCAAGGATGGTACGATTGCCATTGATCTATTAAGACCGGTAAGTTTAAAGCTGTATCTTTTTTCGGAAGAATTAGGCGAAAATTTATATAAAACATTCTTTAATATTTTACCAATATGTATTATTTTTATGTTCATAACAAAGATTACAATCTTTCCCGGATCAATGTATTTATTTCTTTTTGTAATTAGTATCATTAATGGCATTATTATCAGTTATTATATTAACTACATAATCGGATTAACTGTTTTCTGGCTTCAGGAATTCTGGTACATCTATTTCTTTCAGGTTTCTTTCTTTACGTTATTTGGTGCCACAGCAGTTCCTTTATGGTTTTATCCCGGAGTGTTGCTGCAGATATCCAATATATTGCCATTTAAATACGCTATTTTCGAACCGGTAAATATATACCTGGAAAAAATATCTTTTCATCAGTCAATTATGGTTATCGTTGTTCAGGTGGTATGGCTTATTATCCTTGTTGTCCTTTCCTTTTTGATATGGGAAAAGGCTAAAAAGAAAGTGATTATTCAGGGAGGTTGATTATTCTTTTATACCTGCGGTTTATAAAATTGCGTTTTCAATCCATTACAGAATACCGTGGAGCTTTTATTGCAGGAGTAATAGCACAACTATTCTATTATGCGGTATTTTTTTCCCTGATATGGATTATGATCAGTCACTTTAAAACGATGAACGGTTGGAAACCGATGGAAGTAATGTTTTTATATGCCTTGAATCTGCTTTCCTATTCCATAAGTGCATGCTTTGTATTTCTTCCTTTTGCCAATCTTTCCCAGTTGATACAATCCGGCGAATTCGATGCTATATGCATCAAGCCCATGAATCCCTTTCTATTCCTGGTTACCAGTAACTTTAATGTTGCCTATATTGCTCATTTCAGTCTCTCCCTGGCCGTGATGATTTTCTGTATTATACAGTTGAAAATAGCGATAAATTGTTTCACCCTTTTTTTGCTCATCACTTTTATTCTGGGAGCAGGGTTAATCCAGGCAGCAGGAATGCTTTTTACTTCTATTCCCGCTTTCTGGATAATCCAGAATATCAGCTTGCAGGCGGTCTTCTTTTTTGAATTAAAGGCTTTTATTCAATATCCCCTTTCCCTCTATAATAGAATTATTCAAATCTTCTTTACCTTTATAATTCCATATGCATTCATCAATTTTTATCCGGCCCAGTATTTTCTTAAAAAGAATGATTTCCTGATGTTTCATCCGTCATTTCAATTCTTAACTCCTTTTGTGGGATTATTCCTGTTTTTTCTTGCTTACAGATTCTGGTTGTCAGGTCTTAAAAATTATCAAAGCACAGGTTCGTAGAAGGGATATGATGTATGGAATTAATTATAGTAAGTAATCTGCATAAAATATTTAAAGTACTCATCAGAAAAAAGGGGCTTAAAGGTTCTCTTGCGTCCTTTTTTTTCCGTAAATATAAAAAAGTGGAAGCAGTCAATAATATAAGTTTTTCGGTAAATCGTGGGGAACTTGTAGGATATATTGGCCCTAATGGTGCGGGTAAGTCCACAACAATAAAAATCTTATCGGGAATACTGGTCCCTTCCGGCGGTAATGTATATGTGAATGGAATTATCCCTTATGAACAGAGGAAAAAAAATGCTTTTAATATCGGAGTGGTTTTCGGGCAGCGTTCCCAATTATACTGGGATTTACCCGTAGAAGAAACCTTCGATCTTTATAAAAGAATGTTTAAAATCGATAATGCAAAATATAAAAAGAATGTCGAATTATTTATCGATTTGCTGGATATGAACGATTTTTTCGGAACACCGGTACGGCAATTGAGTTTGGGACAAAAAATGAAAGCAAATATTGCGATAGCCCTGCTGCATGAACCGGCTATACTTTATCTTGATGAACCGACAATAGGATTGGACGTTGTGGCAAAGAATAATATAAGAAAATTTATTAAAGAGATTAATAAAGAACGGCAGACAACTATTATCTTAACTACTCATGATATGCATGATATCGAACAAATCTGCAACAGGATAATCTTAATTGACAAAGGCCAATTGCTTTATGACGGGAAGATCGAATCTTTTAAAAATAAATATGAGGGCAACTGCATTCTGTCCGTTGTTTTTAAACAGGAAGATACTGTTTTTACTCATCCCCAATTAAAGGTAATTAAAAAAGAAGGGAACAAAAACATTATCCTGTTCGACAGAAAGAATATTACACCGGGGGAAGCAATAACCTTTATTGCCAGGAATTTTGAAACAACAGATCTGCAATATAAGGAACCGGAGATAGAGGAAATTGTAAGAAAAATATACGAAGGGAAAAATGAAAAACAAGAGTAATGTTAAGAAGAGAATGTTACTCAGGCGGTTCCGGATTGGAATAAATTGATGGGAACGAAGGCTGCTGCCAGTAATTCTATTTCCCCGTTTACCGCCACTTTTTTACTTTCGATAGTAAGAGCGGCCGGCAGCTTGTTCATCCCGGGTGATAACAAAGGCATCATTTCCCATTGTAATGTAAGATGGACTTTGTATGTATTATTCAAAACAGATAAAGACGCATTTCCTGTTGAATTATACAACAATTTTACTTCCTTCTCAAAACATTTTACAATACAATGATAATCATATGAAAAGTGAACAGCTATCATATAATAATAGTTATTATGCGGTAAAAGAGGGAGAAGGATATCCCATTCAAGGGTATTGTTGTTCCAGAGTGCGGATAATTGAAAGGAAAGCCGGTTCCCTTTGCAATCCTTTATTATCATACGATTTATTGGTTTCCCTTCTCCGAAACCCGGCACTGTATACAATTGAGTAGAATTTGCTGATGCCGGTATTTGACTGGCTCCCAGCCGGTTTATAACATTTTCAATATTGCTGTCTTTAATCAGGAAATCATCCAGTGTATCCTTTATTATTGCAGAAAACCATTCACAATGAAATAGATTCAGTGGAACACCAGTTGAAAAATTACTTTACATGTTATTTTCACTCGTATATTCAGAAACAATTCCTGTGAAAGGATCGGAATGAATTCAGGACTTTATAAGATTTCTCGCGGACTCGAATGCATAAAAAGCCTTGAATTTACATAATAAATCATGAAACTCCTGTTTATCAAAAAGGGGATGACAGATAATATCATACAGATCGGCTAAATCGCATAACCGGACAATCCACGAATCCGGCCAGAGTGCTTATCGATCCGGTGACTGATTCAGGTGCTGCCAGGGCAAAACGATCCACTTCACTGAAATCATAAGATTTGTACGATTTGTAGAGAGAATCTGCAGGATACTCCTCGGGCCGGGGATTTATCACCATGTTCTGAAAAACATCGGGAAGTAACAGACATTGGGTAAGATGAGTGCATATAAAAACCGATGAGATCATGAAAAACCATATATATACTTTTTTATGCAGCATCATGCACCTCCCGGGAGAGTTTACATAACCTTTATTAATGAATGATAGGAAAAGTCATACTATCTGTCAAGGCTCTTCATGTTATTGACATTTGCCATGTTTTATTTGTAATCGGGGGGCTGTCCAAAAAGTAGGAGTGAAACGCAGGCTTTTTAGACTATCGATTTTTCCATGGTTATCACCGGTCTATCACAATAAAACACTACAATTGAATTGGTTAATCGGTATTTGTTGCTGTTTTTCTGTCATGTTTTTACCTGATTGCACGAGGTTTGAACTTAATAAAGAAATAAAGTGTTGTGTTGTTTTTAGGATTTGTGTGGTTTTTAAAGTTTTTAAAGCCTGAATCGCCAAAATGGCATAAAATGATGGTTGTAAATATTGATTATCCTTTTTCCCGGTAGTAAATGTTGTATAATTATCATTAATTGTCTTATATACTGACGAAGTGTTAGACGATTTTCCCTGGCTTCCTTTCTCCATCGCTTATATGTGCTTTCCAATTCCTTCAAGACATCCTCTTTATACACATTTACCAGTTCAAAAAACATCTCTATAAAAAACCGTACAATCTGAGCCATACTGAAGAAATTCAAATCCTGGTGAATCAACTTCAACTCCCTGTACAAATCCTCAGGCAGGTATGCATGTGTATGCACACGCTTTTCCACCAGGTCGGTAGACACATACTTATACCGGCTATTCCGCTGCTTCCCCCAGTCATGCTCTCGTTTTATAACTGGTACAAGCAATAAGAGAATCCTTACAACGATTCCTGAAATTTCATGTAATCCCTTGAAAACATCCAGTTCCTCGAGACGTATTCTCATACTTTGAGCGATAACAAAATGAAATTCATG
>JAFGQK010000305.1 GCA_016935735.1 Spirochaetales bacterium | reverse complement strand
GAACTTTGTATAGAATATTCAGGGGAGTTTTTTACGCGGTCTTTCTCCTGGTAATCCGGTAATTTCCTGTAGTTTAGTGACCAATCGCTGTATTCCCGGTGGCTCGGATTCCCTGGGGCATGGCAAGGATTTTACCTTTTGCTGGATTTCTTCCGCTTCCGGGTGGTTAAAAAGAGTTACATTGATTTGACTCCAACAGGTTGAATCGGAATGCGGATAATACCGCAATCCCTGGACAAAACATTGCATTGCGGTTTTTTCGTTTACTACCATAAAATCAAAGCCGATCCTGGCCCACACCGCATGCTTTATTTCATCAGGATAAGAATACAATAATGAATTAAGTTTTGTAAAATCGGGTCTGGTTCTCGGGATTTCATACTGGTTGAATAATTTCGCTATTTCTTCCCATGTATCGGCCCGCCAGCTTATATCGATTTTTAGTTTATCCAGAAGCTGCAGAAAATATTTTCTTACCAGCACACCCATCTCATTTTTTACGGCATTTTTCAATTTCCCTGAAATAGCTGCTTTTTTTACCAGTTCTACATCATACTTTTCTAAGATAGTAAGGATTTTTATTTTAATAGACGGTTCATAATGCTGTAACCAGCTTGAAAGTAATTTGACGGCAACCGGTGTGGCAATAGTATTAAGTATATTAATCATTCTCCGGACAGCAAGATCACTGGCATATGACTTTTTCATTATTTTATTCAATGACTCCAGGAGGGATTCATCCATTGACTTTATCCTTTCTATTGTCTCAATAACCTCCTGATCTTTTTCGTTTTCCAATTCCGAATCCGATTCTTTCCCCGTTCCTTTTCCGAGTATTGTTATCATTCTTTTTAATTCAAGTTCAAAAGGATCCGTTTCCGCCTTTAATTTTCTTTTTTTTGAGGAAACAGCAATATTATTTTCTTTTAATATAAGGTTCGCTTCATCCGTATCAATTTCACGCAATACCTTTATAACGTATTTCTGTTTATCCAGTTGACGAATTGCCCTGGATAGATATGCATATTTCTTATCATTATTAATCCGCCCGATCGCCGTTATAAGCTTGCTTTTAAATTCGTCATTATTTTTTAAATCAGCCATTTTCATTAACATTGCAATATTGTCGTTTTCACATAATTCCGTAATAAATTTATTAATAGCCAGTCTTGTTTTTATGTTATACTCACCTGGAAAGATATTACGCTTCTTCTGAAGATAATGATAAAGTTTCACCAGCTTGATATATTTTCTTCCATCGATAAATTTATTGATTTTTGCATCATTCATTCTCTTGTCTCCTTACATTACCATTAATACTAAAAAGTTTGTATCGTAATCGAAATGCCAGGCAGAGGTACATATACCCCACACGAAATATTTTCCAACCCTCTAAAGGAAACCGTTATCCCATTTTTAAAAACAGGATTCGTCTGTCATTCACCGTGACGATCCCGTCTTTGTAAAGGAAAAGCAGGGATTGAGAGTTCACATACTGCTGGGTCTGCGTTTTAAGGGAAAGGGAACCTGCTTTTTCAACGACAATCCCCGCATCGGTGGGATGAATCAGGTGCTGCCCGGAAAGGGCTTTCCCGCTTAATGTTTTGAGTACATCGGACGATAAGGAAGGTTCGGACCGTTCATAGAGTAATGTACCTGTCGTATCAACCATGTTGACATGGGAATATGTTCTTCCATTGTACAGACTCTTCCTGAGCAGGCACAGCGTATGACGGGAAAAGAGTACTTCATGCTCGATGATTCTCCCGTCCAGGGACGGAATACCGAGTTCGTATCTCCCTTTTTCAGAAAAGACAAAGTAATGGTATTTCCCGAATATACGGAAAAATCCGAGACATACATTATCGTCAGACATCTTTAACCAGGTCTGGTTTTCCATGATTGAAAGAACCGGGGATTCAATAATGTCATTCTGCCGGATATGCCCTTTCATAAGGTCTGTTGTGGTAAGACGGTAGAAACTGTCCGCAGATGCAGCAAAAACAGGTTCCCCGTCAAAACAGAGACTCGTGGTTTTTGCCAGGGGAAGCGCTTTTTCCCCCTGACAGGAAAAGATCATGAGGTCGGTTTTTGAAGCAACAAGAAGATTGACAGCATAAAAATCAAAAGCGATATTCTTCAGATGATTTTCCCAGAGTTTCACTTTTTTATGGGATTTGGAATCTATGATATGAAGGGTTGTCTGTCTGTAATCGTAATCGACCACAACAACCCTGTTTTCAAAAACCTTGACAAAAAGGATAATACCATCGGTTGCAAAAAGTTCCCGGGAAGTACAGGCTTCCTTATCCACCTGCTTTTTTAAAATGATCTGTGAAAGATCGACCGACGGTTCCGGGGTTACCTTGAAACAGACCGGGCATTTTTTCCGGGTCTCATAAAAAAACAACCCGCACTTCGGACAGGGGACAAAACGCCCTTTGTATTTTTCAATCTGTCCTGCATCCAGGTTCAGCCTTTTGCCTTTTTTAAACAGGTCTTCAAAATATTCAAGCAGGGTATCGTCCAGTGTTTCCGGGGGCAGCCCGACCTTTGGATAGATGACATCCTTATCAAATACGGTAATACATTTCCGGATCCGTTCAAAAGTATTTTTAATGGTTTTGTGAATTCCCCCGTACGGATAGACAAAGAGAAGGCTTTTAAAAATCATCACGGCAAATGCATACCAGTCCGTTTCCTTTGAAAAACAGGGTTTCTGCGAAAGATCGATACCAAAGAGTACCGGATCCAGGAAGATTTCCGTTCCCACGGGGCAGGGGAAATTACCGAATTGATAGGAATCAACATCAATAAACACGGAAAGAAAATCATTATTGAACAGCAGGTTAAGATCATTCAAATCCCCGATAATGATTCCCTGTTTATGGATTTCATCAAGGGTCTTCTTTGCATGTGCAAATACGCCTATGACATCGTTTGTCGATATCAGTTCATTGTCCCTGAATTTCCGGTTGGAAAGTTTAATAAAATCCTTCGCGTCTTTTGCCACATTCATGGCAAAGCCGATAACCCTTCCACCCGGATTATAAACAAGGTCGAGGGGCCGGGCAACATTTTCCGGTAATGAAAAGGTCGCATTTAAAAAGGCCTTGAGTTTCAGTGTCCGTTCTTTTGACGGTGAATGGTAAATCTTGAATGCGAGGTTTTTATACTTGATAACCACGGCTTCCCCGCCGGCACCCAGGGGTGTTTTTTTGTCAAGGTTGATGGTTTCTCCTTTATACACTATATTCATACTGCGTTGTTTCCCTTTTCTCGAATATCACCTTTTATCACTACAATTGACACCTTTAAATATTACCATCATGCCTCGACAAATGTTGGGAAGCACCTTATAAATTACTATCGTGCCTCGCCGAATATTGGGAGGGTTCAACTTTGTTGAACACAATACAGGACACATCATCATAAAAAAACTTTTCCTTCTGCTGCCAGACATTAAACTTACGCTGGAGCTGCCTTTTCTCTGTTCCGAAGAGTTCAGGAAGCTTCTGTGCTTTAATAGCAGGGAAAAGGCCGTCCGAAGCAATAACAAACCTATTAATGGAAGAAGCAGAATACATGTTAACGGAAAAATCATTTACAATGCCACGGGGTTCTTTAAAATATTCCTGCGGAATCTCACGGTATGCAATATAATGAGGTTTGCCCTGCTGATCGATAATTTTCACCTGATCGTTTATTACAATCACCCCGTCCCCGGACCTGCCGATGATAATCCGGTCTTCCTCGATAACAGCAAAAATAAATGTAGTAAGAAGAAAATGGTGAATAAAACCGATTTTATCCGGTCCGGATGAAATTTTTAAACATAGTATAAGTTGCCGGATAAAGTGAATTATATGATCCTCAAAACTGCTGCTAAAGACATCCGGTTTTGCAATATCCACGGTTTTCATAAGGTTAAGGATAAGGTTCCCGATAAGGGCAGCACCTACCTCCGAATAGATACCGGCACTGCAACCATCGCAGATCACTCCACCATACCGTTTCTGACCGGGTTCCCCGGGAAGAAAATAACCGCAAAAATCCTGCCTGTTTCTTTTCATGCGTTCATGTTCATTCCCAATTATTACGGCACTGTTTACATTCCATTCCATACTATAATTAATATGAATTCTATGAGTATTGCAATTCATGTCAAGGAATAATTTTTAAAAACGCCTGCATGGGTGTAGAGATTCTTATATCTTCTCCACATGTTCATCGAGTATTGCAATGCAAACACTCTTGCTTTTCGTAGCATCAAGCTTATCCACTTCCTTGAGTGCGGTGAGTACACTCCCTTCCATAGCAGGGTGTGTGGTGATAATCACCGGCACTCCATCGTGGATATCACTGTCCGGGTGTAATTCCTGCTGGAGAACCGAGCTGATACTGATATTGTTTTTCCCGAATTTCTCTGCGATCTGGGCAAGTACACCGGGTTTATCTTCCAGGGTCAACCGGATATAGTACCGTGATTTGAAATCCTTGCTGGAAAGCTGGATTGCATTCTCTGCCTCGTCCGGCCAGAGATTAAGGGTGGTAAAAAGCGTACTGGTAATTCCCGTCGCTGCCTGGTAAATATCGGAAATAACCGCAGATGCCGTGGGATCCCCGCCCGCACCCCGGCCGTAATACATGGTATGACCGTTTGCATGACCATAGACGCTCACTGCATTAAAAGGCCCCGAAACCCATGCAAGGGGATGTTCCATGGAAATAAACGCAGGCCGCACATAGACACATATCCCTTTATCCCGTCTCTGGGCAATCGCAAGAAGTTTGATAACATACCCCAGTTCCTTCCCGTATTCGATGTCACAGATATCAAGAGTATGGATGCCTTCCACCGGTATCTTTTTAAAATCGATCCTTTTGCCGAATGCAAGAGAAGCCATTATTGCAAGCTTGTGCCCCGAATCGATCCCTTCCACATCAAGAGTGGGATCTGCTTCTGCAAGACCTGCGTCCTGGGCTTCCTTTAAAGCGGTTGTATAGGGCAGGGAATCAATGGTCATGGCAGTAAGAATATAGTTACTCGTCCCGTTCACGATTCCGTATATGGCATCGATCCTGTTTGCAATAAGCCCATCCAGGAGAGCCCGGATAACCGGTATCCCGCCGGCACAGCTTGCTTCAAACGCGATACAGACCCCATGCGCACGGGCAAGGGCTAAAAGCTCATTCCCATGCTGTGCCAGTAAAGCCTTGTTTGCCGTGACGATTTTCTTGCCCGCCTTAATTGACCGTTCCATGAAATCCCTGGCAATAGCCGTCCCCCCGATGAGTTCCACCACGATTTCAACCGAATCATCGCCTAATACCTTTTCAATATCAGAACAAAAAAGCCCTTTGTCTATATCCAGAGCCTCTGCCCTGGTGAAATCGATATCAACAATATAGGCCAATTCCAATTCAACCTTGTGCCTGGCTTTTAAAATGTCTTTCTGGGCAGTAAGAATCTTTGCTACCGAACTCCCCACTGTTCCACAGCCAAGAAGGGCAATACGGATTTTTTCTTTGATTTTTTCCATACCTGTCACTCAACTTTCTTATTTATTGGAAGATTGCGGATGTTGCTCGTTAAACGCTTCAATCTCTTTATTTAACCCCGGCTCGAACCCCACCTTCATGAGTGTGCCGACCATGTCCCTGAACTGTGATGTATCCTTTAGATCCGTGGAAAGGAAATTCAGTTCCGGGGGGAGGATCTCATCGTAGACGATTTGTGCACCGCAGAATTTCCCGTCTTTTACATTATGGTACTGCGAAAGAACAACAACCCGTGACCCGATATAGAGCGCCTCTTCCAGGTCATGGGTAACAAAAAAAACAGTATTATGTTCATCTTCCCGGATTCTCAGCATAAGGATCTGCAACGCCTCCCTTGTCTGGACATCGAGTGCGCCAAACGGCTCATCCATAAGAAGGATTTTGGGTTCCATTATCAAAGCCTGGGCGATTGCAACCCTCTGCCGCATCCCGCCGCTTAGCTGGTGGGGATATTTGTGCGCTGCATCCGAAAGCCCTGTTTCTTCAAGATAGTATTTCGCTTTTTCTATGGCATCTTTCCTTACCTTACGGTATTTAAAGATGTTTATATATTTTTCAAGGTAGTTGATTTTTTCCAGTTCAATGCCGTACACAATATTATCCAGTACCGTCATCCAGGGGAAAAGGGCATAATCCTGGTACACGATTCCCCTGTCCCTGTTCGGTCTTCCCGCGGGCTTTCCTTCGATAAACACCTCTCCTGATACGGGCGGTAAAAATCCGCCTATAATATTTAACAGCGTAGTTTTCCCGCACCCGCTTGGCCCGACAACAGCAACAAACTCTTCCTTATTAACGGTAAGATTTATCGTATCCAGTACTTTATTCACATCCCCTGTCTCACTCCTGAATTCCTGGCAAATTCCTTCCAGTATTAAAGCCGGTGTTTCCTGATTCCGATGATCGTTCACACTCATTTTTTTTCTTCTTTACATCCTCTCATTTGTTAAAATACCATTTATTGGTAAAAAGATTAAGTGATTTAAGGATCATATCGATAACCACGCCGATAATGACAATAACAAAAATATACCAGAGGATGATATTCACCCCGAGTTGTCTCCGTACCACATTCATATAATAGCCGAGTCCCTCTGTCGAGGGAATTGAAAACTCCGATGCGATCAAAAATATCCAGGCCGGGGTCATGGCGAGACGGACAGATTCGATAATCCCGGGCATTGTATACCTGAGCATTATCTTGTGGAGAACCTCCAGGGTCGAAGCTCCAAGGGTATATCCCTTGTCTATCAATTTTTTGGGGACCTGTTTTACCCGCATATAGACATCCGTTACCATGACAAAAAAGGTACCGGTAATAATGACCACGATTTTCGCTGCTTCGGGCCATTTCCCCAGCCAGACAAAGATGAGTGGGAGGAGTGCGATAGGCGGGATGAAGCTGAAACTCCGGATAAACGGCATGTTAAGGCTGTCAAACAATCCAAAGGCAGCGGAATAAAGCCCGATAAAGACGGCAAGAATTACCGATATGACCATACCGATAAGAAGACGCCGTAAACTCGCCAGGACATCCCGTACGATCCTGATTTCCCAGAAGTTTGGCGCCCCGGCATCTTTATATTCAAAGGTTTCCTGTATCCCTTCGATAATCTGAAAAAGCGTCGGAACCATCCTGTCCTTGGGATTTTCCAGGTGTCTTGTGTACGATGTATACATATAAAGCCCGGTAACAAGGATAAAAAGGCAGAGTCCCAGGATGACTTTTATTAATAGGCTGTGTATCGACTTTCCAATAGTAAAAAAATGGTCGTCCTTTTTTTTCGATTCATTCATCAATCATGTTCCCCTGACAATATGATTCATAACTCTTCTATTTCTTTACAAGAATGCCATCCCCGCCATTACTGATATCGTTTACAATAATCGCCTGAACCGGGATTCCGGAGTTTGCCGGCTGGAGGGCTTCCATTATGGTCATTGAACAACCGATAACATTACGTGCCGTAAAGCTTTCCACCGAAGCCATATACTCCTTATATTCTTCCAGCTTTACATTCACGCCAAACTCTTTGTTTCTTTTTTCCAGAAACCCCTTTTCCTGGATAATCCAGAAAGGCATCCAGCCTGTCCAGATCGATATCCCGACCTTATACTCGGTGGGATCTCCCGTTGCCGCCGGGTTATCCACGATACCGCCATTTTTGATATAATCGTCCGTATAAGAGGAATTATAAGAAATCTCGACATCTGTCTGGATAAGGTCATGTTCCTTGGAGAACATTTTCACTTTTCGTTCGGTCGCAAGGATTGTATCGCTGTTCAGGAACTCACTTGCTTCCGTCGGATCTACATAGAGGTTTGTTCCCTCGAGCATTTTCTTGAAATCCACTACCGATGCACCGGCTCCCTGTGCCATAATACTGATTGCGTCCTCTTTTGTCGACATATCGCTAAAGTATTCCATTGCATCGTACCATGCATAGGTAACTGCTTTTGCAATATTCGGATTCTTTTCTATCACTTCCCTGTCAAAGACCACCAGGTCGATAATTTCACCGGGAATATCTTTGCTCGAAAAAATGACCTTGCCTTTGCCCTGTTCCTCGGCCAGGAAAAGATGGGGATTCCATGTTGCAACCGCATCCGCCCCCCCGGCAAGGAAAAGCTGGCCTGCTTCATCTCCCGGTGTATTGACGATCGTTACATCGGTTTCCTTCATCCCGTTCATCTCCAGGGCCCTTAAAACAAGATAATGGGAAACAGAGTATTGTTCCAGTTTTATCTCCATTCCCTTGAGCTTCTTTACCGGACTATCCGGGGCTTTATCGGACTGGCCTGTCGAGGTGTCAGCCTTCTTCATGCAGGCCTGAAAAAACCCGGCAGAAAAAATCAACATAATCGTAAAAGCAAAAATAACATACTTTTTCATCATCCACACTCCTTATAGACTAGTAAGGTACATTTATATAAAAGCTTAATCAATGGTGTATGGCATGTCAAGTCCGGTATAACAATTATTACACCCGTTATATTTCCGCCATTTTCTTATATGCCGGAGGCAGCACCTTTCCCGGCAGGAGGAGAATCCTTCAAAGCCGGTTTAGCGCTGTTTTTTCATAAATTCCCGGTAAAAAGACAGATCACTATCGGTTTCCGCGATTTTTTTCAAGCCCGGTTTCATCGTTAGTGCGGCATTCAGCCACTGTCCGGCAAGTTCACCTTTTTCCAGTTTCGAATATGCACAGGCTAAATTATATGCAATATAATAGCATGGGGCATTATTTTCC
This sequence comes from Spirochaetales bacterium, assembly GCA_016935735.1. GTDB lineage: Bacteria > Spirochaetota > Spirochaetia > SZUA-6 > JAFGRV01 > JAFGRV01. The sequence continues at coordinate 6,231 of JAFGQK010000305.1, read as the reverse complement.
CCTTCGTGTTCCCATGAACCGTAATCTTCTTCTATCACTTCACGATTACTGGGAAACCAGTCAGGCTTATAATAATAGGGGGTATTTTTTATTGAGTAACAATAATAGAAAGCGTGGTAATACAGTGAAATCGAAGCGTTAAGATCGCTTTTAAAAAGATCGCCGGCAATAAAAAAAGCGGCTTTACGAAGAATATCTTTGGATCTTTTATCTATCGTTTTGGTACAGGCTGTATCATGATATTTATAAAACAAGTCCAGGACAATATCCTTTTTGCCTTCTTTGTAATAGGTGTTTATCTGGTTCACTGCAATATCCGGGGGAAGATACTTATAATAAAAATTCAGATTGATATCCTCTTTCGGCTTGAAATTCTCGAAATGATAGCTTACTGTGTATGGATTGGAAGCCTCTGCATAGCCGGCAGGTTTGCCGGAAATCTGCATGAAATTCTCAGGCAGATCATGAAAGGTAATGATAATATCTGCAACACCTATGGGCTCTTTCCAGGTAAGGCCGCTTCGCAGTATATAATGAAGCGTTGTATTGGAAGGAGTCTTCGTTCCCCCCCTGGGATCGTCCGCCCTGGTTATGAATTTATTTAGTGAATAAGTATTCTTGACGATTTTCGTCTCTCCCGGCAAAAAGGTGATTTTCGCTGTATAGACTTCATCATATACCGGTACTTCCTTTTTCTCGGGATTGTAGACATTCGGATACACCTTATAATCAACGTTCCTGTCATCAATAATAAATGCAAAATCCCGGAATGGTTTGGAAGATTTTTCCGTTTCACCGGAATAGCCGGTATAGTCGTAATCATGCAGAACAGGAAAGCCTAACAAGACCTCTTGTTCCTGGTCCGTCAAATTCCGGAAATAAAAGGTACAGGAGTATTGTGCCATATAATTGTAAATAGTTTTTGCTTTATAGACATCAATATGTATCACTTCTTTGTTCATTTTAATCCTGTCGTTTTCAACAGGGAAAACGGCACCACCTGAACCATGTATGGTATATGAACCATCATTGGGAAAGCACAATACCTGTAACAATACAGATACCGATAAAGCACATAATAGTTTCTTCATTCCTTACCGCCCCTTTCCTGTTTACAATTATAGTAAAAAGCCGCTCTTTAATAAAGAGCGGCTTTTCCATTTCAGCAATTTTGAAACTGCACATCGGATTAACCGGATCAGGAAAAATTATCATGAATTTTACTGAACCGGCAGTTCGGTAATAATCCCGACATAGTACTGCGCAATCAGGAGAGCGTCGATAATATCGGTATTGCCGTCCAGGTCGACGTCCCCGGTTTCCACCGGTGCAGTAAAAGCAGCCGGCTCAAGCCCCACATAGTACTGGGCCACGAGAAGAGCATCCACAATATCGACCACCATGTCCTCATTCACATCCCCGGCAAGGTCTGTCCCCGGTGTCGGGCTTGGCGTGGGTGTTGCGGTAACTTCCGGGGTTGCCGTAGGTGTGGGCGTCGGGGTCGGGGGTTCTGTCGGCGGGAGGGTTTCCTGGCCTTCTGCATACCAGTCTTTTACGAATTGTCCCATATAGTTATCATACGTATTTTGCGCCCCGCCGTAAGCAATCCGGGAGGCAGCGATATTAGCACTGGAACCGAGGAGTTCCCAGTCGATTCCCTGTTCTTTGGACCCGGTGGACCACATCATTGAACGGTAAAGATTATCCCAGCACCAGGCGACTACACCGACATTGCCGAATCCCTGGACCCAGTTTTTATAGGGCTGTCCCCACCCGGAGGTTGTCCCGGCAGTGGGTGCTGTCCCGTTGAGTTCCCATCCAAACTCTGTCAGGACCACAGGCCGGTATTTCTGGGTATATTCAAACCACGTCGGTTGTCCATGCTGGGGATAGACATGACAGACATAGGCGACATTCGATGAGGACAAGAAAAGGTTTGCATCATAGGAAGCATTGGGACTGCCTGAATTGGGGAGTTGCTGGGAATAGCTTGGAGCACCTACTAAAGCGAGATTATCTGCACCGCTTGAGGAACTCAATCCGTAATGGGACCAGTTCCCGCCCCGGATGGCATTCACCATTCTTTCTGCAAAGTCGACAAAATCATTGTCATTCGAATCGCCGCGTGTTCCCCAGTTTCCCCCGCCCGGTTCATTGAATATCTCGTATATTACATTGGGGTGGCCTGCCCAGCGCGGTGCCACCTTTTGCCAGAACTTTGCCACATTTGTTTCATCATCGCCGGTCCAGCCCCGGCCTACAAAGTAATGCCAGTCGATGATGACATAAAACCCGAGATTTATACAGTAGTTAATGGATCTGTCCAGTACATCGGTGCAAAACTGTTCTTTGTTGGAATATGTATCCCAGCCGATTGCACCGATTTCCCAGTCGTCTTCATTTGCATGGAAGGTGAGTCTTATGCTATTAAGACCGACCCAATCCCATGTCAGATCCAGGACTTCTTCCAGTGATCTGGGATACATATCAGGAAAGTTTACCGTGGTCTGTCTCCCGCCTTTCACCAGCAAATCGATATCCTGTGTCCCTACTCCTTTAATCACAAATACATTTCCACTACTGTCAACAATATTCTTGCCATCCACATGAAGTGCCTGGCGTGTCGGTGCAGGAGTGCCTGTCGGTGTCGGGGTGGGGGTTGGCGGAGGGGAAGGAGTCGGTTCATCCGTGGTCGGGATAAACTCCACTTTATCGATATTGAAATCGGACCCGTTCATGTTGATGCGCAATACCTGCTCATTCCCGGTAAGGGAGACAGGGCCGTAGGTGGTAATGACAAACTCTGTCCAGGAACCATTGGTGGGAAGGGAAATTGCCCCTGAAATGGCAACCCCATCCATTTCAAAGGAAACTGCATGCCTCATATCCGCAGAAGATGCAGAATAGATGTCAATATAATAGTTCCCTGCATCCACAGCCACTGTATAATTGAGCCATTCGCCGGATGCAATATACGAAACATGGTATCCGCCGGGATTGGTTTCTATATCCACATCATCCGACCGGTAGGCACCTGTGGTGTTGCCTGAATCAGCATCATGATATGCAGAACCCTCGCCCCCCAGGTCATAATCCTCTGCTTCAATAACTCCTGGAATCCCTGCAGGAGAACCATGGTATGGTGATGCAAACAGCAAAGCCCCGCAAAGTAACAGGAACAGAAATAATACTTTTTTTTTCATGTTTTTCTCCTCTCTTTTTCTGATTATTTTGAAAGCATCCGGCGGACGTGAAGAACCGGTACATTACCGGGATGACGTCATCCCCGGCTGCTTCCAGGTTTTCTATTTTATTTGTATCATAGATTCCGGAAAAAAGCTATTAATTTTTTATGGGGGTGAAAAGAGAGAAAGGTGTAAGGGGAAGTACCCCTTTACACCATAATACTCGATGAATTGGCAGTAATGGTAAGAGCCTGGAATGCGCATTTTCCGCAGTAGAGTTTATTGTTCATGAGGTATTTCACTGTCTCGTTCAGCTGTTCCTGTTCCTTTGAATTGACATTCGATGCGCTGCTCCCGCTTTTTATCCAGCCGAGCAGTTTCATGTTTTCCCTGGATTTGAACTCGTTTTCAAACACATAACGTTTTATTGCATTCTGGTACGACGGTTCGTCACGCAAAAGGACAGCATAACTCACGCTTGCAATCGCATCGCTCAATTCCTTCCGGAATGTATCCTTGTCCGGGATACCTAAGTATTGCTCTATTGTCTGCATGAACCGTTCGTCCGGCTGGACATCTGCCTGGGTCACTTCATGCTTTACCGTGGTGTTATGTGCATAAGCACGTACGTGGTCCGTGTATTTTTTCCAGGTTGTTTCCATGACCGTATCATCCCTTAAGATTGCAGAATACACATCGCTTGCAATCTGGCCGAAAATCCACTTTTTTGCCTGGGGAAGAATCTTTTCAACATAATGGTTAAGCCTTGTTTTGTCTGTTGCAAAGGTTTCTTTCAAGGCATTCTCTATCCTTACGTAGAGATCGAGCGGGGTGACACAGGGGTTCTGGAGTGCGATTGACGTAAGCATCGCGGGATCTGTCTTCTCATCCTGGAGCCGCTTGATATTGGCATAATATTCATCGATCTGGAAATGTTCCGTATTTTCAAATACATTCTGGATAAACCGGGGATCGAGTCCGAATGTCCCTTCCGATGGTTTCATGAATTCGAATTCCTCTAAAACAGTCCTTACCATATTGTTGTCCACCCCGCTGTCTGCCCTGCCCGCATAGATAAGGCCTTTCTGAAGAAGGGAAAGATTCGGGTTTTGTTTTGATTCGTAGAGCCGTGTCATCACCGCAACAAGGCTTAAGAACTGAAGACTGTGCGGTGCAACATGTGCAGTATGTTTCTTTTCCTTTGTCCATTTCCTCTGTTCATTTGAATAGGTAAACAGGTAGATGTTTTCTTCATCTTTGAAATTCACCGAAAGGGGCATCTCGATAAAGGTGGTACGTGACTGGAGGGCTTCAAAAGTCTTGTTTGCCATGAACATATTGTATTCATGGAAATTGGTATGCCCGATAATCACCCCGTTAAAAGGAACCGGCGGCTGGCCTTCCGGCTTGAAAAAACGGTCCTGGGTGGCAAAGAGCATTTCATAGAGGAATTTATCCGAGAGTTTAAGGATCTCATGAATTTCCACAAAACCATTTGCACCGCTGCAAAGTTCTCCCTTATAGTCATGGACAAGGGGATGCGATTCACTCCCGAAAAGGGGGAGCATACTGTAATCGATATTCCCGACAAGGGACCCGGCTTCCTGGCTTTTTTCATCACGCGGGGTATATGACCCGATTCCTGTTTTTGTCCGTGCATCATAAATCATCCGCCGTACTTTTAAATAGGGAAGAAGGCCGCTGAAAGTGAGATTCTTTGAATTCATGAATTGCCTGAGTATATAATCGGAAAATGGGGAAATAAGACCATCTATGGTAATATGAAACTCGTTATCATACTGGGGATGCTTTTTCAAGAATTCCTTAATTGCCCCGGGATCGATCTGCCTGTTCAATTCACCGGTAAACTCGTCCCGGAGGAGGGGGGGAATAACCTGTAATGGCTTTTCAAAAATAGGCGACTGGAGGTAGTAGATGCCATTATCCCTGAACAGGGCTTTTTCTTTCAACCGCTCATCCTGGGTGGGAAGCAGGAGTGTATAAGTCCGGCCATCATCACTCTTGGAATAGATGTTCAGTGCGGTTTTTATCCCATCCATTGAACGGGATTTCGCCGCACCCGGGGGTCCTAAAAGAATCCACAGCCGTTTTGATGCCTCGAGCCCTCTGCTCGCATTGTCGATCTTTTCCACCAGATTTTCCTTTGCCTTTTGCTGGCCGAATACCACATACATCCCCACAAGGCTGTCATCTTCAAAAAAATTATACCGGTGATGGATGGGTTTTCCCGGAATAATCGTGTATTCCACACCCCTCGAGATAATCATATCGTGCAATAGCTGGAATGTATTCCGGGACACCCATGGTTTTCTCTTGATAAGGTCCAGATAGTCGGAAAAGGAGAAGATTTCATCCTCGGCCCGGCTTATCGAACCTTTTTCTATTATTTTCAATAAATTATCATTCATTTCATGCTCCCTGTTCTCCTGTAATACTCTTATCCCTTATTTAAAGATAAGACGCAAAGCACGGTACGTCAAGGTTTTTTGCCTGTTTTTGAAGAATGTTCTGCTTGACAAATGTGTGGCATTTCGTAAACAGAATAGCATATAAGTGTATGAAAAAGTAGATTGGAAAGAAAAATAAGAATCAGAAAGAAAATGAGTTGTAGATTTTTTGCAATTGGCTAATATATTTAATAATTAATAAGTTAATAATGAACGATCCTTTACATTTTCAGTTTCTAATGTTTTACCATTCATTTGAAATCTTTTTAACATAGATTTTCCTACTTTAATAAATACTTCTTCTTCGAACAATCCCCATGGTATGGGCAGATTACATATAAAATTACCAGATTTTTTTGTTCCGTCTATACTTAATATTATTTTTGCACCCCTACTCTTGCATTCTTCAATTTTTCTCAATAATGTTTTAAGATTAAAATCCTGTGCACCATATACTATTCCTTGTGAATGTGAATAAGGCGGATCACAATAAATCAATTCACCTTTACCTGCAAGCTTAAGCCAACTTTATGGGTTATGTTGATGAAATATTATTTGGATATGAAGTTATAGAAAAG
>JAFGQK010000304.1 GCA_016935735.1 Spirochaetales bacterium | reverse complement strand
ATGGTACAAGATGCTATATGATGGAGAAATATTTCAGGTATTGAATGAAAAGAAAAAATCACTTGAAGAAAAAATATCAAATAATGATGAAGCATTAAAACATTATAATTATTTTGATAACAATAAAAGCCGTATGCAATATGATTTATACCGGGAGAAAGGATTTCCTATTGGAAGTGGCTTACAACTTGATGATATTACCACCATAGCAATGGATTGTGGTTTCTCGAGTTCACAAAATTTCGCCAGGGCATTCCGCTGGCATTTCGGAATGACACCTTCTGAATATCGTAAAAGCAAGATTGGAAACATACATAGCAAGAAAGAAAACGCATTTTCCCTCCGGGCAATGTATCCTGTTGATACTGATGTAAAGAATGAAAGGAAGAACAGGACGAATGCAGAAGTCAGAGAAATGCCGGAGTATACTGTTGCCTTTGTGGAACGGTTTGAAGATACCGGAATTTATCCAGTATTTTCAACCCGTTCCACAAAGGATGAAAACCATGCATACATAAGAATTCCAAATGCAACAGAGACATTCAGTGAACGCTTCGCACCTGCAAGAGGGATAGAAACACAGCCGTGTCCTTTCCTGGCAAGTTCAAGTGCCTCGGGGCTCAGGCCAAGCTCCTCTGAACCGATAAGCACTATTCCCTGACGGGGAAATCGAAAAAGATGAATCGGCGTTCCTCCAAGTTCCAGTGCAAAGATTCCCTGCTCTTGAGCGATATCAGGGAGGGATGCAGTGCCCCAGGGGATAACATCTGTACAGCCCCTTGCTGTTTTTAATACCCGTTTATGATCCGGCCCTGGAGTATTTTCCGAAAGATAGATGTAAGAGATACCGAATGATTCCGCTGTCCGGAAAATGGAACCCACATTAAAAGGAGACCGGACATCTTCCAGGTATACTTTTGCAGGCAAGATCATTCGTTTACCGGGATCAAGGGTATCTGTGTCCGGCAAAATAAAATCCCATTCAGCCGGTTCAATATTCAAGTATGCGAGAAGTGATTGCCGGATCATATTGAGGAACCGTATGAGTGGATATCCTTTTTCGAGTTTTTGTTTATAGATATGTATGTTTTTTTTTAAATTTTCCGGAAAATCATCTTCGAGTCCTTCTATAATGGACTTTATGGACAGACTCTCGATCTTTTTTCCCTGTTTCAGTTCTATCTCTGCTTTTTGCAATATAAGGATAAGTTTTCTAAAACGCGTTTTTTCCGGTAACCTTTTTAATTTCTTTAATGTGAACATCAATTCTCCCTGATTTGTCAGATATCATCTACAGGAGCTTCATGCTCTATCCAGTTTTGTTCGGAATCCTGCAGAAAATAATTTGGCCAATCAATCGTTTTTTCAGTGAAATCAATAAAGCTCAAGATTTCCTTACAGTATGAATCAATAATTTCCATTGAGGGTTTTTCAATAATAGTATTTATTTTATCCAGGATATTTTGAGGTTTGTTCTTTGCCGTTTCTAAAACCTTGAGCATCCATTTGTGATATGGATATAATAATTGATTTTCATTCAGAATAATTCTGCACGAAAATAAAACTATCTTTTGTAAAGCCAGGATTTCAAGGTAATTATTTCCTTTTTTAACACCTTCGCTGTAGTACCATTTCCAGGCTAATAACTGGGAAGCAAATCTGTTTCTCCTTTCCTCAATTTTATCCACAGGAAACATACTGATATCGGTTAATATTTTTTGTAGATTGTCTATCTTTGAATATAATAGTATATTATCTTTATAGGCATATCTTGCAGGATCGCTTCCTTTTATGGAAATTTTCTTTAAAAAGTCAATATCTGCCACCTTGCAGTCAATATAACCATTTTCATAAGAGCAAATATCCCGGATACTGAAAGCAAGATTATTCTCGTTTTTTCTTTTTCTGAATTCTTTTTCACTTACAATTATTGATAAGTCTATATCGGAATCATAAACAGAAAATCCATGGGCAATGGAACCGCCAAGGAGAATAGCCAGAACAGTACCATCATGTTTATAACGGTCCAGGAAAATATTAATCGCTTCCTGATGATGTTTTTCCACAATTAACGCCTGTAACCTTATAACTGAGAATGTATGAAAACTGTCTGCTTATAAAACATTTCTGATGTTCCCTTTAGAATCCGCTTTTTGTACCGCTTCACAGCCCAGCATATACGCCTTATCCATTATTGCTTTATTTTTTCCCGCCTCACCGGGCTTTGTCACGCCGGGGATACATATTTTTCCTGCAAGCTTCATCTCAAGATAATGAAGGCTTTTCTCGAAAAAACTCACCACAAGATCTGCGGCAGCGGGGTTTTCTTCTTCAAAAGGGATAACAAGTACAGCGGATTTTTCTCTTATTTTTTTTCGGTTTTCCGGGCAGTTGAAATAAACAAAACGGTCAATAAATGCCTTCATTAAAGCAGTCGGACCATACCAGTACACCGGTGTTCCGAAAACAATTATATTACTTTTGTTAATAATCTGATAAATCCGATTCATATCATCCACCTTGCTGCATTCCTTTCCCTTCCAGCAGCGGTGGCATCCGTCACATTCCCTGATTATGACATCACCCAGAAAGAGTATACGTTGACTCGCTCCCTTTTCCTCTGCACCTTTTAGCACCTGCCTGACAACCAGGGATGTATTTCCCTTTTTCCGGGGACTCCCGACAACACCTAATATGTTAACCATGATTACGTATAATTGATAATTGATTCCTGTTGATCTGTCAAGGACTACCACCTTATTATTTACACCTGGTTTGGGAAAAGAAGTCCATATCTACCCAACAGGACGACACGTTTTATATAAGTAATGTAAAATACTTGTTGATTTTTAAAATGAAAGGAGTAATAGTATGAAAAAAATAATATTCTTTGTTCTTTCTTTGTTTACCTTATCTGTCCTCGCTTTTTCTCAAAGCCCGCCGCCGCCTGACTATTCCCTGAGTGTGGATAAACAGGGTGTGGGTGATACGGTTACCATAACAATCGAGAGTGCAACTGTAAACTCGACAAATCAATACCCCATATTTGTCGGTTTTTCAGAACCTGCTATGGTGACTCTTACAGCAAATGATCATGAGTACAGCGATGGGGCCCGGGATGTTTTTGTAAGATGGGAAGGTGACCTCACGGGAAATGAAAATCCGGCGACACTATATATTGACGGGCAAAAAACCGTTACAGCACTATATGTACATGGAGATCCGACCCCTACTACTATTCCGACACCCGCTCCTACCCCTTTTCCGACACCTATTTCCGGTACAGGGGATGTAAATACCGACGGCTCTATTGACATTATCGATGCCTACCTGATTGCCCAGTACTATGCAGGCTTGAATCCGCTGAACTTCCAGGAAAGCAATGCAGATGTAGATTGTAACGGAACGATAGATATCATCGATGCATTGATCGTGGCGCAATACTACGTGGGCCTTATTACCCTTTTTCCAGAATGTCAACAGATACTTACTGTTGAAGTGGAGGGAAAAGACCCTGCCCTGCCCAATTGTGACGGGATCCCGCGTATTGCTCCCCCGGGTGAGAACATAACAGGTGCAACCCGGTTCAGCTATAACCAGGGGACAGAGGTGCATGTATTTATCCTGGGCTCAACACCACCCCCTCCCGGTACACCCTGGCAGTCTGCCTCCTTTGAATTTGAAGGTGAGACAGGGAATGAATTTTATATTGAAATGGATACAGATAAAACGGTAAAGGTAATTTTTACCACGTATTTAAATCCGACACCTGTACCATAGTTATTATTACCCCCGTTGCCCCGGAAATATAAACCGGTTTCCGGGGCTTTATTTTTACCAGTGAAACAACCCCGGTGTCATGTTTCATATTACCGGGCGCCTATATTTCCCCCGGACATACCTGCACCAACCAGATCGCTGCCCGGAGCAAGTGCTAGAAAATTCCCGTAATTCAGCGTGCCATCCGCATTATAAGAAATTGATCCGATAGCAAGACTTACAAAATCGGCAGAGGTAACATTCAAGCCAGATGGATTTATCGTCCCGTTCTGATCGTCCCACCAGCAATTATAAGCAGGATTAAGGGCGGAACCGATAATTCTGTCCGTATCACCGGATTCGTAAGACAGGTTATTGATGAACGTGGAACTCCCCCCGTCAAAGTTGAAATTTCTCTCTGCACTGTAGAATGAGGCACAGTTGACGATCTGCATACTCCCGGTATTCCTGTTATACGTGAATCCGTGTTTTCCGTTATTAAAGGCAATACAGTACTTTACTGTATGATTCACTGCAATATCTTCTCCCCCGAGTTTAAAGCCGTTTTTATCCCCGTTTCCGCTTGTTGAACCGTTCGTAAGGGTCCCGTTTCCGTAAGCAATACAATATTCCAGGGTGACAGGTCCGATGGAACCGGTATCGGTTTTGGTGTACAGGTCCCATCCGTCATCGATATTATTATGGGATATACATCCCCGGAAAGTATTGCCTGTGCCGGATGTCAGTTTTGCCGCAAATCCATCCGCATCCTCGTTATCCGAATCTGCATTGTCATGGGATTCACACTGGAGAATCAGGTTGTTCGACGGCCAGTCATTTATCGAGCTGAAAGAGGAGTCGTACCGTCCCAGCTGTAATCCTGTGTCATGGTTTCTCCTGGTAATACAACGTTCCACCGTATTGTTGTCTCCCCCGATAAAAATACCGTTATCCCCTGCTTCTTCTGCAATGATACCTTTTATATACCAGTAATTGCCGTTTACCTGGAGACCCCTGTTCGATGAGTTCTCTGCCATGGCAGAAAAATTGAGTACAGGTGTTTCTCCCGAATAAGCAACAATGCTTTTTGTCTTCCCCGGACTCCCGCTGTTAGCCGGTTCTATAAGGATTGTTTCGGAATAAGTGTATGTCCCGCCCCGCAGATAAATCATTCCCCCCGGTTGTACAAGCAAAAGGGCATCCCGGAGTGTCGTGGGTTCGTTCTCTGTCCCCGGTGCCCCGGATGAACCATATGGTGCTGCGTAAACAATACCGGATGGCGGATTCGTCGGAGTGGGTGTGGGCGGATTTGTCGCACTGCACGGCATTGCAGGAATAAGTCCCACATAGTATTGGGCAATAAGAAGTGCATCCACGATGTCGATACTGTTGTCACAATTGACATCGGCATTGCCCGGGTTGAAATTTCCCGGGTTCAATCCCACATAATACTGCGCAGTTAACAGGGCGTCTACAATATCTATATTCCAGTCGCCGTTGACATCCCCCAGGTCCTGGGCGGTTGCAGGAAGTGTAAAACATAAAAAGAAACACACTATTATTTTTTGCAATTCCTTGAATATTTTTCTCTCTTTCATTCTTTTCCCTCCATTTTTTAAATAACAATTCCGGAACCCCGATTATAGTATATATAAGGTGCCTTATTGATACTGCAAAACCGTGAATATAGGGTATTATATCATGAAATTTCTTAAGAAAAAACCTTTAAAAGCTTTGTTTTTTTCAGGTTGATATTTCAGGTGATGTTACTTATTCTTACTTTTTAATGGCTTAACCAGGTAGTTTTACCTTTTTACTCTTCTTTTCCAGTGTACATTATAAAATCAGACACAAATATACCTTAATCAATAACCCCCACATAGCGGTCGGGATTAAGTGAGTAATCCTGCTCCCTGATATCTTCCGGGGATGCGAGTTTCTACACAAAAAGGTCCGTATCACCAGTGTTATTTCTTTGTTCGATAAACTTTGCAGACTGGACAAACATACCACCGGTTCTACATGATAAAAAAGCAGAAGTAATCACTTCTATTTGGGTGGGAATTCTATATCGGGCAGAGCCCCTGACAGAAAGATAAAGAATTACTGAATACATGGCGCCAGGAAAGCCTGGTAGATTGGAATTGACAAGTATCGACCTCGTGCAATGGAAATGCTGTTTTATGAGTCTTTTTTATCGTTGCACGAGGTTTGAGTGTAATACAGAGATAGCGTGTTGTCCGGTTTTTAAGGATGTGTGTGGTTTTTATGCGTTTTTAAAGCCTTAATCGCCGGAATGGCATAAAACGATGATCATAAACAGTGATTATCCTTTTCCCCGGGCGTAAATGCCGTACAACTATCCCTAATTGTCTTATATATTGACGCAGTGTTAGACGGTTATCCCTGGCCTCTTTTTCCCATTCTTTAAACATCCTTTCCAATTCCTTCAAGACATCCTCTTTGTACTCATCTACCAGTTTAAAAAACACCCTGATAAAAAACCGCACAATCTGCCCCATACTAAAAAAATTCAAATCATGGTGAATCAACTTCACCTTCCTGTACAGATTCCTGGGCAGATATACATGTGCATGCTCCCGCTTTTCATTCGGGTCGGGCGACACATACTCGTACCGGCTATCCCGCTGCTCTCCCCAGTCATGCTCCCGTTTTATGACTGGCACAAGCAAAGAAAGAATCCGTACAACAATTCCTGAAATGTTATGCACATTACCCCAAACATTCAGTTCTTCAAGACGTATTTTCATACTCTCACCGATAACAAAATGAAATTCATGCAATTTCGGCATACCCATTTTTTCCTCCTTACAGAATGATATTCCTACAATTGCTTTGACCACTTGATTATCAATTATTACAATAATAACCATGTCTATCATTTCAGTACAATGGTCAAAGCTT
>JAFGQK010000303.1 GCA_016935735.1 Spirochaetales bacterium | reverse complement strand
CGTGCGTTGGCCGGATCCTTTCTGGATCTGATGTAATTACAGGTATAAATTATTTCCTGCTTCTCTTGATTTGGGTTGTGGGCGTAGTCAACGCTGTGGTTACTTATTTTTCTTTGTCAATAGGGCTTGCCCGATATCGAATTCCCACCCATAAATTACAATCGTGCTATTTCTTAGTGGTTTTTAAGGTAGGTGAATGTCTCTTCCTCGGATAGGGGTTTGCTGTAATAATATCCCTGGATAGACACATCGGTAAACGAGGAAAGGAAATCTATCTGTTCCTGGTTTTCTATTCCTTCTACAACGACACTTAATTCAATATACCGTGCAAGGGAAATAATGGCATTCATAATTTTACACATACTTATTTCCCCGGGAATATTTAATGATATTGACCGGTCGATCTTCAGTATATTAATCGGTAAATGATTCAAAGATGCTAACGAAGAATAGCCGGTACCGAAATCATCCATTGCAAGAAGAACTCCCATCCTTTTTAAGGATAGAAGATTGGCCTGCACAACTTCTGCAACATTATCCAGAAAAAAGGATTCGGTGATTTCCAGTATAAGATTTTCCGGCTGCAATTTATTTTGTTCAAGAATTTTCCGTACCCTGTCATGAAAAGCAGGAATAAGAAATTGTTTTGCAGAACAATTAACAGAGATATTTATATTATTATAACCGGAAGAATGCCATTTTTTACATGTTTGAATGGCTTCTTTCAGCACAAAATCCCCTATAGATAAAATGAGTCCCGTCTCTTCTGCAATGGGAATAAAAGTACAGGGGGGAATATTTCCCAGTTCAGGGTGCTTCCAGCGGATAAGCGCTTCAAAAGTTTCGGGTTTCCGGGTCTGTTGATTTATTATCGGTTGAAAAACGACCTTGAAATCATTCTTTTGTGCTGCAATATGAAGTGCGGATTCAAGTTCCTGTTCCTTTGCCACCTTTTCATGCATTTCTATGTCAAAAAACGCATAACGGGCTCTTCCCCAGGATTTGGCCCTGTACATCGCAATGTCTGCATCTCTTATCATATCCTCGGGTTTGTTATATCCCTGGGAACTTAAGGTTACTCCTATACTTGCCGTTACGATTAATTCTTTACCATTATAGTGAAATGGTATTTTTACCATTTCAAGTATCCTGTCTGCACAATGCCGTACATGAAACATATCGATCATCTCGGTCATAAGAATAACAAATTCATCCCCTCCTATCCGGGCAATGGTATCCTGTTTTCTTAAATGTTGTGTTAATCTGTTGCCGATTTCAATTAAGAGTTTGTCACCGAACTCATGACCAAGACTGTCATTAATAATTTTAAACCGGTCGATATCCATAAACATTAAAGAAAATAACAGCTTTTGATCCTTCCTGTCCTGCTGATTCATGATAAATGAGAGATGGTCAAAAAGAAGCATTCTGTTGGCAAGACCGGTAAGCGGATCATGGAGGGCGTTGTATTCCAGTTGCATTTCTATTTTTCTTCGTTCACTTATCTCATTCTGAAGGGCAAGATTCATCTGTTTCAACTGGTGCGCTTTTTCATTAATTCTTGTCGTTCTTTCTTCTACCTTTTTTTCGAGGTCATTTGCATACTCCCGCACCTGGCACTGTGATGCTTTTAAGGATGCAATCATGGTATTGAATGAATCGGTAATAATCCCGATTTCATCATTATATATCTTTTTGACTGACAGGGAGAAATTTCCCTTTTTTACCTCATCCACACCGGATAAAAGCCTGGACAGCGGTTTTTTAATAATAACCTGAATAAAAAAGGTTACCGTTAAAAGGAGGATAATGGTAATTACGAAAATCGATATAACACAAAGCCGTGTTCCTGTATGCATATAATAAAGATAATCCTCAAAAACATACCCGGCCTGGTAATATGTATGGCCCTTTGAAAAAATGAAATAGAGATACCGGTGAAGACGATTATCCTGTTCCGAAATGATGCTTTTAAAATGATATGAAAATGCACTTATTCCGGCATTCTCTGTGTAATAGAAAGAAATTTTATTATCTGCAAGTTCATTCGGTTTGATTATAAACTCCCCGGGACTGATAAAAGAATCCGGGCTAATTATTCCATGCCGGTTGAATATTATTTCTTTATTATTCGTACCGGGGTATTTTTTTATTATATATTCCAGGGTTTCCGGACTGGTTGTTTTTTCCCCCGCATCCAGATCATTTATAATCGAATTAATTTCTGAAATCTTCATTTGCATAAAATTATTTTTGTGTTGAAAAAGGTAGGTGTTGCTGATAAAGCTCATTGCAACAATGGGAAGAATAACAGAAAAACCGATAAGCTTTATAGTAAAGCTTGCCGAATCATGGCTGTGGTTCATATAAGAAGTAATAAAAAAAAGCCAGGTTAATACCGGAAAATAATTTAATAATATCTTTAAAAAAACAGGCAAATTCACCTGTGGGTTTACTACATAAATACCGTAAATGAAAAACCATAACATATGACCCAGAATACAGAGGGCAAAAGAACGGCAGGCAATTGCCTGTCTTTGTTTTAGTGTAAAAAGACACACAACTTTCTTTAAAAAAAATATTTTAATTTTTTTATCAGGGGCAGGGAACAGGGAATATTCTGTTGCATTATCATTTTCTTTCTTATGGTGAGTTTCAATAAATATTGCCTTTCTTACCAGGATAAGAAAGGACCAGATATAGATGAATAATCCCAGAAGATACACTAATTTAAAGATGATGTATAAAATCGGAAACTTTTCTGTTATCGATAAATTGTATCCCGGGATGACATCAAATGAATAGACGATGGGAAATATATAAAAAGAGCATAAAAATGGAATAAAGATAAAAAGAAAATACGCAAATGAACAATACAGGAAGATACGTGATTCCAGAGGCCAGATATTTTTATAATAATGAGTTGCAAAAAGTGAAAGGAAAATAAAATTCGTGGCAGAAAAATTAAGCAAAAACCATGTTAGATATGCGGAAAATGGGATGTCGATCCAGTAATTCAAAAGCAGATAGAGGAGGTAGATGAGATTCCCTGAAAGAAATCCAATAAGAAAATAGGTGGATTTTGTCTTGTTTTTTATAAAACTAAGGTAAAGGGTAAATATACCAAGAATAAGCAACATCGCAAAGGGATTGATTGATTCATAGTGAAATCTTAGCCATTTCATGAATTTACTGATATTAGTGTAATAAATTCACCGGTAATTAGCAATAATTATATTAATGTTATAGAAATTCATCACTACTGGCATCTTTTTTCATAATACGCTATAATTAAGAGATAAAAAGAATTCTATATATACGTATAAGGAATGAACACTATTATTACGGAGATATGCAGGAAACAATTCTTTATGTCTTTTACCATGCTTACAGAACTACCCGGTTATTGTCCGGATGAATTATGGTATGAGAAAAAAAACAGGGTGCCGTTCTGGCAGTATATTTTTCATGCATTATCCGGGATACATTACTGGATGCGTCTGGAAAATTCAAAGCTGCCGGATCCTTTTCCGGGAAAACACCTGTATCCTGATTTTGAGGATGAACCGGTGCAAACTCTTTCAAACCGGGAGATAAAGAGGTATGGTGAAACAGTAAGAAATTCCTGTATCGATTATTTTACCAGTCTCAATGACAACATTCTCACAGAAAAGTCGGTATTATCCGGGTCATTTACAAACCTGGATATAATCCTGCTTATGATAAGACATATCCAGTACCATGTCGGGCAGTGTAATACCATATTAAAGGAAAATAATTTAAAAACTGTTAAGTGGTTGGAATAATGGAGAGTGCCGGTATTCAAATTTCTTTTTTAACATCATTCCTGTCATCGTTTCAGGGGTTGCTGAATAACTATAAATTATATTACATTATACTGTTTATATCCGGGTTACAGAAGGAGTGAAAAGAATGCCGGCAAAACATAATGCACAATTCATTTACAAGGATCCAACCAGGTCTATTGATGAACGGGTCGATGACCTGGTGTCCCATATGACGATAGAGGAAAAAACGACACAGCTTCTTCATATAAGCAGGGCAATACCGCGGCTGGATATCCCTGAATATGACTGGTGGAATGAATGTCTCCATGGTGTAGCCCGTGCGGGTAAAGCGACCGTTTTTCCCCAGGCAATCGGGATGGCTGCTACATTTGATAAGGAGCTTATTTACCGGGTGGCAACTGCCATCTCGGATGAGGCCAGGGCAAAATACAATGCCGCACAGAAAATAGGGAATAATTTACGCTACCGGGGATTAACCTTCTGGAGTCCGAACATCAATATTTTTCGTGACCCACGATGGGGCCGTGGCCAGGAAACATACGGGGAAGACCCTTATCTTACTGCAACCCTGGGAACTGCCTTTATAAAGGGGCTTCAGGGAGAGCATCCTGTCTATTTAAAGGTTGCTGCATGTGCCAAACATTTTGCCGTTCACAGCGGCCCGGAAAAATTGCGTCATCAATTTAATGCCAGAGTAAACCTTAAAGACCTGAATGAAACATATCTGCCTGCTTTTAAAGCCCTGGTGGATGCCGGTGTGGAAATTGTGATGGGAGCATTCAACAGGGTGAATGGGGAACCCTGCTGCGGGAATAAATTTCTGCTTATCGAAACTCTTAGAAAAAAATGGAATTTCAAGGGGCATGTTGTATCAGACTGCTGGGGAATCGCTGATTTTCATCTGCATCATAACGTCACCTCCACACCGGAAGAATCGATCGCAATGGCATTAAGCAGCGGCTGTGATCTTAATTGCGGCTGTATCTATGATCAGACATATCTTTTAAATGCCATAAAAAAAGGATTAATCACGGAAAAACAACTGGATACTGCCTTGAAAAATATCTTTCGTACCAGGTTTAAACTCGGCATGTTTGATCCACCGGAACTTGTTCCTTATTCTTCCCTGGGAGATGAGGTGGTGGAGTGTCCGAAGCACAGGGAGCTGGCATATGAAGCAGCGGTAAAATCCATTGTCCTTTTAAAAAACAGAAACAATATCCTGCCATTAAAAAAGGATTTAAAAAATATCTATGTCTTCGGGAATAATGCAACTGATATTGAATTACTGCTGGGTAACTACAATGGCCATAGCGGCAGGATGGTATCGATTCTGGAAGGTATCCTGGAAAAAGCCGGGACCGGTATTTCGGTAAGGTACCACCGGGTGAATAAAGAGGTAACGATTGAAAACGTGACACATGGGTATGTGGATGAACCGACAAAAGCAGATGTTTTTATTGCAGTAATGGGTATAACACCCCAGGATGAAGGTGAGGAAGGTGTTGATGCCGGCGGAACTTCCGGCGAAGGCGACAGAAAACATATCGATCTTCCGGAATACCAGGTCTGTTTTATCAATGATCTGGTAAAAACCGGTATTCCTGTTATTGTTATTCTAACAGCAGGCAGTCCACTGGTTGTAACAAAGATACTTGATACAGTAGAGGCCCTTCTCTATGTATGGTATCCCGGTGAAGAAGGAGGAAATGCAGTGGCAGACATTCTTTTCGGGAATGTTTCCCCTTCCGGTAAATTACCCATCACTTTTCCTGAATCTATTGAACAGGTGCCCGATTTTACGGATTACTCCATGAAAAACCGCACTTACCGCTATATAAAGGAAGAACCCCTCTTTCCTTTTGGATTCGGGCTCGGTTATACATCATTTGTCTATAGTCCGCCTTTATTAAGCAAAGATCATATTACAAAAGGTGAGACCGTATCTGTCGAAGTTACTATTACCAATACAGGTGATTGCGGGAGTGACGAGGTCATTCAATTATATATAAGTCATGACAATGCTTTTATAGAAACACCCCGTTATGCATTAAAAGGTTTTCAAAGAATTCACTTGAAAGCAAAAGAAAGCAGGAATGTCCGGTTTACCGTCTCGCCGGAAGATATGCAGATCATCAATGAAAAGGGAGATGCTGTTCTGGAATCCGGGATAATTACTCTTACCATCGGGGGATCTTCTCCGGGAAACAGGAGTAAAACCCTGGGTGCACCTCCCTCTGTCAGTATAGATTTTGAAGTAATGGAGAAATAGCCATTTTAATATTCATGAGTACTACTAATGGGTTCTCAGATTCCCCGTTTTCATGATGAAAAACATATATTCTTATTACTTTACTGCAGTTATGAATAGAAAGAAATTCCTTAATCATACCTATTGACTTTTTATCTTTTACCGTATTATAGTAAATTTGTAATAGTATGAAAAAAATAGCAATTCTAAACTCGGATGAAAGTCTGAATCATAGAATTCTCACTTTTTGCGATGAACTGGGAAGGGAGTTTGAACCGATTTTTTTACGTGACAAGGCAAAATGTCTGGAATACCTGAATTATGAACTTCCCGAGATAAGTGTCTTTAATTTTATGGACAAATCCATCGATATTTATTCAATTCTGGATCAGATTATCTCTGATCCCTGGCTCCATTATGGCGGAATAATCGGTATCTATGATACTGAGATAGAAAATCAACTGGATACAAAAATAAAGAATTCAAATATTGTAAGTTTAATTCAAAAAGTACGATTTGATTTCTCCTTTCCCCGGGTATTAAGAATTGTAAAACAGAACAGGCAGATTCTTTTTCAACGGCATATTCAGAATCAATTTCTTGCAAATATTCTTGGTGCTTTTATTATTGACAATGATCCTTTTGATGTGATGACCTATGCACATCTTGTTTCCAATTATCTCTTTAATTCCAACTATATAAACCTGGAGAAAAAAGAATGCCTGAATGTCGCTTTAAGCGAATTACTTATCAATGCCATCGAGCACGGAAACTGTAAAATATCCTTTAAAGAAAAAAGCGACTGGCTCGACTCCGGGAGGGAGATATTTGAACTGATCCGGGAGAAAAACAAGGATCCGGAAATAAATAAAAAAAAGGTTTTTTTTGAGTACAAAATAACCCAGAACGAATCCTCATTCCTTATCCGGGATGAAGGAGACGGATTTAACTGGCGGGAACGAAAAAAACAGATACAATCAGGAGATCCCCTTGCTTTACATGGCCGGGGTATCATGATGGCGGAAATATATGTTTCCGATCTTGAATATAATGATAAAGGCAATGAAGTCATTTTTAAGCTTTATCACCAGCAGAATGAAAGTAATGTGGTGCCCGAGGTTTTTATTGAGCAGGAAGAGGTTATATTCCAGAATAACGAGATTGTATTTCAGGAAGGAGAAGAATCCAATTTTCTCTATTATATTGTTTCCGGGATGTTGAATATTATTGCAAATGGAAAGGTAATTTCCTATTTAACGCCCGCTGATATCTTTCTTGGCGAGATGTCTTTTTTATTGAACAATAGACGGTCAGCTACAGTACGGTCAGAAGGAAAAAGTGTTTTGTTAAAAATATCAAAAGAGGCCTTTCTCGATGCAATCAAAAAGAATCCGCATTATGGTATTTTTCTCGCCAGGCTTCTTGCACAGCGTATTAACAGGTTAAACCAGCAATCATCCAGTCTTGTTTCCTGATCCGTAAAAGAGAGAAAGTATGCCTGATATAAAAAGAATAAAAGAGGAAGGGAAGTACCTTCTGGAATGCATAAACAAGACAATGGATAGGGTGAACTGGGAATTTTTTATAGAACTGGCAAATATCCTGCCAAGAATCAAAAGAACCTTTGTAACAGGTGCAGGCAGAAGCGGTCTTGTCGCAAGGAGCTTTGGAATGCGTCTTATGCATGCCGGACTTCCTGCCTATATTCCCGGGGAAACAATCACCCCTGCTGCTCAAAAAGGAGATCTGCTTGTAGCACTCAGTTGCACAGGGCAAACAGGATATACAGCATATATTGCAAAAAGGGCCAGGGAATTGGGGGCAATGGTGGTTATTATCACCGCAGAGCCGGAATCCACTCTTACAGAGGTTTCGGATAAAACCCTTATCATACCAATTGAAGAATCCAATATTGTTTTAAAAGCTGCTGTTTTCGAGCACACGGTGAGTCTCTGCCTTGATGCATTATTTAATGTGCTTTCCAGGAAATTAAAAATCGATCTTGATGAATTCAGAATGCGGCACGCGAATCTTGAATAATTTTTTAAAAGGAACCTGTAGCTATATTCTTAAAATATCATTGACACATACATTGCTCAACTGTATACTTATGCGGAAGATTTGACTGATTGCAGGAGGAATTATTTTATGCCAGCTTGTCTGTCTTGTGGGGTAGATGTGAAAAAGCCCGGATTATGTCCAGAGTGTACACTGGAAAAGAATAAAGGAAACAAACCGGGGATAAAAACCATAAAACCCGGAAGACCTTTTCTTAAAAAAATCATATTCCTGTTAATCAGCCATACTCTTGTGATTATTATCGGGTTTTTAACCGGTTATTTACTCTTTGTTACCTTTGTCCCGGATACAAAATCTTCGCCTGGAGTAAATTTCAGTAATAATAAACAATCCGGTAACAATGTTCTTATTCCCCTGGATGAAGGTATTCCACGGCATGATATCACTCAACGGACACTTCACCCTCCTATGGATAATAAAGAAGAATATGTTCAATGGATGCTGGCCCATACAAGTGAAAAGGAAAAATTCATAAGCTGGCGCTGGGATTGTCTTCAGGATCTTATCAGATGGGATAGCATTCAGGATGACAGAATAAAAGAAGCATTTTTACGGACTCCGAGAGAAAATTTTATCCGCAAAAGAAATATCAACCGTGCTTATGAACATGCGTATATGCCGATAGGATATGGCGCTACAATCACAGATCCGTGGATTGTTTCTTTAATGACCCAGACAATCGCCCCTGAACCGGATCATAAAGTACTGGAAATCGGGACAGGTTCAGGGTATCAATCTGCCCTTCTTTCCGAATTATCCAATTTTATTTATACAATAGAAATAATCGAGGAACTCGCCGCTGAAACCAACAATCTTTACCGGGAATATGAACAGGAATATCATCACTATAAAAACATACGAAGAGTGACAGGAGACGGCTATTATGGATGGCCGGAAAAGGAACCATTTGATAGAATTATTGTTACCTGTTCAATAGATCATATTCCTCCCCCCCTGCTGAAACAACTGGCACCGGAAGGAATCATGGTTATTCCTGTTGGTCCGCCCTCCGGTCAAAAGCTTCTTAAAGTGACAAAGCATGTTGATGGAGAAAGTATCTATTTTGACCGTGAAAACCTTCTCCCCAGGAAGGTGCATTTCATATCTTTCAGGGATCAGGAAGGGAAACGGTATTCAGAATCGGAAGATGGGGATATGGATTATTCCCAATAAATCACATATCGTTTTTTAAACGATCCGAACAACTTTCCTTTTTATGGAGATATAGTGGCTTATAAAGTATTTATTGTAAAGTGCCCGGATTATGAGCATTCAGATGAAATGATGAAGGTTTTATTTTCAATGATGGGTGATATCAAACAATTTGTCCATCCGGGAGAAAAAGTTCTTATTAAACCGAATCTATTAAGTGCTGCTGATCCTGAAAAAGCGGTGACCACACATCCCCGGATTCTGGCCGGTGTCTGCAAATTCGTTGAACAAGGGGGGGGGGCTGTCCTGATTGCCGATAGCCCGGGGTCAGGGATCCCTTATAACCGGAAGAGTCTTGAAAAATGCTATGAACGGTGTGGTATATATGATATAGCTTTAAAAAACAGCTGGGAATTGAATTACAATACAGAGTATAAGCAGGTTTCTTTTCAGGAAGGTTCTCTTATTAAGCAGTTTGAGATTATTGCACCTGTTCTTGATGCGGATGTATTGTTTAATGTATGCAAATTAAAGACCCATGTTTTTATGCATTTAACCGGTGCTGTGAAAAATATGTTCGGGGTAATACCGGGGCTCAAGAAACCCGGATACCATTCAAAACTCCGTAATAAAGGATATTTTGCCAGGATGCTTATTGATCTTATACGATGCATTCCCCCACGGCTTTCCATTATGGATGCGGTGGTTGGAATGGAAGGGAATGGTCCATCCGGGGGAACCCCGAAAAATATCGGATATCTTTTAGCATCGGAAAATCCCCTGGCTCTGGATATTATTGCAGGAGAAATTGCAGGACTGTCGCCAAAGGATAATCCTGTTTTAACCGAAGCACGGAGACTGGGTATTACACCCAATTCACCGGAACAGGTCGAATTGATTGGAGCTGATTTCTCCGAAATCAGATGCAGGGATTTCAAACTTCCCGATACGCTTTTAAAAGGGGGTGGGCTTAAGCTTGTGGACAGGCTTTCTCCGCTTTTTGTGAATGTATTTACCAGGAAACCTCACATCCGGAAAGATATATGTATTGCCTGTGGCGCCTGCAAGCGTGCATGTCCGGAGTCTGCTATTACGATAATAAACTCTGCAGGGGAAGATGCAGCATATGCAGAAATTAATCATAAAAAGTGTATCCGCTGCTATTGCTGTCATGAAATGTGCCCGGAGAATGCTGTTCAATTAACCGGCGGATTACTCTATAGAATGTTTTCAGGATAAAAAAAGTCCTGCGTCCAGGAAAAGGGGGAGGAACCCGGAACACAGGACAAAAGGTTTTTAATTACCTGTAACTTTCGTTGGAGCGATTATATACCTTTATTATAATTTCTTCAATCACTTTTTTATTTTCTTTTTTTTTTTAAGAAATAATTTGAAATTCTGTCACACAGAAACAGGCAGTTCTTTACCTTTGTCCGGTACATTAAAGGAACCAAAAAAGCCGGTCATAAAATTACACCCAACATATATTTGACTTTTTCCGCTATTCATGGTAATGTATAAAGTGTAAAAGCAAAAAATGAAAAATAAAACCATATTTTTAATCGTAATACTATTTAATCTCTTTTATTATCATGTATTCTCCCTCGATTTATATGTTTCACCTACCGGAAATGATACAAATACCGGGGCTATAGACAATCCGCTTCAAACCTTTGATGGTGCCAGAAAAAGGGTGCGAACGATTATAGGCGGCGGTATTTCAGAAGATATTACTGTTTTTTTCAGGGAAGGAATGTATTATATAGATACCCCTATAGAATTTACAGAGCCGGATTCGAATCCCACCGGAAACAGGGTGACTTATGAAAACTATGGTGAAGATGACGTTTTTATTGCCGGTGGTCTTAAAATTACTGCATGGAATAATTATGATGGAATGATATGGTCTACCAATGTGGGGTTCAGGGATACATCCGCTTTTTTTGAAAACAGGGACAGGGGAATCGCGGTTCTTAATCCGGGAAGCCTTTCGTTAAATGAAATGATATTCAAACTCGATTGCCCGGGTAAGTACTATTATGATGGTGATACCGGAATTCTTTACTATTACCCCAGGAATAATCCTGTCTCTAACCAGTGTATTTTTTTCCCGGAAACAGAAACCATTATAAAACTAAAGGGAAGTTCAGGAAGTTCTCCGGTAGAAAACATAAGTTTTCATGATCTTATCATCGTTGGAACCAGATTTAAGTCCAGTGGTATTACCAGCTTTTATGATGAAACCGGTCTTATTCATATGGAAAACGCAGAAAATATCACTGTTGATTCATGCGAGCTTATTGGTGCCGGTGTGTCAGGTATTGTGGTGGATAAATATGCCAGAAATATTAAAATACGGAATAACCGGATAGATGATTTTAATTTTCATGGCGTTTCATTACGGGGATATTTATCCGGGGAAGGACCTTCTGATGCAAGCAGTAATAATACTCTTTCGGGAAATTTCATCATATCCGGGGCGTATAAATCATCATCCGGATCGGGTATCCGGATAATCCAGAGCAGAAATAATATAATAGAAAAGAACAGGATAAGGTACATTTCCGGGAACGGGATTATCATCAATGGCCCTGATGCAAGTTATAATCTGGTAAGAAATAATGATGTTTCAAGAGTGACCCCTGTTACACAAGGCGGGGGAATCTATCTTTTCCAGGCAGGATCGAACAATAGTATTTCCAATAATTGTATTCATGATATCTATATACAGAATTCCGCCCTTATTCCTGCCGGAATTTATGTTGGTGAATCCACATCAAATGCTCTCATAGAGAACAATATCGTTCACACGATGGTGGGATCGAACAGTAAAGGGCGGGCGATTTTTCTTTCCGGCAATAACTGTACGATAAAAAACAATATTTTCTCGAATTACGGTACATATGGCGGACTCGGGTTCGATGCTTCGAGCAGCCACGCCCGGAATCCCGAAATAACACAAAATATCTTTTATAAGAAAAACGGAAGATATTTCTATGTATTTGACGAATGGAATAATCCCAATTTCCGGGAATCCAATAATAACTTTATGTATCATTCCGGTAGCATATACCAGGTAAAGACACCCACCCTTATCTGTGATATTTCTGACTGGCGGAAAATTTATACCATCGGATATGACAGGCAGTCGATAATAGACGAGGATCCGGAGTTTGAAGAACCGGAATCCCACTATTATAAGGTAAAGACCGGGTCACCTGTATTGGACCTGGGATTTACCAACATAAACCAGGATAGCATCGGAATCGAATCATCTTTTGCCCACAGGTACGCCCGGGATGCAATAGAAGCGGAAGATTATAACACTGCTTTGGGAATAGCAAACCGGGTTACCACCATACGGTCATCGTCAAGCGGAAATTACACAAGGTACGGATCCGTTTACTTTGACAGTTCCTTAAAGAAAGTAGAAATAAAGCTTTCCTGCAATGCCTCTTTTGGTACAGGTACCGATAGGGAAATTGAGATAAGGGCTCAGAATAAATACGGTTCTCTCTCCCTCTGCACCATTCCAATAAACGGAACAGGAGGGATTACTTCATATATCATTGATAAATCCTCCATCGAAACTGTTGCCGGATTATATGATGTTTATCTGCGTTTCAGTGGGAGTATGTGCCCTGTCCAGGTAGACTGGTTCCGTTTTTACGCCCAGATTCCGAAAGAACAGGATACGGGAATCAATCTATCACCGCATATTGTTTTTGAAACACCCAGGAATAATCAGGAATTCCCCATCAATTCCAATATCACCATTACTGCAAGAGCAGAGGATTCGGATGGAAGTGTGGTAAAAATGTGGCTTTATGCAAATGAAAAGCTGCTTTATGAAACAGGCGATTCCTATTTTTCATTTAACTGGCAGAATGTCCCCGAAGGATCTTATCTTTTAAAGGTAGTTGCAGAGGATAATGATTCAAGCAGGGATGAAGAAGCGGTACAGATTTATGTAAAGAATATTCTTTCCAACCCACCGGACGTCCAGATTCTTGAACCGTCTGAAAACCAGAAATTCCAGGGGCCGTGTAATATTGATATACGGGTAACGGCAGAAGATTTATCCAGTGGAATCCATTTTATTGAAATAAGGGCAAATAACCAGCATCTTACCACGGTTCCTGCAAATTCTCTGGAATACACCTGGGAAAATGTACAGCCGGGAGATTATCTTATAACGGCGATTGCCGAAAACAATGCAGGGATGAAGCAGGATACTGCCGTATTCATATGGGTAACTGCGGAAAATTTGCTTATCGGACACTGGCCAATGGACTCGGTGGTAGGGGGAGTGGTCCAGGATATTTCAGGCAAGGAACATCACGGGACACCATACAATGCCGGGGAAATCTATGGTGTAAAAGGCGGGGGTGCATTATACTTTGACGGCACTGCATATATTACCACCAACATCCCCCTGATGAATGTGCTTTCACAATTCACCATGGCCGGGTGGATAAAACCCGAAGAAGGGGGAACCAAAGTCGGGTTCTTTGGCCAGGCAGGGGTGGTAAGCCTTGGTTTTTCAAATGACCTGATACTCCAGGTGTATACCATCGGGAAGGGAGGAATCGAAGTCAAGTATCCCGGCCAGTTGAATACATGGCATCATCTGGCAGTTATCGGTAATCAAAGCGGCATGCGGCTTTATTTTGATGGTTCGCTGATCGGAAATTCCACCCAGGCTGTCAGCGATTACGGGAGATCGGATTCTCCATTTAATAGTGGCGGGGGCATTTTCAGCCCCGGGGACACCAACTTTACCGGTGCGATAGATGATGTCCGGCTTTACAGCTATGCAATTGGGGAAACTGAACTCAAATCCATTGCAAGCAAGGGCGAAAATCTCCGCCCCACGGTGGAAATTCTCAATCCCCCGGCGAATTCGAGTTATGATGGTCCCCTTGATATATCAATCATAGTGAATGCAACCGACCTGGATGGTTTTGTTGAGAGTGTAGAGGTGTATACCCAGGAATATCATATAGGGATGGCTTATGAACCGCCCTATGAGTTTATCTGGGCCGGTGTTACCCCCGGTACACATCTTCTTACTGTAAAAGCGATAGATAACGAGTATGATGAAAATTCTAAAACCATTATGGTTAATGTTCTGGAAGCCCAGTCAGATCTCCTGGCATACTGGGACTTTGATGAAGCGTCAGGGCTTATCGCTCATGATTCATCCGGGAACAATAATAACGGGAACATTAATTTTGTCGATTGGGAAGAGGAAGGAATATACGGGAGCTGCCTGTTTTTTGACGGAAGTGGGAATGTGGAAACAGAGCATCCGCTGGCAAACGGGTTGTCCGCATTTACTGTTGCATACTGGATGAAAGCCACGGCTTTAAAACCCTTTACCGGTATTATGGGACAATACGGGGCATTCATTTCCAGCTTTAATGAAACGGGGAAAATAGCAGTGTGGACCCTTACAAATAACTATACGACCTTTGCCCCGGAAGATATTATGACAGATGAATGGACTCATATTGCCACCGTAGCAACAGGGGAACAGCTTTTAATCTACATCAATGGCGAGGTGTCGGCTACAGTCGATGCCCGGACATCGGATTACGGGAAATCAGATTCTAATTTCATGATCGGGGGAATCAAGCCTTTTAATTCAGTGAATTATTTTTTTAAAGGATACCTGGATGAAGTCTATTATTACAGGAGGGCATTACGGGAAGATGAAATAAAGAGACTGGCAATGCGTCCTTTACCGCAATCTCCTTCCTTAAGAATTATAAGCCCCCAAAACATGTCACAATATGTCACCGGGACACCGGTTCACATAGAAGCAAAGGTAGTAAAAGCAAATCTTAGCGGGGTTTATCTTGAAATTTCTATTGATGGAAATATGATTGCAGGCTTAAATGAACAATACTTACTGGATTGGGTATTCGAGGATACGGGAGATCATACAATCACGATAACAGCTTATTCAACAGATGGTCCCTGGGCAGAAGGCAGTGTGGTTGTTACCATCCTGACAGAGGAAGAAAGCCAGGATGATGACGATGATTCATCGGACGAAAATATCACGGATGAAACCGATCCCTTTGATTGGGATGAGAATGACAATGATGATAATAATGAACAATATGATGATGATGATAATGGAAATGGTAATCCGGATGATCTGTCAACGGTATTTGCACATGCTTCCAGGGATGAAATCTATAAATTTCTTGAGGGGAAAAAAGAAGATACACACGAAGGTGAGACCCTGGTCGAATACATAGAAAGAATTCATAAGGAAAAAGGTACTACAGCAGAAAAGAATAAAGGAGAGAATGGAAAAGAGAAAAAAAATAACCGGTCTGATTCCGGGGAAGTCGTTATCGGAGAAGACGGGAAACCGGTGACAGGCCCCACAAATCCCCCGGATAAAAAAGGAAACGACAAAAACGATAAAAAGGAAAAAGGAGACAAAGCGACGAATACTGCATCTACCAATACCTGGTCATGGCTTTTCGGGAATACTTCACAGAAAGGGGGAGAGGATACCACCAGGCCGGGCTTTCTTCATATTATTATTCTTGTAATTATTATTATCGCAGCAGGGATAATAGGTGTAATTCTTTTCAAAAAGTTCAGGAACAATAAAAAGCGGTATTATTATTATGAATAAAACCTAAGTAATAAATACTTAGGTTTTTATCGTAATTCCCACCAGGTAAACCCCTGAAGCAATAAGCCCGATTCCGATCCATCTTACAACAGTAATTTTTTCTTTTAAAACAATCCATGCAAGAATCGAAGTAACAATATACCCGAATCCGACGAGCGGCCTTAAGAAACTCAAGTCATATTTTTTCAGCAAAAACATCCAGACAAAAAAGCTTACTCCATATGACAGCGCACCCAGGTAAGTGTATGGGGTTAAAAACAGGCGTAAATAATACTGTACTACCTGATCTGGATTACTCCCTGATGCATGTATTGCAGCCAGTTTTAAAAATAACTGCCCAACGGCCCCAAGGGAGATACTTATTATAATAATAAAAAATTGCATATGCCGTATCACCTTTCTTTTAACTTTTTCTGTAATTATTATACATTATATTCCTGATCATTCTTTAAAGCACCCGGGAATCTTGAGTCTGCGGCATTATCTTTATTTCAAATGCTTTTTCCGGTTCTTTATATTCTTTCGGTTCTTTATATTCTTCCTGTCCTTTATATATCATCCGGGGAAGCCAGTATTCCCGCAAGAAGAAATCCTTTAATAACAATCTGGATCTGAGTTCTATATAAAATTCAGGCGTATCGTTATCTTTATCTTTTTCCTCTGACCTGTCTTCACACTCTTCGATCATCACGGTAATATTCCCGGTAATCCGGTTTCCTGCACGTTTTATCGCTTTTCTTGATATACACCATTCAATTCCCGGTTCCATTGACGGTGTAGAAATACTTTTTACATACCACCGTAGTTCATTTGCCGAAAGTTGGGTAAGATTCAGGCTTGAAAGTGCAGAGGGAATAAGATTCAACAGGGTGTCTTTCCCGGGTTTCATCGGTATTTTATCGACGATGCCTAAAATCGGTGAAAATGATTGCCAGTAATTCGAGATTTTGTCCAGCAGCGACGGTTTTAATTCTTTGAACAGGAGAAGCGAAGGTGCTATCTCTCTTATCCTGAAATTTGTTTTTGCTGTCTTAAACAGCAGTTGAATAATAAGTGCATTATCATCCTTTTTCATCGTTTTAATCCAGTTTTCATGAGTGCCGGTAATCCCGATTGTCCAGCCGTATTCATATACCCCAGAAAATTTATCCTGCCCGGATTCGGACTTTGTTTCAGATTCGGTTTTAGATTTAGACCCCGATTGGGTTTCCGGCTTTTCACCAGGTTTTTTTTCATATGGTTTGTGTATTAATGGTTTTTCTTCACCGTATAATTCAAGATATATATCTATTTGATTCCTTATATCGAATGCTTTTGTAATATCTTTTTCACAAATTCTTTTTCTTATTATCATCGGACAACTCCCTGTTTAAGATAGTATAATCTTTTAACTGGTAAGTAAATTCAAAAAAATCATAAAAATGAAATCTATTGTGTAACATTTTCGATCGCCCTGACCCTTTCTGCAAGTGTGGGATGGGAATAATAATAAAAACTATAGAGAGGGTGCGGGGTTAGATTACCTGAATTGTTTTTATGCAGGGAAATAAGAGCACTTTTCAGGCTTTCGGCAGCATCTGTTGATGTAACAGCAAACCTGTCTGCTTCATATTCATATTTGCGTGAGAGAATGGAAAAAACCGGCTTTATGAAAAAGGTGAAAGGCCCGGAGCAGAACATAAGGAGAATAAGAACAGCATGAAAACTGGGCCCGGTAAAACCGAATGCTTTAAAAAAGGGGGGGAATTGGAGTAAAAGACTTATAATAAAAAACCCGGCCAGACTCCCGATTAAGGAAAGGACAAGTTCTTTTTTGATATGATGCTTTTTCTCATGTCCTATTTCATGTGCGAGGACAGCCACAAGCTCCTCTTCTTTTAGGGAATCAATCAGGGTATCATAAAGAACAATCCGTTTTGATTTTCCAATTCCCGTAAAATATGCATTACTATGCCCGGATCGCCTGCTCCCATCCATTTTATAAATGCCTTTTGTTCTGAATCCCAGCTTTTCCGCAAGGGTAAATATCCTGTCCCGGAGGGTTCCTTCTTCCAGTGGGGTGAATTTGTTGAACAGGGGGGCTATTACGGTGGGGTAGAGGAACATAATGAAAAATTGAACCAATGTAAATATTCCGAATGCATAAAACCACCAGAAATTTCCTGCTTTATCCATAAAAAAGAAGAGAAGGTAAAGCAGGGGGATAAAAAGAATAGCAGAGAGTACAAGACTCTTTAAAAGATCAACAAAAAACAACCCCAGGGTCATTTTATTAAAACCGAACCGCTCTTCGATACTGAACTGACCATAAAGTGAAAAAGGAAGGGCAAAAAGCCTGAATATTAAGACGATGAACAGGATATAAATAACACCATATGTATACCTGTCAAATTTAAAACCGGATATGAGTGAATCCATAAAACCAAGAAATCCGCTTAAAATAAGGAGGAGGAGAAAGATCGATGAGGCTGTATTTGCTATAATACCGAATTTTTCTTTTGTAAGAGTATATTTTATCGATTTCCGGTATTCTTCCGGTGTTATGATTCCCTGTACAAAATCGGGAATCAATTCACCCCGGCTCAGTACATAACGCATATTTATAATACCAAGAAATCTTTCCCACAGGTATTCCAGGACAAAAAGAACAATATATAACATTAAAATAATCTTTGGTTCCATACGATCTCCGATTCTCATTATTATTTCTTTAGCCAATTGTCGTTTTCAACAAGGTGATTTTTACAATTGGTTTTAGAGTATTTTTATTTTATTATATTAAAAAGAATTAAAAATACTCCACCTTTGTACAGGTTGGTTCTTGCAGTAAATATGGTATTTTTGCAAGAACCTCTCTTAAAAAGTATAAAAAAAATTGTCACCATGGTAAATATGAAGTGTTATTAATATGAGAAAACATGAAATTTTTCACCTTAATTTCGTTAAAAATAATTTGAAAAAAAAAAATCGAACGATATACTTATGTATTAAGACAATGCATAAGGAGGAAAATGGTATGAATAAGGGTAAATTATTGTTTTTACTTTTTATCACATCCTGCATACTTATTTCGGGAGTTACTGCGGCAGAGGTGTCAGAAAAAAAGGATGTATCTATATTCAATATCAGTTATTATGGATCGGATTTTCATTCCGATGTCGTTGGTTCCCTTGATTCAACAATCAGAAAAACCGTTGTAGATATGGGACGATTCAGGGTTCTGGAAGTTCGGAAGCGATTTTCAAGCGATGATGACCTTTATAAATTTATTGAAAGAATCAAAAAGATAAAAGAACAGGAGACCGAAATACCGGAAGAAGTATCATTCGGGCATGTTATTTTTACCGAAGCGGATTTTAATGCCCTTATTTCTTCTTTTATCGTTATTATCCCGGAAGTGACATTTTTTGATGAAGATAAAGTATACGATGAGGATGATGATTTTACCGGATATGAGGTGAAACTCATTACTTCCTATACAGTATTGGATGCGAGTACCATGGAAGTAGTGGCAAAACCGGAAATAGAGACATCGGGTTTTTCCGTAGATAAGGAAGATGCCTGGCTCGATGCGGTAAAATCGGTTTCTTCAAATCTGGAGCTTGAATTAAAGAAAATTCCCCTTTTTACCATAAAGACAGGTGTTCTCGAGGTTCACGGGGCAGAAGTCGTTATTGAAAAAGGGAAGAACATGGGAATACAACCGGGATATGAATTTGAAATTATTCATTCAAAGGAAACGGAAAGCGGATTTAGTAAGGAGATGCATGCAGGGCTTGTACTGGTGAAATCGGTCTATAAAGAGATATCCGAGGCAACGGTCCTCTATGGCAAGCCCAGGGTGGATGACCAGCTTGTCGAAGTCCCCCGGATTGGGGTAGATGGTATTCTTTATTGCCATATATTGGCCGATCCTGAATCCAAAACACTCTGTATTATGCCGGGTATTAAAGCCATATGGTCAATGGGACTTTATCTGGTTAAGCCGATTTTTGGTATTGAGGTGCCTATTGCGGACATGACGACCAAAGGTCTTGAAGGATATGGCATAATTTTAGATTATGGAATGCCCCTGAATTTTTACGTGGGATGTGATATAAATTTCTACATGGGAAGATTACAGATAGCGCCAACCATCGCGGCCGGGGGAACCCTTGTCATACCATGGGATAATGATGATGACGAAGACAATGAACCGGGTTTTACCCATGCAGGGTTTAAAGGGTATGTATCGGTGAATTACCTTGTTAACCGGGATCTCAAATTTGTTCTTGATGTGGGGTATTCGTATTGGTTTACGTTCAGTAATTTCTTTAAAAACTATGGCGGGATCCTTGGCGGTCTTGCCCTTGTCTGGAAATCATAAAAGGAGGGATATGGAATGAAAAAAATTATACTTCTGGCATGCATGCTTTTTCTCATCTTCTCCTGTGTTTCGGAACCTCCCCCAAAGAAGGACAAGGATAAAGACAAGAAGGACGATAAACCCGTCCAGACGTATCCGGATGAAAAGGAATACGTGGGTGGCGGGAAAAGTACTTCCCTGGCAGAGGCAATGATGCTTGCAAAAGTATCTGCGGTACAGAAAGGTGTCCGGGAAATAATCGGAAAAAGCAAAGAAGAAGCCAATAAATCAACACTGGATGAGATGCTTTACAACTCCAAACATATAAATAGCTATGTGGAAATGATCGAAAGAACACGGAAAGACAAAGTAGGAGAGGAGTATGTGTACGAGGGAAGATTCCTGGTCAAGCTTAAAGCAGTTGCAGGGAGTCTGGAAGCTCATGGGATTATAGGAGATGGGGAAAAGGAGGATGATACAGATACTGAGTATACCACAGAAGATGATACGGACATAGATGAGGATAAAGACGATGAGCCGGTTACCGATAAAGAAGTGTATGGTGAGATTACTAAAGAAGAAGAAAAATATATTAGAAAATATATCGATAAAATGACTTTTTTAGTCTACTTTAGTGAAGAAACTGTAGAAGAAGACCCCTATTTTATAAAAGGGGCAATTACTATAGCAAATGATTACCTTATTTCCAATGGCAGGACAGCAATAGATCTTGCCCAGGCAGAAAAGCTTAAAGAAGATAATCAACTTGTCTATGAAGAAGAAACCGGCGGATCGATAAGTATTGTCCAGTGGATTGCCCAGAAACTGAATGCGGATGTATATGTTGAAATAACCGGGGAAACCCAGGGTAAAACCGAACCCGGTGGAAAATACTACGGTACTGCCAATGTGCAGACCAAGGCATTCCAGGCTTCTACCGGAGAACTTGTCGGATCAGTGGCATACAATCAACTTGATGCAAAAGCGTCATTCAGTAAAGTATCCCAGAAAGACGCCCGGCTAAAGGCGATCCAGGGTGTTGTTTATTCAAAGGTCATGCCCCAGATATTTAAGCAGATAAATGAAAATATGGTCGATAAAATAAAGAAACTCGGTATCCGTTTTGAGATTATTATTCAGAACCCGCCGAATGACAGGGCAATGAGTAAATTATGGAAAAAGGTTGAAAGGGATATAAAGTCCTATGATCTTATCTACCAGTCTGCGGATGAAGTGAAATACGCTGTTTATTTTATCGGGGACATAGAAGATCTTAAGAATGTTTTTTATGATGCAACTGAATCGATGAGTGAACTGGAAGAGATGTATGCAGTACTGGTAAGGGGAAAGACGATTACGTTTAATTCAGGATTGTAAAGGGGCGTTGCCTCTTTTCATTATGATATATCGGGAAAAATTCTATTAAGGATAATAATTTAAACCCGATCAATTTTCTATTTATTTGAGGAGGGAATATAATGAAAAAAATATTGTCAGTGCTTACAGTTCTGGTATTATTGTGGGCTATGTTCGGGTGCGTGTCATCGGATGTGGAGGAACCAACCCCGAAACCGGAACCGACTGCAAAACCGACACCGCCCCCACCGCCTCCACCACAAATTATTGAACACAGAAACACGGATTTTGGCGGAGGAATCCCGGATTGGGTGGAAAAAACCGCGATCGAACTTGAAAAACTCCCGGAATATGAAAACTTTTATGTATTAATTGAAGATCATACCGGACAATCAAGAGAAGGTGTCGAGATGTGGGCCAAGAAATTTTCTGCGATGAGTGCACTCGCTGCCATGATACAGAATAAGGTAAGGGATAAGTTTGTTGGTGCTGCGGCAGGAGACAAGGACTTTATCGAAACCTATATGGAAGAAGTTGTAAAAAGTGTTTCCGAAGGGGAGTTCG
This sequence comes from Spirochaetales bacterium, assembly GCA_016935735.1. GTDB lineage: Bacteria > Spirochaetota > Spirochaetia > SZUA-6 > JAFGRV01 > JAFGRV01. Next base: position 12,918 of record JAFGQK010000303.1, on the reverse strand, counting down.
CCGGATTCAGGGAGCAGGATAAGTTCTGGGTAAGGAAAAGATATTTTGACAGTGACGGTAATGTCGATCACGAAGAGTTCAGATATTTGTTTCTCCTGACTGTTCCTAAAAAAGAGATTTCAGATGCGGTGAAAAGGGCGTTAAACGGGGTGAAACCGGAAACAGAGGAAGAAAAGTCTGCAAAAGATAGAGTGATGGAAGCATGGGGAGACGGTTTCGAGGATTAAAAAAGCTTCGTAATAAGACAACATATGCCCGGGAGAAATTTCTCCCGGGTCTCTTTTTTCACTCCTCAACATTCGTTGAGGCACGATAGTAATTCACAAGGTACCGTTCAAGGAGGACACAATGAAAAAAAATATTGTCCGGCTCCTTTTTATTTTATTAATTTCTTTTATTTTTATTTCTTCCGGCTGTGTTGGGAGTCCTGAACCCAATAATAATACCAGTGATGGGGAATCTGTTCAATCTGCACCAGACTGGTTTTTTAGTCCGCCGGATGAAGATGAAAAGTATAAATATTTTATCGGTTCAGGCACGAGTGAATCCGGGAATATTTCTGAAGCAGAAGATAACGCAATCCGGGATTTAATGGATTCCATTATTATGTTTATTGGTGTCGAGGTTGATTCCGAGACAACTGCTACAGCAAAAGCTTCACTCGATGAATTCTCATCGGATATTTCCCAGACAGTGAAGACCAAAGGTTCTGCAAGGGTTTCCGGATTCGAGGTCAGGGAAAAACTCCCCCATAAGGAGGGGGAAAAGTTAACCATCTACTTACTTGCCAGGTACGAAAAAAAGGAACTGGAAAAAGAGAGAAAACGAATCAAGGAAATATTCCAGAAGAAATACGATGCGGTCAATATACCGATGGAAAAAGGTGATGAATCCTTAGCAGCGAAGAAGTATTATGATGCAGCGATAAAATATATTGAAGCAGCCGGAGCAGCAGCAACATCAACTATACCTAATGCGGATATATTGTTTAAAGAAGCCATCGACAAAGCAAAAAGTGCTATTGAGAATATAAATCTTATCAAAATTAATGATAATCTTAAAGGATTGGCAGGGCAGTCTTTTGCAGAGCCCTTTATGGTAGTTGTTGCTGCCGGTACATCGGAGAATGACCCGGGAATCCCGGATATTGTCCTGGAAATCGGGTATAAGGAGATGACAAAACAGGGGAAATTGCAGATCCGGTCGCAAAAAATGAAGACAGATGAAAACGGGATGATTTCCTTTAATCATCCAATCCCGAATTTTGTCGGATCCGAAACAGTCCGGATGTCATTGGATATGGAATCTTATCTGGAACCATTGTGGGAGGTTCCGTACCAGTATGATGAAATAGTAGACGGTCTGGGAAGCCTTATAGCAGGGAAAAAAATCGTTTTTGAATATATGGTAGATTCAAATGCAAAGAATATCATGACAGGAATCGTTATTCTTGATCTCGATATAAATGCATCTTCTTTGAAAAAAACAGATACTGCCGCTTCCCTGTTAAGTACATTATCCAGTGAAGGCTTTAAGGTAAAACTTCTTTCTTTAAATCCTGCTGAACTGAACGAAAAGAGTGACTTTGATATCATTAATGTGCTTGTTGCGAAATTCAGTACAGATGTCGAGCGGGCTATTTTTGGGACTACAAGGGTTTTGAATTTTAACAAGAGGGATGGTAAAATTCTTGCCAAGTGCTCTGGAACTGTTCAGGTTGTTGATCTTGATACAGGTGAAATACTTCTTACTGTAGTGAAATCCGTTAATGCAATGGGTACAGACGAAGCAGGTGCCCAGGCTGCCGGCTTTACCAGAATCGGAAATGAGATCGGGGAGGAAATTAAAAATAAATTAAGATAGATTATTGAATGAGAAGAGAATCACGGCTGTCTGATCCAGTTCAGACAGCTTTTTTTATAAAGAACCCTTTTTATAAAGAACCCTTTTTATAAAGAACCCTCATCTTTTAACTTCTGTTTGAGTTTTTCCAGTTCTGCTATTGTTTCTTCCTCTATGATCTTTTCCGCGACCTTGTCCGGCCCGCCGGTAATCATATCCAGCTCTGCTGCAAGCTGTTCTGCATCAACAGTCGGGGTAAATCCTGTTTTTAATTTTTTAAAATTTTCCATAAGAATTCTTGCTTTTCCTGCAAGATCTTTTTCTTCCAATTCAAGTTTTGCATATTTCTCCGATATTTCCCTGGCTTTCATTTCCGCTGCACTTATAAGATCCGGCCTTCCCCTTTCTTTGGCAAATTCAACACGTTTCTGCCAGAGATCAAGCTCTCCTTCAATAACTTTCAGTTCCCTCTGGGTCTGTTTCAGTGTAGTTATATATGACAGAACATACTCTTTTGCAGAGTCAACATCCATTCCCGTAAGATCTGTTTCATCCCGGAGATTGGGACCCCCGGAAAAATCTGCTGTCGATCCTCCCATGGTGGAATTCATATCATTAAAATCATCACTGTCACTCATTTTATACTCCTAAAATAATTCTCTTTGCTTATATTAAAAAAAGTATAGTTTATGTATGTTTATAAAGTCAAGGGAAAAATCCCACGGGGCAGAATCATTCAATAAATTGATGGAAATCCCCTATGGTTTTCATTCCTTCGTGTTCACAGTAATCTTTAATCCCGGCCAGTACCTTTTGCGGGATGCCGGGATCGACAAAGTTACCTGTGCCGATTTGTATTGCAGATGCTCCTGCAAGGAAATACTGGATTGCATCATCCGCGGTCATGATACCGCCCAGTCCGATAACAGGAATGGTAACTGCCCGCTTTACCCTGTACACAGAAGCGACCCCGACTGGCCTGATTGCCGGACCGGAAAGCCCCCCGGTTATATTGCCGAGGACAGGTTTTTTTGTTTTTGTATCGATGACCATCCCGACAAGGGTATTGATACAGGACACTGCATCTGCACCACCGTTTTCCGCTGCCTGTGCAATCCCGCGAATATCCGTTACATTCGGGGTAAGCTTGATAATAAGCGGTTTTTCCGTTATTCTTCTGAGTTTTGCTGTAAGATGTTCCACCATGGCAGGATTGGTTCCAAAGGTAAAGCCCCCATGGGAAACATTCGGACAGGAAATATTGATTTCATATCCCCAGGGCAGGTGACTCGCTTCAAGCCTTTTCAGTATGGCTGCATATTCATACTCTGTAAAGCCGGCGATATTCGGTATTAAAGCACACCCGGCTTGCTCAAGCAGCGGGAGTTTTTCGGAAATAAACCGGTCAACCCCTACATTTGCCAGACCAATTGAATTAAGCATCCCGGATGGTGTTTCAATAATACGGGGGCATTTGTTCCCTGAACGGGATTTTAAGGTAACTGTTTTGGTATAAAGTGCCCCAAGCCCGGTGAAATCCACCAGTTTCTCGTATTCGGATCCGTATCCGAATGTACCGGAAGCAACCCCTACCGGGTTTACGAGTTTTTTCCCTCCGATGTAAATACTCAAGTCCATGCAATATCCCTGCTTTTAAAAACCGGTCCTTCTGTACAGACACGGGCATATCCTTGCGGTTTTTTCAATTTGATTGTACATCCCATGCATGCACCAACACCACACGCCATAATCTGTTCCATTACGACATAACATTCCAGGTCATACTCTGTTGCAAATCCATGGCATGCTTTAAGCATGGGAAGGGGACCACAGCAATAAAGCATTGTATGTTCCAGTTCTTTTTCTTCGAAGTTATTAAGAAAATCGGCAACTGTTCCGGCAAATCCTTTACTCCCGTCATCTGTACAAATAGCTACATTTTTTAAGGAATTCATATCCGGTACGTAACGTGCTGTCCGTGCCCCGAAAATGAAGAGATGGGGAATTTGCCACTGGTCCAGCATGCTGCTGAAATACAACAGGGGGCCAAGACCGATTCCTCCTGCAACAAGAACAGGCTTTTGTTTGTTTTCCGGCTTTTTTAGATAATTGCCGAGGGGACCGATTATATCAATATACTCACCGGGGCATTTCCCTGCAAGAATTTCCGTTCCCTTTCCCCGTTTCAGATAGATAATAGATGCCTCCCCGGTTTCCGCATTATAACCGGAAAAAGCAAAAGGCCTTCGTAAAAGCGGAACAGTCGTTTCCGACACCCTTATGGTAATAAATTGTCCTGGTTGCGGATTGGGAAAATCCGGATAAGAATCCCCGGGACCCGTATCCGGGGGAGGTTCCCAGGAAAAGACGAGTTTATAATAATCCTTAGCAATCTGATTGTTCCCTGTAACCTTTGCCTGAATCTGCTTCATTTGTTGAAGAGTATACCTGAATTACTTTTTTTACGCAATACTCTCCATAAATAGGGTATGATTTTGAGTTCGATTTTTTCGTTATAAAAATATTGATCTCTGGCATGTGGAAGTTATTTTCCCCATAACCCGGGACTTATGGTAAGATTATTTACCACGGAAGAGACATGGAAGAAACACACAGTCATTCTATGTGAGCATATAATGGCCAGTAAAGTAATAGATTTTCATAGATGCAATTAGAAAAAATTGGTAATGTCTCGGCAATTAGTAGTGAAATATTCTTAACTTTTATGGGTGGAAGTAAAAAGAAAGTTGCTTATCATGCTGAAATTATTCCTATGATAGCAGAGACTTATTTAAAACAAGAGATGTAGGAAGGTTTTATAAAGGATTTATTAGAACAAAGTATTGACTTCTTAAATTCTTGTAATTCAGAAATGATATCTACTGCAACAGAAGATATTTATATTAAAAATAAACAACAAGAAGATATAAACAAGTCATTATTTTTAACATCAGATGATACTGAGACAAAAATAAACGATAATTCTATGGTAATGGGTTTTATCTATTTCTAAATGGTAAAATTAAACTATAAATAGAATATTTTACTACCGATAGCTGGTACATTACAAAAATTAAAAACCGCAGATGAATGTAACTATTTTAAGATTGCAATGAAAAAGATTACTTGTACAGATTTTTTTCCGTGTCTTTCCGTGTCCCTTCTATCAAAACACTGCTTCCATAACAGCAGGATCAAATGCAGGCATCCTGTTTCCCAGTTTTTGCATAATAGTCTTCCGGTCACCGTTTCTTTCCATAAGGGCTTCACAATACTCATCCAGGGCACGATGGTAGAGGTATTCAATATCCCTTTTTGTCAGGTATCTTGTTTCAAACACCGGTGTACTCCTGCCATCATAATGACTGAAATCCGGATCCTGCCAGGTAATACCATACTGTTTATAATCCCTGTAAAAACGGGTTCCGGGATAGCCGACAAGAAGATTGATCTCACTGCATGTGGATATTCCCTTCCCGAGCCACTCTTTCATTGTTTTTATTGTCCTGATTGCAGTTTCCCGTGTTTCAAACGGTGAGCCGATAATCCAATAGGTATGGGTATAAATACCTTCATTCAGTGCGATCTCGCACATATTCCGGGCATCGGCAATAGTGATGTTCTTCCCCATTGCATCCAGCAGTGTTTGATCTGCACTCTCTATCCCCATGTGAAGACAACGGCACCCGGTCTGAACAAGCTTCTTCATTATGCCTGCGGTAACTTCCTTATTCACCCGTGTCTGTGCTTCCCAGTGTACGGAAGGTGCGGCTTTACCGATTGTCTCTGCAATCCGCAGGGCATAATCAATCTCATAAAAAAAATTATGTGTACCCAGGTAAAAGTAACGCGAGTCCCTTTCCTGCATAAGATACACCACTTCATTATAGAATGTCTCCAGGTTCTGCTTTTGGATCCCTGGTTTCCAGAAATCGGCACACCATACACAACTGTTCGTACATCCGGTTGTTGGTGTAACCCGTGCGACCGGTATGGATATTTTATGAAACGGCATTAAAACCTTTGCGGGAATATTGTCTTCAAGGTGATTGTATGCCGGGAAAGGGAGGGAACCCCGGTTCATCCGGCTACGGTCCGGATTGCATATGATGTGTCCATTTTCTTTATAGCTTAAGCCGGAAACCGTCTTAAGTGATTGATTGTTTTCAAGTGCATGTACCAGCTCCAGGGCTGTGAGTTCCCCCTCCTGTCGCACGACAAAATCAAAATCCGAATGTTCCAGTATATCCCTGTCACATGCCCATGCATGCGGCCCTCCTATAACAAGGGGCAGGTGAGGATATTTCCGGCGGACTGCGTGTGCCATTCTTGCCGCTGCCGGATAGCTTGCCGTGATTGCAGAGAATCCCATAAGATCGAAACAGGATGCATTGTCCAGTAAAACCCGGATCATCCCCTGTTCTCTTCTTTCTTCATTTCCCGGGGGGCTTACCGGGGTAAAAAAAGAACACGTATGTCCATTCCTTTCAAGAAATGCGATAAGCTGGAGTAATCCCAGATGCACGGATTCAAGCATCCAGAAACGTTTAAAATCCTCTTCTGCAAGGTGATTGAAAACAGTAAGCACCCGTATTGCAAACAGGTAAAAATAGTAATCCCTCTGTATAAAACTGAGTGGTGCGGCTGGTACCGGCGCTGCAACCAGGGCGATCTTCATGGTTCAATCCTTTCTCTCGTATAAAGGGAATCCGGTTCAAAACGAAAACATCCCGGATCCGGTCCGGTCAGATTCCCCCAGGAAGCCCATGCAACTGCACGGCAGCCATAGCACCGGTATTTTTCTTCACATCTTCCGCAGGATCCTTCAAGGAGGTCTGAAATATGATGGCATGAATCCAGCAGCACGGATTCTTTCCATATCTGTGCAAGGGATTGTGTGTGTAATGATCCGGCAACACTATTGATGGAAGGACACGGGTAAACCATGGCCTCCGAATCGATATAGCACCCCGCCTTAAGCCGGTTGCAGGGAGAATCAAGAGAAAACGGGACTTTTACAGGATCTGCACGGTTACTTTCTTTCACAAGCAGGTTCTTCAGATCTTCTCCGGTAATCAGATCATCACAGGACATCCCGCCTACCGGAATCGGCCGGTTCAGGATAAACATGCATCCCTGGTTTTCTGCCCAGTCCTGGAGGGTTCGAAACTCATCCAGGTTCTGCCTGGATGCAATACTCTGGATTCCACAGACAGGGAAACGATTGTGGGAAAATCCCGCTTTTTTTAACAGTTTTACCGCAGACAGGACACAGGAAAACTGGCCACGGGTCCCGCTGCTGCTGTTAAAAGCGTCTTCATTCAATGTTGAAAGGCTTATCGAAACAGAGATATTCTGTGCTGCAAGATATGCTGCTGTTTCCCCTGTAATAAAAGATCCATTGGTAACGATAAAGACTGAAATATGGCGGCTTGAAAGATATTCAGTCAACTCCCGGAACCAGGGGTAGAGAAACGGTTCACCCCCGGTCAACTCCACTTTTTCCAGTCCGAGATTGACAGCCTGGTCGATTATCTGCTTTAAAAACCCGGGATCGAGATGCTTTTTCGCTTTATATTTCTTTGAACAGAATGTACAGGCGAAATTACAGTGTGTTGTACACGCTATACTCAGATAAACAAGGGCACCGGGCGATGAAATTTCAGTATATTCCCATGGATTGTAATATACCGGCGAACCGGTGTTATGACTTTTCACGATACCCTTACTTTCCTGCGGACAAGGGAGTATGAATGCGTGGTAAACTTACCTGTTATACGGTGTGAAACCGAAAAACACAGATTGTGGCAGCGGGGGGTTCCTTCCCAATAGGGACATTGAGTGCAATTCTCCGGCGCTATTGTATTCCCGTCTTTTTTAAGCATGCTCGATTCCCAGATATCGGCAAGGGATTTTTCATACAAATTTCCAATCGGTTCTGCATGATCCCAGAAACCGCATAACAGTGCATCCCCATTGCCATGGATATGTACATAGTCCACCCCGCAGCTGCACCCGACCCATATCACATTTTTATGATGCTTATACAAATCGGGATAGTGACATGGTACAAGGGGTGAACAGCAAATCCGGACAGGAATTCTGCCTTTTTTAGCATGTTCAATCAATTGTGAAATTGCATTATACATTGAGTCAAAACCGGGATACAACTCGAACAACTCATCATAGATTGCCACCAGACACTGCACTCCCATCATCACCTGTGTTTCCCCTGCTGCACATGATTCTGCGAATTCATACAGGGAAATAAGTTCATCGATATTATACCGTGTAAGGGTCGTTTCGAGGTCAACAGTAATCCCTGTATTGATAAGACCTTTGGAATTATAAATAAGTTCATTGAGTTTTACCTGCCCGGATGAGGGATCGAATCCACGGAGAAGACAGAATTTCCCGGGATCAAGGGTATCAAATGAGACACATGCAAACTCAAGACCTGCTTTGACCAGACGTTTGCTCCACTCCGGTGTGAGCTTCTGGGCATTTGTGTTGATCCTGCTTTTTACCCCCAGTGCAGATGCTATTTCAATTGCCTTAAGAAGATGAGTTTTCGATTCCTCACTCATGGTCACTTCCCCGCCTTCGAACCAGACCCACCCGGGCAGTTCTTCGGAAAGGGTTTTTTTTATAAGGTCAAGTGGAAAAAAATTCATACCGGGTACATCACCGGCATATGCACAGTATATACACCGTGCATTACATTCCTTAAGCAATTGAAACTCAATAACCCTGAATCCGGACATGGTGCAAATCTCCTTACACTAAATATGAAACATCATATCCGAATACGAAGGCACTGGCCAGAGGTTTTTGGGGACGATTTCCTCGAGGGCATCGATATACTCACGGATACTCTCCATAACAGGACAGACATTTTCAGAGTAGGCTTCTGCACAATTTATTACATTTTCCAGATCGGATGCTTCTTTTCTATTCTTTTCAAGTTTATTACAATCCGAATAAACAGATTCAAGCAATCCGGAAATCGTGTTAAGAATATGCTCCGGCACCATAGTATTTCCGGAAATCATCTTTAAATTTCGGATGTATCTTGAAAGATCATTTATATAATGAATGATACAGGGTATATATTCCCGTTTTATCATGGTAATACATGTTTTGGCTTCAATATTGATTTGCTTTGCATAAAGATCGAGATACACTTCATACCGTGAATGGAGCTCTTCCCAGGTCAGTACTTTATATGTATTAAAGAGTTCCATTGATTCTTTCGATACATATGCTTTTAACGCTTCAACTGTCGAGGTAATATTCTTTAATCCGCGGTCAAGTGCTTCTTTTTTCCATTCATCTGAATAATTATTCCCATTAAATATGATCCGACCGTGATTGATGATAATTTCCTTTATAATTGCCGATGCTTCTTTGTTTAAATTATTAGTTTTTTTCAGTCTTATTATGATTTCTTCCAACGTATGTGCAACAATTGTATTTAATACCGCCATCGGCTCCGAGATTGATGCGGATGAGGGAACCATCCTGAACTCGAATTTATTACAGCTAAAGGTAAACGGGGATGTCCTGTTCCTGTCCGTATTATCCCTGGGCAGTGGCGGGAGTGTATCAACACCAATGGTGAGATATTTTATTTCCTTTTTTTCCGCTTTCTCGCCTTTTGCTATTTTGTGAAGAATATCGGTAAGTTCATCACCAAGAAAAACAGAAATAATTGCAGGAGGGGCTTCATGTGCTCCAAGCCTGTGTTCATTTCCCGGATTTGCCGTGGATGCCCGGAGTAGATCGGCATATAAATCCACAGCCCGGATAAGGGCGCAGAGAAAAAGCAAAAATTGTTCATTGTCATGCGGTGTATTTCCGGGATCGAGAAGGTTGATTCCGTCATTTGTTGAAAGTCCCCAGTTATTATGCTTGCCTGACCCATTCACCCCTTTAAATGGCTTTTCATGGAGAAGACAGACAAGTCCATGCCGTAATGCAACCTTTTGCATCGTTTCCATAATTAGCTGGTTATGATCTGCGGCAATGTTAATACTCGTAAAAACAGGCGCCAGTTCATACTGGGCAGGGGCAACTTCATTATGCTTTGTTTTGGATGCAATACCCATTTTCCATAGTTCCATATCCAGATCACGCATAAAAGCAGAAACCCTGTCTTTGATCGCACCCGAATATTGATCCGACAATTCCTGTCCTTTGGGTCCAAGGTTCCCGAAAAGGGTTCGCCCTGTAAGAACCAGATCAATCCGTTTTAAAAAAAAACTCTTTTCGATAAGAAAATATTCCTGTTCAACCCCTACTTCAGACACTACGTTTGTGGTTGTTGTGTTTCCCAGAACCTGTAACAACCGTAATGCCTGGGTCTCAACTGCTTTCATTGATCTGAGTAGCGGTGTTTTTGTATCCAGGGCTTCCCCTTTATACGAACAAAAGGCAGTGGGGATACAGAGGGTTACGTTTCCGGAAGAATCCTCTTTTAAAAATGCCGGGGAAGTACAATCCCAGGCAGTATATCCTCTTGCTTCAAAAGTTGCCCTTAACCCGCCGCTGGGAAATGAGGAGGCATCCGGTTCACCGCGAATGAGCTGTTTTCCTGAAAATTCCATGATCACTCCTCCGTCCCTGTTAGGGGAAATAAAGGAATCATGTTTTTCAGCGGTCTTGCCGGTAAGTGGTTGAAACCAGTGTGTATAATGGGTTGCACCCTTTTCAATTGCCCAATCTTTCATTGCATTAGCCACGACATCGGCGATGGCAGGGGAAAGTGGAACACCTTTTTCTATTGTTTCCATAAGCGCGGTATAGGTATCCTTTGGCATTCTCTCTTTCATTGTTTTATAATTAAAGACATGCGAACCAAATATCTCTGTTATTTCAAACCGTCTTGTTTCCATATTCAACTCCATCTATGCTATTAATCCATAATCATTTTTTAATAACAGTTATTTGGCCATAAAAATATAAAAAAGTAAAGACTTCTGGGTAAAAGGTGAACGATTTTGCCGTTGAATTTACTTTACCCTATTTAACCTCCTTCTTTAATGCCAACAGCATCTCTTTTGTTAATGTTTTTATTGACAGTAAATAAATGGTGACACCTGCTGCTATAAGAAGAAGGAGAACTTTCACCCATATAATAGTGATAAAGAAAATAATAGTTATCCCAATAACAAGCCACAATAATGATATTGATATGATTTTTGCCTTTATTGAAATGGCCTTATATTTCAAATAACTCCGGATATAGTTGCCAAACATTTTATGATGAGTGAGCCAATAATAGAGTTTATCGGAACTCCTTAAAAAACAGGCCGCGGAAAGGAGTAGAAATGGGGTCGTCGGCAATACAGGCAGGAAAATGCCTGCCACACCGAGTGAAAGAGAGATATTTCCTGCAATGAGTAAAATAACTTTTTTCATACACTTCTCCGGGGGGTATATGAGTGCAGTGATGAAAACTGCACTCATAACCAATTCACTTCACTCATCGGAAACATTTCCATTACGGTGAAACATATTAATTTACTCTTTAACCTGCGTGGTTAAAAAAATCTGTAAAGACATCTGTTCAACCTGGTCCTGTAATTGTTCAATCACATCTATGTGGTCGTCTTCTTCATTCAATATTTGCTGTAAAATGTCACGGGTTGCATAATCCTTCACTTCACCAGCCAGAATAATCGCATCATTATATGCATTAATAGCATCTTCTTCTGCAAGATGATCGTTTTCAAGTTGTTTTTCCACATCACTGCCAATCATTATTTTATTCAATGTCGTTACTGTTGGCGTTCCTCCAAGAAACAAAATACGCCCTATGAGTTTTTCCGCATGTTTCATTTCGTCAATGGCACGTTTTTCAAAATGCTTGTGGAGTTTTTCATATCCCCAGTCATCACACATTTCCGAATGAACCATGTACTGGTTGATTGCCGTAAGCTCATCTGCAAGAAGAGCATTAAGCGTACTGATTAATTTTTCGTTTCCTTTCATAATTTCCTCCTTAAAAATTATATAATGCCGGATTTTTAAACCGGCTTTTTCTTTTTGCTTATTTTATTGCATTTTTCACATATTCCAAAGAACTGAATCGTATGATTTTCTATGATATTGTTCGTTTTTTTTTGTGCTGTCTTTATTATTTCGTGCTGAACGGGGAGTGATATATCAGTAATAGAATCACATTGTCTGCAAATAAAATGATAATGAGTAGTGATAGTGGCATCATAATGAACAAGACCATCGTCAAATTCACAGGATCTGATTAAACCATCTTCGATGAGAATCTTTATGTTTCTGTATACATTTCCCATACTTACCGTATGGAATTCCTGCCTGAGCCTGTCATACACCCATTGTGCAGTAGGATGCTCCAAACAGTCTCTTATAAGTTCATAAATTCTGGTACGTTGCCTGCTTTTTCGTCTTTTTCTTTTTTTATTAATAATCATTCCTAATATTAATAGATAAAGAAATATATGTCAAGTCATTTGATTTTTTTTTACCCATTTGTATCTTTTTTTGTTATTATGCAGCTTGATTTTTTTTGGTATCGAAAGATAACTATCCATTTTCGCTATGGGAATTCCGATAGGTTAGTATGGAGAAAAAGCTATGATAATCAGGTCTTTTTACCTCATTCTTTCTGAAATAATCTATCCTGTATTCTTTTGCTTACTCATTGTTTTTTCATGTACCTCGGTACCGGAAATACCAGAAGACAAAACCGTGCCCGGCGATGAATTCCTTTACCCGGAACCCGGGATAACGGAAAAAATAAAAACGAATCTGCCTCCTTTGCTTACCGAAAAAATCGTATTTTATGATGATTTTAACAATACCATTAATGAATGGAAAACAGGGAAGGAAAACAATACACAGTTCCAACTGCAAAAGGGATATTATATTATCAATAATAATCATGATTTTGATGCAGCATTTTCCACAATTCCTGTTACACTTGATTATAATAATAATTATATAATAGAAAGCAAAATTGTAAAGATTGCCGGGAAAGGGAAATGCAGTTATGGTATTGCCTGGGGATATGATCCTGAAACAGGAAATACTCATTAT
>JAFGQK010000302.1 GCA_016935735.1 Spirochaetales bacterium | reverse complement strand
CCCATTCCCGATTAAAACATCTCCCGGTATAAGCAGGTTACGATCCGCTATCAACCATGAATATTCATCACTGCTAAAGCTAACTTCCCCATACATTAAAGTAGGCATACCGCCGCCCCGGATGCAACGGCTATTAATATCGATGGCTGCATAAGGATTGCCCTCATAACTTGCACACCGCTGGACAAATCCAACACATTCAACCCCGGCAGATTGTTTCGTGTCATAGTCATGATAATTATCCTGGCTGAATTTCTTCCATGTCGACAGTCCCGGTAAATAAGGATTGTACCGCGTGCCATTTATTGTCAGGTGATTGTAGGTTTCAGTCTCTGCATCATATTCCCCCCAAAGGTAATTGTGCCACCGGTCGGTTCCTGTTCCCGGTGCAACCGTTTGATTTCATGGGGACCAGTCCCTGTGTTCCGAAGGTGGGGGATTTTCACCGAGTTGTTCATCATTTGCAGGATACGGATTACCGTTGGTCCCGTCAGAATAATAGGCAGAGACGGCGTTTTTTTGTTCTTCCAGGTCTGCATTGATACTGCAAATGCACGTGTATGATGTGGTAATCCATACTTATCATATAAAATCTGTCCGGTATCCTTGCCATTCTTTATTTGGACTATATATTCAGGATCGTATTTATTAATTTCATTAGAATAAATATTAAAAGTAATAAAGATCATTAATATAATGCATATCGATTTATTCATTTTTCATAACTCCTTTATTATTTAATCTGGAATAAACCGCCAGATCGCAATAAAATCATTCCCATAACTAAAAAGGGATTGAATATTTTGTACCCACCATTTGTTATTATATGTTGTTGCTTCTATTATTCTAATATGCTCTATATCAGTATTCCTCCCACCCGCATAAATAATCCTGTTAACAAGTGCCGAATGATTTTCTATTTCTACATAATCACCGGGCACAATCAGGTTAAGATATAATTCATCATCAAGATGGTCATCATCCGGGTCGTCATTCGTATCCGCATTTCTTACATACACTTTCCAGCAATTGGCACGAATTTCTATGGTACCATAATTGTCCCTGAATGGAGCACTATCGATGGTATCCCGGTATAAGGTTAAAATATACATAATACTGGACAATAAGCAGTGCATCAACAATGTCAACAGAGTCATCCCAGTTAACATCACCGAGGTCAGGGCCGGACTGGGCATAAAGGAAAACGGTTAAGAAAAAGAGCAGGGTTAAGAGCAGCAGTCTTTTTTTCAATGTGATTCCTTTTTAAATCTTGCCAAAAAACCATGATTTTAATGATGAGTAGCACAGAGAATTTTTTTTTTCTCTGTGATACTCTATGCGAAAATTTTGTTAAAATTCCAGGATTTTCGACCTGGTAGCACGTGCGTTGGCCGGAACCTTCCTGGATATGATATAATTGCAGGTCATAGAATATTTCATGCTTTTCTTGTTTTGGGTCGTGGGCGTAGCCAACGCTGTGTGCTTTGTGATCTTTGTGAGAGATTTCTTACAAAAAGTTAGTTTGCGAAATCGCACCCGGGTACACCCGGGTACTATTGATAATTGACATTAATAATGTATTCGATTAGGATACATTGTATACACAGTATTGCAAAGCAGATTGAATTGTTGGAAGGGCAAAGACTGGAGTACCTTCTTTTTTGACGAATTATGGGATTGATGGATAAATTATAAAGTTATCAGATTATAGAGAAAACGCTGGAATAAAGTATTTGCCGGTGAAACTTAGAATAATCAGGCAGGGAAGTGAATATGGCAAAGGCTAAAGAAAACAACAGTAAAGAAGAACCAATCGAAAAACAGCTATGGAAATCAGCAGATAAACTCAGGAAAAATATCGATGCTGCAGAATACAAGCATGTCATTCTGGGGTTAATCTTTCTGAAATATATTTCCGATGCATTTGAAGACCTGTATGCAAAACTGAAAAGCGGCAAAGGTGAATATGCCGGTGCAGATCCGGAAGACAGGGACGAATACAAAGCAGAGAATGTGTTCTTTGTACCTGAAATCGCACGCTGGTCATATCTGCAGTCAAAAGCAAAACTGCCTTCTATCGGTAAAGAAGTCGATAAAGCCATGGATGCCATCGAAAAAGAAAATCCGTCGCTGAAAGATGTACTCCCGAAAGTATTTGCCCGTGGAAATCTCGATCCCGCAAACCTCGGCGGTTTAATCGATCTGATTGCCAATATTGCCTTTGGGGATGCCAAAGCCCGCAGTGCCGATATACTCGGGCATGTGTTTGAATATTTTTTAGGTGAATTCGCCCTTGCAGAAGGAAAGAAAGGCGGACAATTCTATACGCCCCGCAGCGTCGTCGAACTGCTTGTCGAAATGCTCGAACCATATAAAGGCCGCGTCTTTGACCCCTGCTGCGGCTCCGGCGGTATGTTTGTGCAATCGGAAAAGTTTGTTGCAGAGCACCAGGGGAAAGTAAATGATATTTCCATTTTCGGCCAGGAGAGCAACCAGACAACATGGCGTCTTGCCAGGATGAACCTTGCAATTCGCGGCATCGACAGCTCGCAGGTGAAATGGAACAACGAAGGTTCTTTCCTTAACGACGCACACAAGGACATGAAGGCCGATTTTGTCATCGCCAACCCGCCTTTTAATGACAGCGACTGGTCGGGAGACTTACTCCGGAAAGACGGCAGGTGGAAGTACGGGGTTCCCCCGTCCGGAAATGCCAATTATGCCTGGATACAGCACTTCCTGTATCATTTAAGCCCGGCCGGGATTGCAGGCTTTGTCCTGGCAAAAGGTTCACTCACTTCCAAAAGCTCCGGCGAAGGTGATATACGCAAAGCATTGGTGGAAGCCCGCCTGGTCGACTGCATTATCAATCTGCCGGCAAAACTGTTCCTGAACACCCAGATTCCTGCATGTCTCTGGTTTTTGAGCCGGAACAAGGCCAATGGGCATTATCGCTGCCGTACCGATGAAATCCTTTTTATTGATGCCAGGAATGAAGGACATCTCATTAACCGCAGGACGCGGGAGTTTTCTGCGGAAGATATTCAGAGGATTGCTTCCACTTATCACGAATGGAGAAAGGTCAAGGGGAAATACAAAGACATAAAAGGCTTCTGCAATTCCGCAAGTATCGAGCGGGTAAAGGAACTCGATTATGTACTTACTCCCGGCAGGTATGTGGGGCTTCCCGATGACGAGGATGATTTTGATTTTAACGAACGGTTTGCCGGTTTGAAAGCCGAGTTTGAAGCACAGTTAAAGGAAGAAAAAAGGCTGAATAAGGCGATACTGGAGAATTTGGAAAAAGTGGAAATGAAGGGGGAAGGATGAAGAGAATTATGAAGGATTAAGGAGGAATTATGAAGGATGAAGGAGGAATTATGAAGGAGAATTATGAATTGGGAAGGGGGAAGGAGAGAGGAAGGAGGCAGGAAGGTAAAATATAGATTTTCTTATTTTACTTTAATGGCGAAAAGTAAAATAAGACATGTTATATTTTACCCTGGAGCAATAAATGAATATGAAAGATTTTAAAGCCGGGTCACTCAGGAAGGGGTTCCAGTATCAATATTTTTTACCCGAAAAGATAAACCATGCCTTTTTCTGGAGTAATGAATCGATCAATGAACTTCCGGAAAAGGCGTCTCTGAAATTAGGAGAGTTAAACTCGTTCTCCCGTCTTGTTCCGGATACTGATATGTTTATCATGATGCATATTTTTAAGGAAGCGGTAGTATCAAGCCGTATTGAGGGGACACGGACAAATATTCAGGAAGCCCTGATCGAAGAAAAAGATATAGACCCGGAAATGCGGGATGATTGGCATGAGATTCAAAATTATGTTGGGGCAATGAATGCAGCAATCGAGGAGCTTAAAAATCTGCCTTTGTCCAACCGGCTTATCAGGAATACCCATAAAATCCTTCTTTCCAGTGTCCGGGGAAAACATAAGAATCCGGGAGAATTCAGACAGTCCCAGAACTGGATCGGCGGGGCAACCCTTGCCGATGCGGTATTTATTCCGCCCGCGCATCCGGAGTTACCGGAATTAATGAGTGACCTTGAGTTGTTTCTCAATAACAGCGATATAAAGATTCCTCATCTTGTGAGGATCGCGATTGCACATTATCAGTTTGAAACTATCCATCCATTTTTAGACGGTAATGGAAGAATTGGACGTCTTTTAATAGCTCTCTACCTGGTATCCAGCGGTATTCTGGATAAACCGCTTTTATACCTTTCCGATTTTTTTGAAAAGAATAAAACTCTCTATTATGATAATCTTACTTTTGTGCGAACAAAGAACGATCTTGCCCAGTGGGTCCGGTTTTTCCTTGCAGGTGTTGCACAGACAGCCGAAAAATCTGCCGACACTCTGAAAAAAATCATTGAACTTAAAGCCGCTGTTGAAAAGGACAGAATTATGCATATGGGCAAACGCGTTCCAAATGCCCTTGAATTGTTTCATCAGCTTTTTCGTAAACCGGTAATGAGCAGCAAGGATGTTCAGAAAATAACAGGTCTTTCCCCCAGGGCAGCCAATGATCTGGTCCAGGTTTTTATAGAGAATAACATTCTTGTCGAAACCACAGGATATCAACGAAACAGGGTTTTTGTTTTTCAAGAATATATGAGGAAGTTTTGAAGGGGGAAAAGAAGGATGAAGGATGAAGGGGGAAGGATGAAGTATGAAGGGTGAAGAAAAGGATGAAGGGTGAAGAAAAGGATGAAGGGTGAAGAAAAGGATGAAGGGTGAAGAAAAGGATGAAGGGTGAAGAAAAGGATGAAGTATGAAGGATGAAGGGTGAAGGATGAAGAGTAGTTTACCAGGAAAATTTTATTTTACTGTTGGGCAACTGATTGAAATTCTTAGCGCATTGCCACAGGATGTTCCTGTTCTGGTGAGTGGGTGTAAAAGCGGGTATGAGAACTTTTTCCACCCCGAACTTGTCACACTGAAACATAGACCGGATAATTGGTATACCGATGGTGAGTTCCAGGTTGCAGAAGAGGGTGGTGAGGGATGACTGAATGGAAGGAGAGACTTAATATGGTGAA
Source organism: Spirochaetales bacterium (assembly GCA_016935735.1). Lineage (GTDB taxonomy): Bacteria > Spirochaetota > Spirochaetia > SZUA-6 > JAFGRV01 > JAFGRV01. Next base: position 18,034 of record JAFGQK010000302.1, on the reverse strand, counting down.
GCTGGTATGAAGGAGTGGAAGGATACGGAATATGGAAAAGCCCCAGTATATTGGAGGGAAGTAACCTTGGGTGAAATATCTAAACAAATAACTGATGGATCACACTTTTCACCTAAACCACAAAAAATTGGAAAATATATGTGTTCGGTCAAAGACATGACTTATAATCACTTCAATTTTTCAGACTGTAAATTAATTTCAGAAAGTGACTATCGTGCTCTTGTATCCCAAGGGTGTCAGCCAATAAAAGATGACATTTTAATATCTAAAGACGGTGCTAATTGCCTTGATCTCATATTTGTTTTTAATCAGGATGAAGAATTGGTAATTTTGTCATCAATTGCAATAGTAAGGCTTCTTCCAAATATTGATAATAATTTTATTAGATATTTCTTACTGTCACCGAATTGTCAGTTTCTAATGAGAAATAATTTTATCACAGGTTCTGCAATTCCAAGGGTTGTATTAAAAGATTTTAAAAGGGTTCCAATCCTTCTCCCCCCACTCCCCGAGCAACGGGCTATAGCCGGGGTACTGTCCAGCCTGGATGATAAAATCGACCTCCTGCACCGCCAGAACAAAACACTGGAAGTCATGGCCGAGACGCTTTTCCGGCAGTGGTTTGTGGAGGAGGCGTATGAAGGGTGGGAGGAAACAATTATTAATAGTGTAATAACAGTTAAAGGTGGTACTACCCCAAGTACAAAAATTTCAGAATATTGGAATGGTGACATTTACTGGACATCTCCAAGAGATTTAGCTAATCATACTTCAATATTTATATTCGACACAGAACGAAAAATTACTAAAAAAGGCTTAACACAAATTAGTTCTGGTTTGTTGCCTATTGGTTCAGTATTACTTTCTTCCCGTGCTCCTATTGGATATTTAGCAATTACAGATATTCCTATAGCAATCAATCAAGGTTATATCGGTATAATTTGTAATAAGAAAGTTTCAAATCAATTTATGTTTCTTTGGTGTCGTCAAAATATGGATGTAATTAAAAATGCTGGTAATGGTTCAGTTTTTCCAGAAATTTCAAAATCCATTTTCAAATCACTTGATTTCCAATTACCACCGCCTGAATTACTTCAAAAATTTGATATTGAGGTAAAACCCATATTTAGTAAAGTAAAAAATAACCAAATCCAAATTCGTACTCTCGAAAAACTCCGCGATACCCTCCTACCCAAGCTGATGAGTGGGGAAGTAAGAATGAAGTATGAAATGGAGAAGGATGAAGTATGAAAAAAGAAATTCATAATTCATCCTTCACACTTCATAATTCAAACGGTGCCGGATGGATTATTGGAAAGCAATTTTTACGTTCGGCAACCAGTATCGGGGCAAATATTCAAGAAGCGCAATCAAGTGAAAGCAAGGCAGATTTTATCCATAAATGCAGTATTTCACAGAAAGAAGCACGTGAGAGTCATTATTGGCTGCGATTACTTGCTGCTTCAAAGATTATCGAGTCTGAAAACTTGCAGCCGCTTATTCAGGAAACAGACGAGATTATAGCAATCATCACCAAAATAATCATGAATACCAAAAAGGGATTATAAAATGAACGAAAAAAACCCCCTTCATAATTCATCCTTCACACTTCATAATTCAAACCCCCTTCATAATTCATCCCCTCTTCATAATTCATCCCTCACCGAATCTGCTATTGAAAAATTCGCTATCGAACTCCTTGAAAGGCTGGGTTATTCCTATATCTACGGACCCGCTATTGCGCCCGACAGCGAGACGCCGGAACGTGCGTCGTTTGAGGATGTTCTTCTTATCGATAAAGTGGAAAATGCGGTTGCCCGCATTAACCCGGCTGTGCCGGAAGAAGCAAGGGAAGATGCAGTAAAGCAGATACAGCGCCTGAATTCTCCTGAATTGATTGCCAATAACGAAGCCTTTCACCGGATGCTGACAGAGGGCATTAACGTTACGTATCAAAAAGACGGAACAAGCCGCGGTGATTTAGTCCGGCTGGTGGACTTTGATGAACCGGAAAACAATGATTTTGTTGTGTTGAATCAATATACCGTTATAGAAAACCATATCAATAAACGGCCGGATCTGGTTTTGTTTGTGAACGGCCTGCCTCTAGCCGTGATCGAACTTAAAAATCCTTCCGATGAAAACGCGACTGTCCATTCGGCATTCAAACAATTGCAGACCTACATGCAGGTTATCCCATCGCTTTTTACTTATAACGGCGTTTTAATTATCTCCGACGGGCTGAAAGCAAAAGCCGGTTCCATTTCCGCCGGGTACAGCCGTTTTATGGCATGGAAAAGCGCAGACGGGAAGGTCGAAGCATCCCCGCTCATCGGGCAACTGGAAACGTTGATTCGCGGAATGCTCAATAAGAAAACACTGCTGGATCTTATTCGTCATTTTATTGTATTTGAAAAATCAAAAAAAGAGGACAAAACAACGGGCGTCATCACGCTTCAGACCATCAAGAAGCTCGCTGCCTATCATCAATACTATGCAGTAAACCGGGCCGTGGAATCCACATTACGGGCAGCAGGGTTTGTGAAAAAGGTTGATGCGCCTGTTGTTCCGATAATGGTCGGCGAGTCCCCGGAAAGCTATGGCGTTCCGGGGGTAACATCTCAACCAGCCGGCGATAAAAAGGGCGGTGTGGTCTGGCATACCCAGGGATCGGGGAAATCCCTTTCCATGGTTTTCTACACCGGGAAAATCGTCCTTGCCATGGATAATCCTACCATAGTAGTAATAACCGACCGTAATGATCTGGATGACCAGTTGTTTGACACGTTTGCCGCTTCAAAACAATTAATCCGGCAGGATCCTGTCCAGGCGGAAAACCGGGAACAGTTAAAAGATTTACTTAAAGTCGCATCCGGCGGTGTTGTTTTCACGACCATTCAGAAGTTCCAGCCGGAAGAAGGAAATATCCATGAAAAGCTTTCCGATAGAAAAAATATTATCGTTATTGCCGATGAAGCGCATAGAACACAGTACGGGTTTAAAGCGAAAACAATTGATGTGAAAAATGAAAGCGGGACTGTTATTGGAAAGAAGGTAGTGTATGGATTTGCCAAATATATGCGGGACGCCCTTCCCAACGCCACGTATCTTGGGTTTACCGGCACGCCGATTGAAAATACCGATGTAAATACCCCGGCGGTTTTCGGTAACTACGTTGATATTTATGATATTGCCCAATCGGTACATGACGGTGCAACTATCCGTATATATTATGAGAGCCGTCTTGCGAAAATCGTTTTGAGTGATGAAGGCAGGAAGCTGATAAAGGATTTCGATGATGATCTTGAGCAGGACGAATTGTCGGAAACACAAAGAACAAAAGCGAAATGGACACAGCTCGAGTCGCTTATCGGCAATACGGGCAGGATAAAGCAGGTTGCAAAGGATATCATCACCCATTTCGAGTCGCGCCGGGAGATTATCGACGGCAAGGGCATGATTGTCACCATGTCCCGCCGCATAGCAGCTGAATTATACAAGGCGATTATCGAAATCAGGCCGGGGTGGCACGATGATGATGTGAAAAAAGGGGTTATAAAAGTAGTCATGACATCAGCATCATCCGACGGGCCTGAAATAGCAAAGCATCATACGACAAAAGAACAACGCCGCATGCTGGCTGAAAGGATGAAAGACCCGGACGATGAACTTAACGTAGTAATTGTCCGGGACATGTGGCTTACCGGTTTTGATGTTCCCTGCCTTCACACCCTCTACATCGATAAACCGATGAAGGGTCACAATTTGATGCAGGCAATTGCCCGTGTTAACCGGGTATATAAAGATAAAACCGGCGGATTGATTGTCGATTATCTCGGGATTGCTTTCGATCTAAAAAAAGCACTCTCGTTTTATTCCGATGCAGGCGGTAAAGGAGACCCTGCCGTAAATCAGGAAAAAGCGGTACGGCTTATGCTGGAGAAATTGGAAATTGTATCCCAGATGTTCCATAAATTCGATTATGAACAATACTTTTCAGCTGATACCGGGCGAAAATTATCAATTATCCTTGCCGCAGAAGAACATATACTGGGGCTTGATGATGGAAAGAAGCGTTTTATCAATGAAGTAACCGCTTTATCCAGGGCTTTTTCAATTGCAGTACCCCACGAGCAGGCAATGGAGGTAAAAGATGAAGTGGCTTTCTTCCAGGCGGTGAAATCCCGGCTTGTCAAGTTTGAGAGCACAGGGACGGGCAGGACCGACGAAGAGGTCGAAACAGCCATAAAGCAGGTAATCGATAAGGCCTTGATTACTGAAAAGGTTATTGATGTCTTTGACGCGGCAGGAATAAAAAAGCCGGATATTTCCGTTTTATCGGAAGACTTTCTGCTCGAAGTACGGAATATGGAACATAAAACCATTGCCATGGAAGTCTTAAAAAAATTACTTAATGATGAAATAAAAACCCGTTCAAAAAAAAATCTGATTCAAAGCAAAACATTAATGGAAATGCTTGAGAATTCAATCAAGAAATATCATAACAAAATTCTCACCGCTGCCGAAGTCATAGAGGAACTCATCGATCTGTCTAAAGAAATCCACGAAATGGACAAAGAACCGGGAGAAATGGGTTTGTCCGATTATGAGTATGCGTTTTATACCGCAATTGCCAGTAATGAGAGTGCAAAACAGGTAATGGAACAGGATAAACTGCGTGAGCTTGCCGTGGTTCTTTATGAAAAAGTAAAGGAAAACGCATCGATTGATTGGACAATAAAAGAAAGTGTTAAAGCAAAACTAAAAGTGATTGTGAAAAGAATACTCAGGCAATATGGATATCCGCCGGATATGCAAATGCTCGCTACTGAAACCGTATTGCAGCAGGCTGAATTGATTGCGGAAGAGCTGATACAGGGTAAATAATTTTATTAATAAGGATACATCTCATGGGGAGCGAAATCACACGAATAAACAATATAAATGATTTAATCGAAGCAATAAGGAATGAAATTAAATTAAAATCCCTGGGAAAACGATAACAAAAATAATTATACAGAAGAATCTATTATATCTATTATAATAGTAAATAAAAAACAAAATTTTCATACTATTGAAATAATGAATACCATTACTCCCCATGAATTGTTTACGTATAAAAGTGAAGTAAATGAAATCATTGACGGCGATACGCTGTGGATAACTATAGATCTTGGTATTGCTAAAACGTATTACCGTGATAAATACAATAGATACCTTGCTGATATCTTTTATGACAGGAACGGAAAAAATCTATTTCAGGTAGCAGAGACCGGAATATACCTGAATCAGCAGCTTTTGGAAGAGGGGCCGGCGGAAAAGGTGTAGCAAATCGCATACACCTCTGTTAGCCATAATCAGGTTTTTTAACATGCGTGTAGTGCTTTTGACACCGCGGTGTCACAATGTCTGGGGAGAAATTACAAGTTTGTCAATAAAAAAGGAGTTTTCTCTTCTTCCATTAAACAATTTGCAGAGCTATATTCCTGGAATTCGATATCGGGCAAGCCCTATTGACAAAGAAAAATAAATAAAGGGAAAATAGAAAGGAATTGTAAAATCGGTGTAATCGGTGGAATCTGTGGTTCCAAAAACCCGATTGTAAACTTCCACCCCGGAAATTACCGGATTTGACAAAATTCACCTATCACGGTATAATAAAATATGTTTGTAGCGGTGGTATGTGATTTTTCCAATGATGACCACAGGGACACTATAAAGGACCTTCTTCTTCAATACGGGCTTAAACAGGTCATAAAAAACCTTTTTGAATCCACGGAAATGAACGAAACGCAACTTGCCCGGTTGAAAAAGGATATTGACAGGGAGACAGATTCCTATGATAGTATACGTATTTACCAGTTTCCCCTGGAGAATACACTGGTAATCTCGGAAATGGAACATAAAAAGTGGCGGAAATTAAAGATCATTAAATAAAGGAGTATGCCGGTATGCTGGAAGAACTGCACTATAAAATAACAACACTTGGAAAAGAGATAGAAGAAGCCTGGAGGTATCTTTGACCTGGATGCCAGGAAAAGCAGGATAGAAACACTTGAAAAGGAAACGGAAAAGGAAGGGTTCTGGCAGGACAGGGAAAAAGCCGGGGAGATTCTTTCAACCACGAAAAAACTCAGGCAGTCCCTTGCAACGTGGAAGAAACTAAAGGAAGAGTATACAAATTGTGCGGATTTATATGATATTGCACTGGAGGAAAAGGATCAATCCGAGGAAAAAGAAATCCATGATACCCTTGAGTGCCTGGAAAATGAACTGGAACGTTTGAAAATACTCGAACTTTTAAATGAAGAGCATGACAGTGCATCTGCATTTCTTACCATACATTCCGGTGCCGGCGGGACAGAGGCATGCGACTGGGTAAGTATGCTCCTCCGGATGTACCTGCGGTGGGCAGATAATAATGGGTATAAAACAGATATCATCGACATTCTTGAAGTGGAGGGAGGAATCAAATCCGTTTTAATTCAGGTAGAAGGTGAATATGCATACGGGTATCTTAAAACAGAGGCCGGTGTTCACCGTCTTGTAAGGATATCCCCCTTTGATTCGAGTAAGCGTCGTCATACCTCTTTTGCCTCTGTATTCTGTAATCCGGTGATTGATGACAGTATAGAAATAGATATCCGGACCGAAGACTTGAGGATTGATACCTACCGCTCAACCGGGGCCGGGGGCCAGCATGTAAATAAAACGGATTCTGCCGTAAGAATTACCCATCTCCCCACGGGAATCGTTGCCCAATGCCAGAACGAAAGAAGCCAGCATAAAAACAAATCCATGGCTTTAAAGGTCTTGAAATCCAGGCTTTATGAACATGAAATGAAAAAGAAGGAAAAAGAAAAAGAAGAGCAGGAAAAACAGAAGAAGGATATTGCCTGGGGAAGCCAGATCCGGTCATATGTGTTTCATCCTTACAGTATGGTAAAAGATCACAGGACAAAATATGAGATTGGTAATATCCAGGCTGTTATGGATGGGGCAATCGACCCTTTTATCCAGGAATTTTTAAAACTACAGGTCTCCGGACAAAAGGTATAGATTGGAAAATGGTTGTATATGATTTTATATTTAGAATTTTTGCCTTTTTTTGAGAAAGCTTGACAAAGTTTATTATATTCAATACCTTTTTATGAAATCGATAAAGAGTACGTAAAGCCGTCGCAATCCGGTTCCTGTTTCATCAGGATAATTTAGGGGGCACCATTTTTAACACGGATTATCAGGAGGAAAAGGATGAAGAGAATAATGAATGGTAACAGTTTTATATTTATCGCACTTTTATTTGTAAGTATGAACGTGTATTGCGAAGAACTATCAGGAGAACTGTCAGAAGAGATACTACTTGATGTTGATAAAGCTGTGGAACTTGGGATTGAGAATAACCTTACCGTTGCCATGGAGCGGGTATCCCTGGAAACAAAGAAACGTTTGAAAGATACATCATGGAATTATTTTATCCCCCAGGTGAGTCTCTCTGCTTCCCTTTACCGGACAAACGAACCGCCGGCAGGAATAAGTATTCCCGGGTTTTATGAAAATATACCGGAACATTACTGGAAACTGTCCTTTGGCCTTTCTGCATCACTTACCCTTTCCGCTTCGATGATCTATGGCATTAAGCAGACAGTCATTGACTACCATGCCGGGGTAATTTCCCTTGACATGGCGGAGAGGAAGATTACCAGGGATGTGAAAAAGATATTTTATAACATTATTCTTATGAAGGAAAACATCAAACTTATGGAGCAGTCTATAAGTGCGATGAAAGACCGGTATGAGCAGGCAGAGAGTAATTACAATAATGGGTTTGTTTCCGAATATGTCATGCTCAGTACCAGGGTCGCTTATGAGAATGCCAAACCGGGATTACAGGATCTGGTGATTGCCTCTGATACATTACTCATGTCTTTTAAGCAGCTTATCGGGGTTGAGTATGATACAAACATTACCATTACCGGATCAATCGAACCGGAAACTGCGACGATTGTTGAAAAATCGGAATTGATGGAACTCATCGAAGGAAGAAGCGATATCCGTCTCCAGAAAAAGACACTGGAAGTTCTTAAAAATGTAAAAGACCTTAAGCAATCGATGCTTTCCCCGACTTTTACGATCATGTATTCCATGGATCCGACTTTTCAAAAGGACCCATTTTCCGATCCCTGGTATATGGATGATTGGGTTCAGTATTCGGGAAGGATCATGTTTATGGTTAATATCCCGGTTGATGGATTAATACCCTATTCAAAATCCCGGGTAGATATTGCAGGGAGTAATGATGCAATAAAAAAGGCAGAGCTTGGGATCATACAGATCCGCGAGGCAGCGGCGCTCGAGATTGAATCGACCTATATGAAGCTTGAAAAATCCAGGAAAGCACTCGATGCATTACAACTGAATGTCGGACTCGCTGAAAGGGCATATCACCTTGCAGAAGAGGCGTTTAATGCAGGGAGTAAGGAATTGCTGGAGGTGCAGAACTCCGAACTGGAATTGCATAAGGCAAAAATAGAAGTGCTTAAGGAGAAGTACAATTATATAATGGGTCTTCTGGACCTTGAATATGCATTGAATATATCATTAATGGAGGAAAGTAATGAAGAATAAAAATAATATATTTTTTTCATGTATACTGGTCGTTTTTCTTCTTTCCAGTTGCTTCGGTCCTCCCGGGAATAAGGAATCAGGAAAAGGCAAAGGAGTCAAATTCGGGGAAGATATGGCAACGGTTTTTGCAGTGAATACCACAATAGCAGTGGAAGGCCAGCTTTTAAATTACCTTGAAATAAATGGTGATGTGGTTACGGAATCTAAAGTGGATGTCTATGCTGAAGTAATGGGAAAGCTCGTCACCCTTAATGTAGGGATCGGGGACAGGATCGCCGAGGGAGCGGTAATAGGGGAGGTTGACCCGTCAAAGCCCGGTATGAAATATGCGAAAAGCCAGGTAAAATCGCCGATTAAAGGCACTATCATATCCCTTCCCTTTAATGTAGGGTCGACAGTGTCACCCGGGGTTCCCCTGGCTACCGTAAGTAAAATGGATGATTTAAGGATCGAGACATATGTCGCAGAACGGTATATTTCAAAGATGAAGATCGGTCTTGATGCCATTATTCGTTTCGAGGCCTACCCGGAGAAACGCTTTTCCGCAATGGTAAGCGAGCTTTCCCCGGTTGTAGACCCGCTTACCCGTACAATGGAAGTAAAACTCGATTTTAAAGACCGGTATGATACGATAAAAGCAGGAATGTTCGCAGAAATAAAGATAATTACGGAAAAAAAGAACAATATCATTAAGATACCGGCAGATTGCCTGGTGAAACGGTTTGGGGGTGATTTTGTTTTTGTTATAAAAGATAACGAGCAGGCGGAGATGCGTCCCGTAAAAACCGGAATTCTTATCGACAATAAACAGGAGATCGTAGAAGGCCTTAAAAATGGAGAAGAAATCGTTATCCGGGGGCAGACCCTCCTGGAAGACCAGGCAAAGATCAAGGTGGTGGAACAGGTAAAGCCCTTGAGTGTGGGTGATAAGATTAATTAAGCGGAAGGAGTACAAGAAATATGAAATTAACCCAGATGGTGGTAAAAAGACCGGCCACTCTTCTTATTGTCTTTGTTCTTCTTGTTGCCCTGGGGATTTATACAACCCTGGATATCCCGATTGACCTTTTCCCGGAGATTAACCCCCCGATTCTTGTGGTGTATTCAAACTATGAAGGTGCAGGACCGGAGGAGATAGAAAAAACAGTTACCCGTCTTTTAGAGAGTGCGTTAAGTAATGTAAGTAATATCGAGGAGATGACATCGACTTCCAGTGAAGGAACGAGCATGGTCATCTTGAGTTTTGTGTGGGGGACAAATATGTCCGAAGCAGCAAACGAAGTAAGGGATAAACTTGAATTTATTAAAAGCTTTTTACCGGACGAAGCTGAAACCCCGCAGATATTCAAGTTTGATCCCTCGATTATCCCGATTCTCAATCTGATAATCACCGGGAACAGGTCCCCGGAGGAACTCCGGGAAATAGCGGAAAAAATCGTCCAGCCCCGGCTCGAACAGGTAGAGGGAGTCGCCATGACCTCTATTGAAGGCGGGAGGGAAAAGATTATCCGGGTGGAGATCCCGCAGAACAGACTCGATGCTTATAATCTTAATCTTACGGCAATTGTGGCAATGCTCAGGGGGCAGAATATCCAGATAAGTGCAGGGAGTATTACCGAAGGGAATAAAAACTACCTTATACGTACCGCCGGGGAATACAAATCAATCGAAGAGATCAAGAATACTGTCGTATCTTATAAGACCAGTATGGGCGGGATGATACCTTCGAATACCCCTGCCAGGATGATCCTTTTACGGGATATTGCAAATGTGTTCGAAGGGTATAAAAAGGAAAGCAGTACCGTCTATGTGGATGGAAAACCCGGTGTCTATGTGAGTATCCAGAAACAGAGCGGCACCAACTCCGTAAGAACCGCGGATAATGTGATTGGAAAACTTGATTCGATTAATAGAGATACACCATCGGGGGTGAGAGTAGAGGTTGTTCAGGATACGACAAAGTATATACGGAATTCACTTTCCCAGGTCGGAACCGCAGCGATTGTCGGTGTTATCCTTGTTGTTATTATTCTTTTTGTTTTCTTAAGAAGTTTCAAGAGTACGCTCATCATCGCTATTTCTGTCCCGGTCTCGATTATTATTACCCTTATGCTCATGTTCTTTTTTAACCTGACCCTTAATATAATGACACTCGCAGGTCTTGCCCTTGGTATCGGGATGCTGGTGGATAACTCCATTGTTATCCTTGAAAATATCTACCGGTACCGGGAAAAAGGGGCAAAACTCACCTCTTCGGCAATCCTGGGCAGCCAGGAGATGATTAATGCAATTGTGGCATCGACCCTTACCACTATTTGTGTTTTTTTACCGATCGCTTTGTTCAAAAGCCAGCTTGGCCTTATGGGTGAGCTATTCAGTGGTCTTGCCTTTACTGTCGTTATTTCACTTTCCTCTTCCCTGTTTGTCGCGATTTTTCTGGTTCCCATTTTAGCAAGCAGATATCTTCCTATCAGTTCCAGGGTCCAGAGACCCCTGTCCGGGGGGATCAAAGCCATCGATGATGTGATGGAATCCCTTTTCCGGGGCCTTGAGAACGGGTATAAAAAAGCCCTTGGCTTTGTACTGAATCATAAAAAAATAACGATACTTATCGTTTTCCTGATTTTTATAGGAAGTCTTTTTCTTATCCCGATTTCAGGATTCGAGCTTATGCCTGTACAGAATGAAGATGCAGTGATGTTGAATGTGGAACTTCCCATCGGGACAAAATTGGAAGTGACCGGGGAAATAATGAACCAGCTCGAGATCCTGATAAAGGAAGAAATTAAAGGATATAAAAATATTATTGTCACCGCCGGCCAGGGAGGCTTTATGGCGATGTTCGGGGGTGGCTCGACAAACCAGGGGCGTGTTGTCATTATCCTTCCCTCATACAAAGACCGGGTCGAAACATCGAAAATGATCCAGGAAAAATTACGGACTCACTTTAATGATTTTCCTTCGGTCGTGTTTTCATTCCCCCAGCAGCAGATGGGAGGATCTTCCAATCCTATTGATGTTGTCATAAAATCGGAAGACCTTGATCTTGCAAAACTGACCGCGACGAAAATCCAGGAACTGGTAAAAGAAAAGCTTCCCGATATTACCGAGCCATCCATCAGCCTTAAGGAAGGGCTTCCACAACTCGAGGTGTTTATAGACAGGGATAAGGCATACTCCCTGGGACTGAATATTTACAGTATCGGGCAGGAATTGAAAGCGTGTATTGATGGTGTTACCGCATCACGTTTCAGGCAGGGGGGCTCTGAATACGATATCCTCGTTATCCTTGACCCCCGTGACAGGGATGCCATTCCCGACCTCCAGAAGATTTTTGTCCTGAACAGCATGGGTAAAAAGATTCCTTTTTCAAGCTTTGCCCATCTGGAAAGAACTACCGGTCCAATAAGCATAACCAGGGAAAATCAAACCAGGGTAGTTCATATGCGTGGCGGGTTGCGTCCCGGTGCAAAATTGAACGAAGTGGAGTTACAGATCAGGAAGCTTATTGCAGAGGAAATCCCATCGGATGAGAATATGGTAATCGGATTTTCCGGTGATTTTGCTGAACTCGTCGAATATTTCCAGAAGTTTATTATTATCATCATTATCTCGATAGCTTTGGTTTTCGGTGTTATGGCAAGCCAGTTTGAGTCATTTCTCGATCCATTTATCATTTTCTTTACGATTCCCCTTATTCTTATTGGTGTTATTATTCTTTATACTGTAACAGGAGGAGTGTATAGCCTTTTCACAGCCGTGGGGCTGGTTGTACTTGTAGGGATTGTGGTAAATAATGGAATTGTCCTGGTTGATTATACGAATCTCTTAAGAAAAAGGGGATTTCACATCCGGGAAGCCTGTATTGAAGCGGGGGGGAACAGATTGCGTCCTATTCTTATGACCACCCTTACCACTATTCTGGGTTTAATTCCCATGTCTTTTTTCCAGGGAGAAGGTGCAGAACTGGTACAACCAATAGGTAAAACCATTGTCGGGGGACTGACTGCAAGTACGATTCTTACTCTCTTTCTGATTCCGGTTATCTATGCTATTTTTAACCGTTTTCCAGAAAAACGAAACCAGAGATTGGCACAAATACGACTCGCCCGGCTCAGGCAGCAGAGAGAATTACAAAAAAAGGAGGAGGGATAACATGGAACAGGAACAAAGGCTGCACAGGATAGAGATTGTTGCAAACAGATCTGTTGAAGCCGACATGTTTGATATTTTTAAGCGGGAAAAAATCGTTTCGCACTATACAAAGATTCCTGCTATTTATGGGGTCGGGTCATCGGGGCCAAGGATGGGTGATCATATCTGGCCCGAAGAGAACTTCATTCTTATTGTTTATTGTTCTGACGAAGAGGCAATAAAGATCAAAGAAGCGGTCACTGAATTAAAGTCATTTTTCAAAAAGGAAGGAATCAAGCTTTTTGAGATCATACAGTGAAGTAAATCTGTAACCAGGGGGATGGAATGATGTAAAGCAAACAAACAAAGCGTGGAGAATTCGGTATCCGGAAATTAATATTTTTTTCCTGCTGGATACTGAATCCTGAATTTCTGGTTGCTTTTTTCAAGTAAATGATGTATAATTGTAACTGAAGTATATGTGCTTTTCAAAGAAGATTTTTTCATAAATGATAAAAAATGAAAATATAAAGAAAGAGGTGCACTTATGACGCGAAAATATCTCATTTTTCTTGTAATACTCCTTATTTCTATCTCTTTTTCCGTTCATGCACAGGTAGTTGTCTTATATAAATGCGGTGAACCTACCCTTGAATCTTCAATTATCAGACCTCACATAAATATTGTTAATCGCGGGGATACAGGGATAGCTCTTAACGATATTGTGGTACGGTATTTTTATACAAACGAAGGACTTACACCGGAACGGTTCCAGATTGATTATGCGGTTCTTGGGGGATCGAGAATAATGATTAACCTGGAATACGGGTATGCAGAAATTAGTTTTCCCGGGGTGGATATGATTATTCCTCCCGGAGGCGGAGAAACAGGGGAAATTCAGATTAAAATAAACAGAAGCGATTGGACTAATTATGATCAGCGTGATGATTTTTCCTTTAATCCGACATTTACGGCATTCAAGGAATCTCCGCGGATAGCCCTTTATTATCAGGGTACGCTGATCTGGGGGACCGAGCATTTTATAAATCCATCTCCCACACCACCTGTTCCAATTCAATAAGGGAGATCTTTTCATCTGTCATATGATAAAAAAGTATTTTTTTATTATTTTACTTCTATTTGTTCTTTTTCTGCTTCCCGGTTGTAAATATACTTATGTTATACATGTTGTTCCGGAGGATACACGGCTCATTGTAAATGGTGTGGATGTACATACTCCATGTACATGGGAAACAGAAGAGAAATCAATTTTAGTGCAGGCAGGAAAGGAAGGGTATAATCCTTTAACCAGGATATATACCAATGATTCTTTTTTTTCACCGGCTTCTGTTAATGTTGCGCTTGATAAAAGAATGTATGAAATATCGTTTGATCTGGTGGAAGGAAAAGCGGATTACTCGCTCGATGGGGGCCAGGCTGCACCGCTTCCTTTCAGAGGATTTTTATCCTTTGGGGAGCACCTTCTCTCTTTAAAAGGGGAAGATGGGGCAGGGGCTTCATTTCCTGTTACCATATACCAGCCCGGGATTTTCCGGTTCCGGTTCCAGGAAAAACCCCTGTTCATGCATCAGATAGGGGTATATTCCTGCGGGAGCGCACCGAAACAGGTGGATTTCTCCCCGGACGACAGATATATCTATATTACCCTTTTAGGGAGTTCCGGCTTCCAGATATTTGATGTAAAGAAAAGAGAGATAATACAAAAGATTTATGTTGGACAATGGTACAGCAGGTGCGGGTTTGTCGAGGGGCTTTTTATAGAAAAGTACCGGTCTTATTTTGTTTCCCAGATGACGACTGCCCGGATTTTTGAATATACAATAAATGAGAACGATGTCCCGGAATACAAAAGGTCAATTTCCACAGAAGGTGTCTGGTCCAAGGTTATCGCGTATTCCGAACCTCTTGATCTTCTTGCTGTTTCAAACTGGTGCAGTAATGATGTCTCTCTTATCGAATATGCCTCCGGGAAAGTGGTGAAGAAGCTCACGGGAATTATAGTCCCGCGGGGTCTGGCATTCTCTCATGACGGGAAATACCTGTATGTCGCTTCCTATGAAGGTGGTCTTATCCTGAAATATGCAACAGATACATGGGAAGAAAAAGGAAGATTTTTTAAAAAGTATGGAGCAATGAGGCATATCAGGGTAAGCCCGGATGACAGGAAAGTTTTTATCAGCAATATGCTTCATCGTGAGGTGTATGAGATTGATGCAGAATCCTTTAAGCTGGTACATACATACAAAGCTTCTTTTAATACCAATTCAATCGATATTACCGCAGATGCAAAACTCTTGTTTGTTTCAAACCGGGGACCGAATAACCCGGAAAACTATACCTTAAGAAGCCCGGAGAATGGGAAAATCATGGTGTTTGATCTTGAAAGAAAAGAACTCCTTACCTCTTTCAGCGGCGGAAACCAGCCTACCGGCCTGGATGTGAGTAATGACGGGAATCTTCTTGCGTTTTCGAATTTCAACGATAATACGATAGAGCTATATGAAATATCTGCCATGCAGGATATGCTTTCCTTAAGGCAGATGAATTGCCTTTTCCCATTAAATCAGTTTGCATTTCTGTCTGAAAAACAACCCTCGTTCCTGGCAGAAAACCGGTAAGATAAGGAAAAAAACATTTACAATGAAGCCAGGAATCCAGGATAATATCCTGGAAGTGGTTTCATAGTCTTCTTATTAAAAAATTTACTAATTTCAGACATCGTGCAACGGCAAAAAAAGTTAACAAAATAGCATTTGCGGAGCTATGTTCTATAAAAAAAACTGCGAAATCCTGTAAATCTGTGTCAAAAAAGGTAATTATATAAATGCTTCTGAGTTTCGAAAATCATATGTTGTAATTGTAAATGTCAGGTTTTATTTCAATAAAACGAAAGCAGGAAGAAAAAAAATAAAGGGGAAATTCTTCCTGCTTTCTAGAAAAGTCTTTAACCAATTGCAAAAATTCAATAATCGCCGTAGTTTTCTTACAACGACATCTCTTAAAAGAATTAAGTGCTGGCAGCTTTTAATTAACCACTTCTAACAAAATCCAGCTATTAATCCCACATAATACTGCGCTACCAATAAAGCATCGATTATATCGATAGTGCCATTGCAGTTTGTATCGGCGTTTTCAGGGATAAAATTTGAAGGCTCAAGGCCTACATACCATTGTGCAATAAGAAGAGCATCGACAATGTCAATACTCCCATCCCCGTTTACATCCCCGAGAAGGTTCCCCGGAGGAGGTGTTTGCGTTGAAGTGACAGGGGTCGGTGTCGGGGTTGAAGGTGTCCCTGAATATTTCATTATTCCGGCCAGGGCACCGACCAATCCGGCATTATAATCAATTGCCACCTCGGTACACTGGTACTGGTTTACATCATCGGTATAATTGTCACTCTGATCCGGCCCGCCGACAAGTGCCCCGGTAAGTTCGTGCTTTGCCGGTTTCTGGTTATCTCCATTAGCATAGGTGTACCCGTTTGCTGCCCTGTGGTGGGGATGCAAAGCCCAGTTGGAACCGTAACCGATGATGTATGACATTCCTGCAGGATTATCCATTAAAATATAATCGACCTGTGATTTGGCCAGGTTAAAGTATTCCTGCCTTCCGGTATGTCCGTAGTAGAGAAGTGCAATCATTGATTCTGCCGCTGCATAACGGAGTACGCCCCAGTTATTCAGATAACGCAGACCACCGGGTGTCCGGTTAAGGTCATTAATCCAGTAATCCAGGTTCTCTTCCACTACATTCACATACGTGGAATCCCCGGTCAGCATGGCGAGTTTTGTCAGGACAGCGAGTCCCATATCATCCCAGCACATTGTCCAGTGATTCTGGACAAGGGGTTGGTCCCCTGATTTATTGGGGTGTTGGAGGTAGTCATTTATTGCCGTGATGTAACTGGAATCACCGTCAATTACATAAAACCATGTTGCAGCCCAGGAAAGATCATCATATACAGAACTTGACTGATAAAAAGACTGGCCGTCTGAATATCCGATATTGGATTTTCCCATATTGTATAGTTCACGGGCCAGGGTAAGACACTGGTTTGCATACCCTGAATCCGAGTTCCGGAAGTTTAAATACATTAAGGCGAGTGCCCCGGCTGTCTGGCCAAGGACACAGGTTCCCGCTTTTCCGGAATCCGCCCATGAATAAGCAGGCCGGTTTTCGGTCTGTTCTTCCGGGGGACCCCAGTAGGTATGATCTTGCTCCCCTTCACCTATCTGGTAGTAAAACCTGCTTGAGGTTTTGCTTCTTAAAAAGTATTCCCCGAAAATTCTCAAGGTTGACATAAGTTTACTGGTAATCCCTGCCTGGTCCATTTCATCCTTGAATTCATACAATGCCCAGCCAAGAACAGAAGCCGCATACCCCTGGGGAAGGCCGAATTTTACATGGTCACCTGCATCATGAAATCCGCCGGTAAGGTTTACTCCCACATCTGCACCATCCTGGGTATGACACGCACCCCGCCAGTCGAATACATTACCGGAGGCCACATCCGGACCGCACCTGTTGGCATCGTAAAAATAAACTGCCTTTACCAGGGCATCATTGTAATTCTGTGCATGTACTGCAATCGATAAAAAGACCAGAAAAGAAATAACATACAATACTGTTTTTTTATTTTTCATGAAATCCTCCTGTTTTTTTCGCATTTATTTATAAATACCTTATTACTATGAATTTCTTTTTACAATTATATCATACATGATGATAAAGCGCAACCCTGAAATATTTTACGGGTGGAAGTTTAAGATCGGATTTTTTTACCACGGAACACATGGAACATACGGAACACACGGGAAATATCCGCGAAATTTTCAAAAATATATGGAAATAAAAGACCGGAAATAAGGTAATGAGCATAAAGCACAAATCTTAAATTCAGACCTCGTGCAACGGTAAAGAAAGCTAACAAAACAGCATTTCACTATTTTTAAGATAATAGTAAAGCCGGGAATATTGCAGAATACGGAAAAAATTCGTTTTTCATGCATGCAGGAAGAAACTTTGGGGCGTTATATATTGCAGGAATATCATTCTATAAGGAGGATGAAATGAGTTTGCCTGAATTGCATGAATTTCATTTTGTTATCGGTCACCGTATGAAAATACGTCTTGAAGAACTGGATGTTTTTGGGAAATTACATAACCCTACAGCGTCAAAGAAAGTAGTAGACAAAGAAATTAGCTTATGATAAAATAACTCCAGAGGACATGGAAAAGTTATTTTTAT
>JAFGQK010000039.1 GCA_016935735.1 Spirochaetales bacterium | reverse complement strand
TATTCATCTCCAGGATTTCTCTCATCTTACCTCATGCAAGGTGAACTATTCACGCACGTTTGCCGAAAGGACACGAAATATGCTGCCCATTCCCTTTCCATATACGACAATATCGCTTCTAAGAATTGCTGCGTCCCTCCTCCCGATTCCTATTGACAAAACACTGCTTATTCGCTAGTATACATTGTACATTGTACAGATATAAAAATGTATGTTTTCTATTAATATACGATTTCTTCCTTTATATTTATATTATTTTAAGAATATTTCACTATAATCCTTAAAACGGAGGATAATTATGAATTTCAAGAATATGTTTTTAACCCTCTCTTCTGTTCTCTGTGTCATGTGCACTTCCTTTCCCCTTTCTGCCGATGCCCCAAAGCAGATAAAGGATGCGGAAGAGCTGTTACAACAGAAGAATTATTTGAAAGCCATAGAGGTGCTTTCCCGGGGAAATATCCCGCAGGAATATACGGATTATGCATACTTTTTACAAATCATTGCATTGTACAAATCAAAACAACCGGAAAAGGCCCTTGAAGCATGTAATACATTTATAAAACAGAACCCCCAGAGTAAATGGATACATAAGGTAAAATTTTTCTCTGCATCCATCCAGATAGAAAAACGGGATTATCAATCTGCAGAAGCACTCTACAAGGAAGAATCCATCCGGCTTCTTTCCGAGGAACGCAAGGCAAAAATCGCAGAACAGTATATATCATTTGCAGAGTATTTTTCTTATAAACCAAAGCCGGAAGAACTCGACCTTCCGAAGCCGGATTACAACAAAGCATATAAGTTTTACGAGGAAGCGATAAAACTGGAAATCGGGCCTGCATTAAAGGAAAAAGTCCGGTTCAGTATGGCGGAAATGAAGTATCTTGCAGAAGATTATTACACTGCCCAGAAGGAGTATGAGAAATACTTAAAGGAATATGACCCGGACTGGAAGCCAAAGTACAATGCGTTCCCGGATCTGATGTTTTCACACAAAGGCGTTTATATCTATGAAGCAAGGCTTAACCTTGCAGAGACCTTTCTCCGTGTCTCTTCGTTTACCTTTGCACGAATTGTGCTGGAAGACCTTATTGCCCTTACCCAGAAGAATTTAAAGGATGCCCGGGGTAAAAAATACCACAGGCTTGCGATGCGGAGACTTCCCTATGCTTACCGGCTTCCCGTACCGGCGAATGACTATGAACTGGAAAGCGGTATAAGGACGGTGGAGGATTTCCTGAAACTGTATCCTTCGGATTCGATTTCCGTCACCCTTATGTGGTACACCACCCAGGCACTTATCCATATGAACAGGACAGATGACGCAATAAAAAGATTAAAAAGCTTTATAAACCGTGAAAACTTTAAAGTACTCACCGGTTCAGCGGAACCGGCAGAAGAAAGGATATTACGGGAATCCATGGGTATTTATTTAACCCCGGAGGAGCAGTTTGATAAATACCACCAGGAAGCACTTTTCCAGTCAGGAAATCTCACTTTTAAACAGGCGGATTACCGTGAAGCAATACGAATTTTTTCGGATTATATTGCACGTTTTCCGAATGGCCCTCACTGGACCAAAGCCCAATCGGGAATTATTGATGCTGAATACCAGATCGGGGTGAATCTTCTTGAAGAGAAAAAATACGCGGAAGTGGAAAAACACTGGAATGACTTTCTCATCAAACATCCCCTGGATGCCCGTTCAAGAAAAATCCTCTTCACCCTTGCCCAGATGTACTATGAGGAAGCAAACAGACTAAAGGCGGAAAATCAGGACGGGGCTGGGGAAGTATTCCAGAAAGCGATTACAGGATTCAGGAAGCTGGTATCGAAATATCCGAACACCGAAGAAGCATCACTTGCCCAGCTTAAAATCGGGGAAGTGTATGAACAAAGCCTTAAAGATTTTGAATCAGCACTAAAGGCTTACAGGGATCTTACCTGGGGAACCTGGTACCAGGAAGCACAGGCCAGGGTGCAAAAGATGGTGAACAAGGAACTGGTTGTCCGGACAGAAAGGATTTTCCGTACAACAGAAGAGGCTTATGTAACAGTCCAGGTCAGAAATATAGAAAAACTCAAGCTTTCTGCGTATAAACTTAACCTGGAAGCATATTTCAGAAAATCACACAGTATTAAAGGGGTGGAAAATCTTGACCTCGCTCTTATTGAGCCGGACCGTAAGTGGGACATGGATATAAAGGGATACAGCAAATATCTTCCCCTGGAAGAAAAAATCCCGGTTGAAATGGACGGTCCCGGGGTATATGCTATTACCGTTTCATCGGAGGAACTCGAAGCCACCACCCTTGTCATCCGTACCAATATTGACCTTATTATGAAATCATCACGAAAAGAACTGCTTGTTTTTGTCCAGGATATGGTAAAGGGTATACCGGCCCATGGGGCAAAAATCCTTGTCACCGATGGAAACCGTGTTATTCTGGAAGACACAAGCGGGAAAGACGGGGTTCTCCACAAAGCCCTCGATGAATTGAAATCGACAGACAATTTAAGTGTTTTTGCTTCCCTTTCAGGACATATTGCTGCCACCGGACTTGACCTTGCCGGGCTTACCCCGGCTTCGGGACTTACACCCAAAGGATATATCTATACGGACCAGCCGGCATACAGGCCCGGCCAGGAGGTGAATATAAAAGGAATACTCCGGGATGTTGCAGAAGGTTCATATATCATTCCTCTGAAAGGGGAAGAAAATAAAAAAGAAGACAGGTATTTTATCTCGGTTGTGGATGCAAAAGGAAGATACATCCACAAAGCCCCCCTCGAAATAGGGGAATACGGAACATTCAGTACCTCTATTACACTCAGCAGGAGTGCACCCCAGGGAGAATACTCCATAAGGGTAACAAGGGAATCAACCTCCCATTATTTTACCGGCAGATTCATTGTTCAGGAATATAAACTCGAAAAGATAAGACTCACCCTTGAGTTCAGCCAGCCGGTCTATTTCAGGGGGGAAACAATCGAAGCTGTTTTTAATGCCTCCTACTACTTTGGCCAGCCCTTTAAAGATGGGGAGATCCGGTACACAACACCGGACAACCTCACCCTTTCCGGGAAAACGGATGCAGAGGGGAATCTTCACATAACATTTGACACAACACCCTTCCAGCCGGACAGCATTCTCTCCTTTACCGGGGTCCTGGCAGGTGAAAATGTGCAGGTGAAAAAAACAATCTACCTGGCTGCCCGTGGGTATTCCATCACGATGAGTACAGACCGGGAAGTAAGCCTGAAAGGAGAACCCGTGGAAGTGACCCTTGTCACAAAGGATGCAGCGGGGGGCAAGGTAAGCCGGGATCTGGAAGTGAGTATGTACAGGCGGATAACAAAAAAACCCGATCCTTTGATAGAACAGGTGCCGTGGCTCAAGGAAAACCAGGAAGCACAGGCATCAACATGGACAGAAGTGAAAATAGAAACGAAAAAGGTCACCACCAGTTCCGAAGGCACCGGCCGCATCAGTTTTTCTCCCCCGGAAGGCGGACAGTTTGTTTTCCGTGCCCGGGGCAGGGACAGATTCGGAAATACCGTTACCCAGGAGACTCATATCTTTGTATCAGACGAAGATGATGAAGTACGGCTGCGGATATTTGCAAAACGCAGTCATTATTCTGTCGGGGAAAAGGATACCGTCCTTATCCACACACGGATAAAAGACAGGACAACCGGACTCATCACGTTAGAGGGCGAAGGGATCATTTCCTATCATATTACATCCCTGAAACAGGGTGAAAATCCTTTCGACCTCCTGGTCGATCATCCCCATTTTCCCAACTTTGTATTCACTGTATCGGTAATGGATCATAACAAACTGTATAAAGCATCACACTCCTTTACCGTGGAAAGACAACTGGAAGTAAAAATCATCCCCCGTAAAAAAATCTGCATACCGGGGGACGAAGCAAGTGTGGAGGTGATTATTACCGACCACCTGGGCAAACCGGTCGAAGCCGAGTTGTCCCTTAGCCTGGTAAACGAGGCCCTGCTTGAACAGTTCAAAGACCCTGCAGCCGGGATTGTCTCTTTTTTCCAGGAGGGGGCGTACAGGGAAGCGGAAATGAGAACGGATTCAAGTTGCACCTTCGCGTATGCACCGGAAACCCGGTCCGTAATAAAGGAAATACTCATAGAGGATGAAAGGCTTCTGGATATTCCGGAAGAAGGGGCCGCTTTTGAGGAAATGGAACAGGATTATGAGTATGAAAAGCAAAAAAAACGGGAGAAAAAAGAGGATATATATGATGATTTTTTTTACAAAGAAGAGATAGTTACCGAGGAAGAAGAATCGTCAGGTAATTTTGATGAAAAAAAACCGGAAGAACCAGATGCACGAAGGGAGCTTCCATCCGGCAGGTACTGGATTGCCACCATTGTCACTGACACTTCCGGTAAAGCAAAGGTAAACATCCCCCTTCCCGGAATGACAGGTTCCTTCAAAATTCGGATAAAGGGCTGCACAAAGGAGACCCTTGTAGGGGAGTCTGAACAAACCATAATTATCCGCAAGGATTTTTTCGCAACCCTGAAACTTCCCGTCTTACTCCAGGAAAACGATGTGATACGGATAGTGGGGAGGGTCCATAACCTCACCTCTTATTCCGGTACCGTAAAGACACGCTGTTCTGTAATATATAATGAAAAGACAATACACCTTCCGGTAAAACAGATCGACATTCTCCCCAATGAAACAAAAGAGATTGTTTTTCAATCATATACAGTACCACTGGCAAAAAAACTCGATGTCCAACTTGAGGTTGATGCAGGAACACAAAAGGATACGGTGATCCAGGAGGTAAAAGTGCGTCCATGGGGCCTTCCTGTGGGAACAAGACGTGCCGGAACTGCACAGGATGATGTGAATGAATTCCTTTCCCTGCCGGCAGACAGGGAATATCTGAGTAAATGGATGTCCATTATCCTCTACCCGGCGCTGGATGAAAGCCTGCTGGATTGTATCCGGCCGCGGGATGCTTCACTCTTTTTCCCGGGCGATGAAGTGTTTTGTGATTTTCCCATTGGGGTCGAAGCCGATCTTATGGCAACTGTTTCCCTTCTCCTTTATATAAAAGGACGGGATGACCCGGGAAATGAATACCGCAGCCTGATGCAGAGGGCGTATGCCCTGGTTTCCGAGCTCATATCAACCCAGAAGCAGACCGGTGGTTTCAGCTGGGGAAAGAGTGCGGAATCCATCTCCATTACGGCACAGGCTTATTGGGCACTGGTATTTGCACGGAAAGCAGGGATCGAAGTGGAAGAACGCACAATTAAGCAGGCAAAGGAATTTCTTCAGAAAAATTATACCACCCTTCCCCAGAATGACAATGACCTGAAAGCAGAAGTACTCCATGCCCTTTCCCTTACCGGGGATGCAGATTACACATTCGTCAACCGGCTTTACAGAAGCAGGAACGAATTAAGTGAAGCTGCCCTCGCATTTACCGCACTTACCCTGAACCAGCTTTCAAAGCCGGAAATTGCCAGGGAACTCCTCGCCCTGCTGGATGCAAAAGCACAGAAACAGGAGCATGTATCAAAGGAAATCATCTACTGGAAAGGGGAAAATAATCAACCCTGGCTTAGAAACAGTATGGAAACATCTGCCCTGGTTTTACTCGCCTATCAAGCTGTGGAACCCTCATCACGGTTCATTCAGCCGGGAATCCGGTATCTTATGGCAGGAAAATCCACAGCCGGATTTAACCCGCCCAAGGCAGTGGGATATGCATGTGCAGCACTTACGCAATTTTACGGGCAAACAAAACCGAAAGCGAATGATTTTACCCTGATTATCCAGGTGAACGGGACCGAAGTTGGTTCTCTTGATGCACGGGCAATTGCAGATAAAAAAAGCGGTCCGGTCTTTTTAGAGGTGTCCCGTGAAATCCTTAAAGAAGGGGACAACCATGTGGAGATAAAACACTCCGGTTCCGGGGAATACTCCTATTCAATTTCATTCACCGGTTTTTCCAAAGAGATGAAGGATCCCCAGTCATGGACCTATCCACGGTTTAACATCCGGAAGTATATTCATGAACCTTTACGCTACAAAGGGAAAAAGATCGGTTCCAGTACAATGGAAATATCGCAGCTTGAGTCTACCGGGATTACGGATGTAACGGTTGATTTCCACGGGGGGAGCAGGAAGAGCTACCTTGTACTCGAAGAGTTTATCCCTGCCGGTGCAACAGTACTCGAGGATACCATCACGGGCAGCTACAGTATGATGGAGATAAGCGACGGGAAGATAACCTTTTACTTTAAACCCGAACAGTATATCTCCAGCGTTACCTATTCCCTGTCTGCATATTCCCCCGGCACTTACCAGGTACTCCCATCCGTATTGCACGATGGTTTCCAGCAGGAAGAGATGAGACTGGGGAGTGCATCAAAGCTCATCATCCTTGCCCCGGGGGAGACATCGTCCGAACAGTATGTCATGAACAAGGCGGAGCTTTACGCACTGGGAAAAGCATATTTTGATGACGGTCTTTATGAGCAAGCCCTGGATTTTCTTGAAAAACTCTATACCCAGGACCCGACTTATTCCCAACCCCATGTCGCCCGGATGCTTCTCTGGATAAGGACGGAAGAAAAGTATTATGATGCGAAAAAGATTGTGGATTATTTCGAAATCCTGAAAGAAAAATACCCCGATCTTTCCATCCCTTTTGCCAGGATTCTTGTCGTCGGACAGGCATACCACGATATACACGAGTACGAACGTGCATACCTGGTGTACAGGGCTACCATTGATGCGAGTTTCCTTAAGGACTCGGGAATCGGCGGGTACCTGGAAAAGGCGGGAGAATTCCTTGCTTCCATAGAGTATATGCTCGGACTCATGGCTGAATACCCGGATTTGAGTCCGGTCATTTCCGCATGGTTTGCCCTTGCGCAGGAAGTGTACCTTAAGGCACCCCAGGCACCGGATCTGAAATCGAGAAAAGATATAAAGAAGAAGGATATGGGAACTATCTATACAAAAGCTCATTTTCTTTCCTTTGCACAGACGATGCTGTGGAATTTTCTCTCACTCTACCCGGAACACGAACTTACCGATGATGCCGCTTTTACCATCCTGAACATTACCCTGGACCAGAAGAAATACCAGGCAACGATCGATTCTTCCCGGGAGTTCCAGAAGCGGTACAAGGAAAGTACCTTCTTTACCAACTACCAGTATATGGAGGCCCTGGGACACTTTTCCCTGCGAAAGTACAGTGATGCAATCAATATAGCCAGACTTGTTGCAGACGGGACAGATGAAAACAGGGGTCTTGCCACCTATATCCTGGGGCAGATATACCATGCCCAGCGTGATCCGGCGAATGCCCTTAATTACTACAAAAAAATAAAGGACGAGTTTTCCGATGCACAGGAGGCGATCGATTACTTTGAACGGAAATCCGTCGGATCGGAGGAAGTGACCATCTATTTACCGGGGGAAAAGATCACCCTCCCGCTTCATTACAGGAATATAAAGGAAACCCATCTCCAGATTTATAAAGTTGATCTGATGAAACTCTATTTACGTGAAAAAAGCCTGAGCAGGATTACCGGCGTGAACCTTGCCGGGATCACCCCCCTGCATGAATCCATTATCAAGCTTGGAGACGGGAAGGATTACGAGGATAAATCCAGGGACATCCCCCTGAACCTGGAAGATGAAGGGGCATACCTTGCCGTTGTACGGGGCGATGATATGTTTACCAGCGGGCTTGTTCTCATCACACCCCTTACCATTGAAGTGCAGGAAGACCCTGTTTCAGGGAGGATCCGGGTAAATGTTTTTGACAAAGTGCGGCAACTGTATCCCGATTCAGTGCATGTAAAGGTAATCGGTTCAAAGAACACGGAGTTTGTTTCCGGTGACACGGACCTGCGCGGCATATTTGTTGCAGACGGGATACAGGGTATTCCCACTGTAATAGCCCGGGATAAATCCAACCGTTATGCATTCTACCGGGGAAAGAACTGGGTGGGGCCCGAAGAGGCTGTGGAAATGCAGAAGAAAGACGATACAGACCTGGGGCAGCAGGATTTTGATTCACAATACCGGAGTAACCTCTACAAGGAGCAGAATATGATACAGGAGGAAAACAGGGCAAACCTCGATTTCCTATATGACCAGGAGGTGGAAGGGGTCATGGTACAGGAGGCGAAGTAAGCAGGGAAGCAAAACTCATATTATCAATATATTTTACAATAAGTACAAATATTGTATTTCATGATTCCATGTGTTCCAGTTCCAGTGATCTGATCGCTTTAGTTAATTTTAATTCTCTTTTCGCTTTTAATAAATCCTGCACTAACATACTGCATGTTTTAAATAACACCTTAAACCCTTTGTTAATCAGTTCCTGCCCGATCCTACAGAGCAAATGTGTCTTCCCCCGCTGCCGGGGTTTCCAAATACTAATAGATTTTCCTTTCGTTTAAGAGATCCGCCATCAATAAGTTGATTTACCATTCCCCGTATCCTGACTGGAAGCCGTTTTTTTTCAAAGCTTTTAAGACTTTTTTCTAACGGTAGTCGTGATTGGCGAAGCAGACGGTTGATCCGTACCTGCCTCTTTTCGGCAAGCTATAGGTTTGAAAGCTGTTAAACAAGAAGCACTGCCGCACAAACATAGCGGTTTTATATCATTTATTTCCTGTTCAAGTTCAGATAATTCAAACTCAATATCCTTAACAAGCTTTTCATCAGGCAATCATTTCAAGTCTGTTTCCTTCGATAAGATGTTGTGCAAAAGAAATATCAGTAGCCAGAAATCGTCGACTTTTTCATAAAATGATAGTATTTTATATATATAGAAAAGAAAAATGAAAAACTTTTTAAGTTTGTTTTTTATTATACATTTCTTTATTTATTTTACTCATTGTACTCTATATAATCCTTTTTCAGGCAACGAGGAAGTCCTGGCGGATTTAAATGATACCCTTGTTTTTTATCCATTTAACGGCGGTCCCACGGATGAAAGCGGCAATGATGTTCATTTATCCGTCAATAATGCAAGTCTGGCATTGAATAGACAAAACATCACGGACAGGGCCTATAGGTTTGAGGCGGGTTTTGTTTCATATCTGGAGAATACCACGAATCCGGTGACCCTGGATTTCTCTACCGAATTGACCATCTCTGTTTGGATAAATCTTGAAAATTCCGTTGATAATCAAAAAATCATCGGAAAAGTATCAATAGATGATAAATACGGATTTTTACTGGGAGTGGATAGCGGTGGTATTTATCCGGAAATATGGGATATTGATTCCATATTATATACTTTCAGAACCGGAACCATCCCTGCCGATACCTGGGTGCACCTGGCAATTACCTGGAAATCCGGTGCCAAATTCCGGGGATATATTAATAGTGTTCCGGTTGCTGAAATAGATGCCAGCAAGAAACCGCTCAGTAACGGAGATTCACCATTCCGAATCGGGGCTCCCCCCTGGAGTACCACTACGTTTCTGGTAACCGGATCTATCGATGATATACGAATTTATGACAGAGAACTAAGCAATTTTGAGATAAAAAGCTTATATAATTTACCTGTTGATTAAAGGATAACTCTCAATTACAGGTTATCCAGGGTTGAAAAGGAAAACTACCAGACTGTTTTTACCGGATATTTCTGAATATTTTCATCTGGTGTAAGTAATGTTAAGCCATGATGCATAGACTGACATATAAGTATCCTGTCGAATGGATCATTATGAAGATATGGCAGGTGATGTAATTGAAGAATCGCATTCTCTTCCAGGTCAAGCGAAGCTATCCTGTGCTTTTTTCTCTGCTCCGATAAATAGGCTATTTGATTGTCCGGCAGGAAGAGCCTGCCAAGACTGTTTTTTAAAAGTATTTCCCATAGTAATATGACACTTAAATAGATTTTATTATCCGGCGCGGTAAATAACTCCACCGCCATATCTGATAATTTCTTGTCCAGGAATTTCGATTTTCCACAATAAAGAGATGAGACCGCAGATGACACCGATTTCCCAGCGCGGCCTACGGCCGCAACCAACCTCCATTAAGATATGACGACAATATCTGATTTATTAAATACCAATTAGTTTATATTTTCTTT
>JAFGQK010000038.1 GCA_016935735.1 Spirochaetales bacterium | reverse complement strand
TGCAGCGGTAGATATGTATCGGCTTGGACGATTGAGTTCCGGGAAAGCAGCTGAACTTGCAGGAATATCCAGGATACAGTTTTTTCACGAATTAAATAATCATAAAGTCCCTTTGTATGATGTTTCTGAAGAAGAACTCGACAAGGATTTGGACAATGCAGACAAGTATAGTATTGTCTAATACATCCCCCCTTTACTATTTAAACAAATTAGGAATACTGGATATTTTAAGATTATTATTTGGAGAACTATCTATCCCGGAAGCTGTGGTTAATGAGTTACAAGCAAGTAATGATTTTAAAATTGATCTTTACGGTTCATATTCTTCATGGATTACCATAGAGCGTGTTAATGCAATTCCTCCGTCAATTAGTGTTATACAGGGATTAGGCAAAGGGGAAACAGAGGTTTTAGCTTTAGCTAAAATCAAAAAAGAGCCATTATTGATAATTGATGATACGTTAGGCCGCAGGATTGCATTATCCAATGGCTACAGTATAACAGGAACCTGTGGTATTCTTATCCTTGCAAAGAATTCCTGTTCGGCTTCCTTTCCCCCTTTACCGGTAAAGAAAGCCTTCCAGGTTCCACTTAAACATTCAAGGTCATGCGAAACGGATCCTTGAAGAAAGCTTTGGAATTATATATTCTTTTCCGGATTGAAGACAGTGTACTCTTCCATTCCAACAAGTTGAATAAGTGTTGAATCAGAACAAGCAAATTGAGTATTTTCTTTCTCGCAGTATGTGGTTAAGAAAGCAAATTGCAGACTATCAAGAGTTCTTAAGCCATATTCATCCCCGTATTGTTTAAGAAGATTTTCTGCTTCGTCTATAACAAGTGAAGAAAATTTCAAAACGGTATATCGATTTTCAAGATCGTCCTGAAATTTATTTATAAGCGCCTGTAATGTATCATGAGAAATTATTCTTTCTCTGTATTTTTTTTTGATAGTTGAAATAAATTCAATTTTACATAACTCGGAAATAAAAATGACTGCATTGCTTTTATAAAGAGCAAGAACTTCATCTGTCCCGGCTTCTCGATGGTAAATTTTAATAAAAGCTGAAGTATCAAAATAATAGGTCATATCCGTTCTCTACGTTCATCAATTACTGTATCAGACCAGCGTTCTTTAGAAGAACCGGTCATTTGGAGAATATCTTCAATTGATGTTTTATTTCCATGAGGCTGGACTGTCTGTTTTAAATGTTGGATAAGCTGAATCTGCTCATAAAGTAAAAGCAACTCATCGCTCCCCATTGTATCGATTGCCTGATGTATTCTATCTTTTATTTTCATAAGATCCTCCTGGTATATCACATTAATCTTCTGAAAATGACAGTATCCCTTTCCGAAAGCTGATTACAAAAGCCAGGAATGCGAATCGAACGCACGACCTGCTCATTACGAGTGAGCTGCTCTGCCGGCTGAGCTATCCTGGCTTGATAAGGCACGGCTACTATATCCTGAAAATAAAAAGGGCGTCAAGCCCAAAAATCCCGTTTCCCCCAATTATTCCAGCAAAGAATAATCCTGTGTCCTGTTGAATTCTTCCAGCAGGTCTATAAGGGCTTCATCCCCGGGCCGTATAAATGAGCCGCCGGGTACTGCAAGTCCTTCATCATTAAGCCCGGCAAAGACAGAGATACGTGTACCGCGGGAAGCACGAATTGCTTCCTTTACACTTGTCAGAAGGGGAGGGGTGAATGTTCCTGCCTTGAATGCTTCTGCCAGGGGAGTACCGTTTGCTGCAAACGTGGGATTCAGGTGCATATTGATCTTGATGTTGTATTTTTCTGCAATGCTGTCCAGATAGTGAATTCCCTCTTTAATATCGTCGATGGCATCCTCTTCGGAAAGTCCGGGAACAGGCTTAAGCATAAAATAGGTTTTCAACCTGAACTGGTAACGGGAAATCATATCCGCGAGGTTTTCAACGACATCCAGGGTAAGGCCCTTTTTAAAGTGTTCATTTCTGATACATTCATCAAAAGCCTCAAAGCCGATCGCTATTTCCAGATCCGTCGGCGTGTCCCCTTCCTTTATCGCCCGGTGAATCGTTTCCAGTTCCGCCAGGTCAACATACTCTGCCCTGCTTTCTATGGTAAGAACCTTTATATGGGGGCAGTGAATATTCATTTGAGAGATAAAGTAAAGCAGGGCTGTTGTCGAGAGTGTTTCCTCGTCCAGGACAGATCCATTATTGGAGAGAATGATTTTTCCGAGTTTCACTTTCTGTCTCTTGCTTAACAGATTCATAAAGACAAAATTGGTCTGTTTCATGATGTCTTTAAACCCGATATGGGTAAGGGAAACCCTGGAAGGGAGGTTGCAGCCAAGGCATTTTGCCCAGCGGCAGGCCTGGGTAAAAAAGACCAGGAAAAGCACCGGCCCCTCCGGGGAAGTCTGGAACCAGTAATCCGCCGGCAGCCTGGGATTGTGATCCTCCTTGAAGGTGTATGTTTTCTTTGACTCTTCTGTCCGCTTCTGGATAATATTCGATAGTTTATCTGCCATTATTCTTTATCAACACTTAATGTCAGGGCAGGATTGGTACGATTGCCTTTTTCCAGGCTTTTGATTTTTTCTTCACCTTTTTTTACCAGGTCGTCCAGTTCCAGGATTGTCTGGGCCATCTTGGGAAGCGCATCCTGTCTGAATTTTGAGATTTCATCCATGGCGGTATTGATATCGCTGAATGCGGATTTCAGGGATTCTACCTGGAGCATGCTTTCCGATGCCTGCTTCTGTATATCGGTTCCCTGTTCCTTAAGCCGGCGGGCAGTTGATGCAATGAGGTTTGATGTGGTAAGATTCACTGCATTAATTTTGTCCAGGACGATCTTCTGATTATTCAAAGCAAGGGCAACGGTGACCGCGACCTGGAGTGCGTTCACCGTGACATTCACCGCCCGGTCCACCCCGCGGATAAGCTCCCGGTTGTTTCTTCGTATAATTTCAATTGCAAGCACCCCCTGCTGGTTCACGGCAAGCTGCTGCTGAAGGTCCATAATCCGCTGCCGTAATGGAAAGAGAAGTTCATCGC
The DNA here is from genome assembly GCA_016935735.1 of Spirochaetales bacterium. GTDB lineage: Bacteria > Spirochaetota > Spirochaetia > SZUA-6 > JAFGRV01 > JAFGRV01. The sequence goes on along the minus strand of JAFGQK010000038.1, from coordinate 13,087 downwards.
TTATAAACTTGTGTCTCGGGTCATCCGGCTGGATTTCCCTTTCCAGTTTATACTGGAGTTTTGCATCAATCATCTGACCCAGTTTAATCGATTTTTCCAGACGCAGGGTTGTTTCACGCATCCCTTTCTGATCTTCTGCGAGCATCATGTTGTCCCTGGTAAGTGATTCTTTCCCGTTTTTAAGTGAATTGATAATTGCATTGATAATTGTCTGGGATTTTTCATACCGTGAAAAATAACGCTTAAGGGTACTCCCGATAAACGGGATATTCCCTATCATCCTGGTAAACCAGCCCGGTTTGCCGAATTCAAACTTATTCGGGTCAAGTTCTTCGACTTTCATCTTCAGGTCGATTAAAGCATTTGCAACCTCCCCGCCGTCCTGGCTTCTTCTTGAGAGTTCTTTTATGGGACGCTGGAGCATCTGGCTTTTTGCAGCAGCATCTGTCTGTACTTTTACACCGATGTTTTCCACGGAAAGTTTTCTGTTTTCCCTCTCATCAATCTTTTCCATGGAAAAGCTGATAAGTTTGTTCACAAAATCATCTGCTTCTTTATCCAGTACCTGGACTGTCTTGTTTTCCAGGCTTACCAGTTCACCTCCCATCCCCATTTCGGTTTTAAGGGCCTTGGTCTCTGGAAGGGTTTCAAGTTTATATTCTGCCATAATAATTCCTCCTATTTGCTTATGGAATATTTCTTCGTTCTATTAATCAACTCCTCAAGATCCTGGCGGGCAACTTCCATATCCATGGATGCACGTCCCATTTTTGTCTTGGTCCGGGAGATAGTTGTCATTGAAATATCGATCTGCGTCATTGCTTCTTCATTAATGGTAAGGAGTTCATTGATCTGCTCCAGGGATTTCTGTTTCAATTCCTTTCTTGTGGTGAGTGTGGTCATCTCTCTTTTATCGGCATCTTCCGGGGATGCAAGACCGGTTAAGTAGTTCATCCGCTCTGTAATATAATCATCATCGATATTGCTTATTGTAGCGAGGGAGTTTGTAATATCTTCCAGGTTATCCAGGACAGAAAGATAAAGTTGTTCGGTCGTGCCGAAGAATCTTCCGTAGGTGATTTCTTCCGGGTTGAATTTTTCAGAAAGAATCCGTTTGAAATTATCGAACTTTGTCTGGATTTTTTCAAACTGGTAGACCGCCTGGTCAGAATAAATCTTGAGTCCCTTATCCGATGAAAGCTTTTTCAATTCACGCTTAAGCCGGCCAAGGACCAATTGTTTCTGTTTGTTCAGCAGATTGTTCAGGTAAGACAGGTGGCGTGTTTCAAAAATATTTTTTCGTAAAGCGAAATTTATTATGACACTGGCTATCCCGAATAAAACCAGTCCGGTTGAACATATAACAAGGAAAAGACTGGGGAAGAGGATCCCTGCTGCAATTGCCCCTACGGCCCCCAGGGCAACACTGTACATGGAGACAGGGTTCTGGATAATTTTTCCCTGGACAGCTTTCTGGATCGCTCCCTGGGAAAAATCGATTTTTAAAAGACTCTTGTTTTTTTCCATCCTGTTTCTCTCCTAAAGTTGGGCTGTCACAAGATATATTTCCACCCGCTTCAGACGGTCGCTGTAAGACCTGCTCGATTCACCTTCTTCACGGGGCAGGGGTTCGGCGCCCCCGATACCGATTGCCCTTATCCTGTTTTCCGAAATAGTATAATAATGAGTCATATATTTTTTCACTGCATCTGCCCGCTTTTGTGAAAGTACAAGGTTTGCCTTTGCATCTCCCCTGGCATCGGTATGTCCTTTTACCACAATCCTGAAATTGGGATAATGCTTTATGCTTTCAACAATAATATCGAGCTGCATTTCACCCAGCTCATCAAGTTCCTCTGTCCCGCTGCTGAATGTTATTGGCCTGAGTTTCAAAGAACCGACAACCTTAAGCCGGTTCCATTGTTCTTCCGTGAGTGTGGAAAAGGATTTTTCGAGTGAGTTTTCATAATCCGAAGTCGTTGTATCTGTTGCACCAACCCCTTCCATGTATATCTGTTCAATAAATGATGAATTGATGATGGTATAGGGGTCTTCGTTGGGGAGGGGGTTTTTATCAAAATCATTATTTCCCACGAGAATATCGATGGTGGAATCGATTGATACCGGGAGTTCCTCCCTGTAGGTTGTTCCCCCGGTATCGATCCCGAACCAGAGAACATTTTCCTGGAATCCCACCCATCGTACACCCTTAAGCATCGGGGTTATTTTATCTGCTTTCATTTTGGTGTGACGCACGATATCTTCCTCAAGAAGTGCGGGGTCTTCGCCGTAAATCCTCAAGGTTTCATAAAACTTTGCTACAAGGAGTCCGGTTACCTCCGGATTGTCCTTGCTGAATGGCCGGTTTACCAGGAGGATATCGATAATGAGTTTTTCCGTATCTTCCGTGCCCAGAAGTTTTACGATTTCCGGGTTTGAAAGACTCTCTGTTACATGGGGCTCCCAGATCACGGCAATATCCACTTCCTTTTTCATGAGTTTCTTATACGCCTGCTCTGCACCGGCCGTCTCGACCCGCCACTTCCCTTTCTTGTTCAGAAGCCCGTCAATCCCGAAGTGGACGCCAATTGCTTTCAGAAGATGCTCACTCGGGGATGCAGGGGTGAATGCAATCCGGTAATCCGATACGATCTTGAGCTTATCGATACTGTCGATCTTTTCCTTCCATGCAACCATGGCATCACCGCCTTTGGATTCATCGATGATTGCAATAATCGTCCCGGGGAAATCTTCCGATGCCCCGTTCAAGAGATAGGAATCGATGGTACATACGGCAAAATCAATCTCGCCTTTTTTAAGACGTGACATTCTTAAGGGGTAGTTGGCTTCATCATCGATAATCGTAACCTTGTATTCATTGTCCCGCATCAGCTTTTTAAACACAGGTGACTGGAAAGGGAAATACCCGATCCAGCTGTCCAGGGCGATAGTGACTTCGCCCTTTATGTTCTTTGCATCACTGGTTCCATAGGTGAACTGTTTTGATATCATTGGCGCAACCAGTTTAAAGATAAAAATCCCGAGTATACCGGCAATGATGATAATAATTGCTACAATAGCATGTTTACTCATAATTCTTCCTTAAAAAAAACTATTTCTTATTCTTTGTTGAAATCCGTAACAGCAAAATCCTCGAGCTCTGCAAGGACATCTTCCAGTCCCTCGCTTAACTCTTCAAAATTATTCGCGGGTTTGTAGAGTACCCTGCCAGGTTGATTAAGAGAGTGGTATTCCCCGATTTGAAATCCGATGGTATGAATAATGACCGGGCTTTCACGCAGAATGGTGTCCACAATATAATTGGGCTCTTCCCCGTCGCTTGCCTCCCCATCTGTTACCACAACGATATTATACTCCCCATACCCCAGTTGCCTGGCTGCCTGCTGGTTGATCTTTTCATAGGCGATATTAAGTGAAGTCCGCAGGGGGGTATACCCGCTGGCATTTACCTTTTTGATCTGGTCAAGGAGTTCCTGCCGGGAAGAACCGAGTGCTGCACGTTCGGATATCCCCCTGCTGTCAAACACGACCAGCCCGAGATTCGCATCTGCCGGTACGAGGTTAATGAACCTGGTTAATGCCTCTTTTGCCGTTTTCATTTTATCCCCGCTCATACTCCCCGAGCCGTCCAGGACCAGGTAATAGTTCTTTTTAAGCTTGTTTTCCTCGAGTTCCACTCCCCCCACATTCGGCGGCCACCCGGTTTCTTCTTCCGTAGCGGCATCATCTCTATAGACATGATCATCATCAACAGGGGGAACGGTTTTATTATCTTCTATAATAGTACTTACAATAATGTATCCGACAATACCAACGATAACAAGTATGACAATAATTCCGCCTACATTTCTCTTCATATTTCTATCCCTCTCTTTCTTTTAATCGAGCGGGACAAAAACGCCCGACTCTGCCTCTACCTGGATTATCTTGAATTCCACCCGCATATTTGCAAGCCACTGTTCCTCGGTTTTCGGGACATCGTGAACCGGTTTTGTAATCCCGTACCCGATGGTCGCAAACTGATTCGGGTCCAGGGTAATTCCCTGGTTGGATGCATAAGTAATGATTTCATCCCGTACCGCATTTGCCCGGGAGTAGCTCAAGTTTTTTGCCGCCTGTTTTATCCTGGAAAGAACGACCTCCTGGGCACCTTCTTTCTTCTTTCGCAGGTATTCCATGGGATCCGAATGTCCTTCCACGGTAATAATTGCACCACCGTAGGTAGCGGAAAGGTCAATAACCTTGTTGAATTCATCTTTGTAAAGATCGACGGAAAAGGTATTCTGGTTCGGCTTGAAGAAAATCATGAAAGCAAAAAGTGCGGATTCATCCAGTGTATCCAGCATCTGTTTCTTTGCAATTACCTCGGTTACCTCTTCGGAATCAAACCGTGATGCTTCTTTTAAATCGGCATATTTTAAACCGCTTTTAAAATCCGTGTAATTCCAGTTGCCATGGTCAAGTTTCGTGGTTTTGCTTAAGAGTTTCAGGTTAATAAAGGATTTCTGGATTTCGTTTGTATGCTTGTCAAAATTTCTCGGATAGCTTGTATCCTTGAAGTATTTCACATTCCCGTTGAATCCCACATTCTCTGCATCATAATACATACCGGCCACCTCGCTGCCGGCCTGGGCGCTGTCCAGAAGAATCGATGCCCCGTCCGTTATCAGGTTCCTGTAGGAGGTACTCTTTGTATTTTTGAAAATATCCTTTACTTCTTCCTCTGCAATAAGGAGTGCATGGACAAATGATTTCACCTTATCCTTATTCGCATCAAAATAATCTTTCCGTACTGCATACACATCACTGATTATCCTGTTTGCCGTTTTTGTAGAAAGAAGGATTCTCGCCCCTTTTACTGAATCCTCTGCACCTGTTCCCACATTCCCGTTGGAAGTAAGGGCCAGGGCATCGGTAATGATGACAAATGTCGCCTGCACATTATTGTTATAGAACTTTGCCATCGGGGTGTCCCCCTCCGGGCCGACCAGATCCCTTGTCCAGATGATTTTCACGTCATTTATCGAGAGATTTGCATCCGAAAGGAGCTTCATCATATAATCAATATGCGGTCCATAGCTCTGGATGGAGATGGTTTTCCCTTTCAAATCTTTTACACTCCGTATTCCCTCTTTTACCACAAGAACATCACCACCCGCAGACCAGGAATGCTGGTATACCACAACGAGTTTCGTCCTGTTATCCCTGTTCGTTATATCTGCTGCCATATTAATCATGCCCATTGTACCCCGTAAAAAGGCTATATCTCCCTTTAAATACATCTCTACCTGTTTCTGGAAATTATCCTCCCGGAAAAGCTCCACTTTCAGACCCTTTTTGTCAAAAGGAGAATTGGACGTGGTCTTTGTTTTACCGCCATTTGCATGGATTGTGACAATATCTGCTCCCCAGGTAATGAGCGGAACCTTGAGCCAGGAACTGGATTTATAATTCTCCACCGATTGCTTCACCCTTTTACTGAACGGTTCAAGAACCTGGGCCGGAACAAGGATTGTAATGATAAAAAATAAGATAAAAGCGAGAAATAAACGTTTTCTCATGATGTCCCCTTTCTATTAATTTTGTATTTATATGATATGCACGTGGTTACTCTCTTATATAATGCCTGCTTCCTTATATTTCTTTGCAGGAGATAGATGTACATATACTATTAACCCTATGCATTTGAGATAAGTATGTCAAGTATATTTTTCCCGGGGCAGCAATTCTTATGAAACCCGATTTTTTTATTTCTTTATCCGCAAAATCCGGAAAATCCATGATTTTTCACCCCCTTCTTCATTCTAAAAATCCTGATTACAAAACCTCATTCCTGTTTGTTCAGGAATGCTAAATTCAGACAGGATAAAATTAAAATATATCCAATCCTGTATATCCAGTTAATCCTGTCAAAATTCCATTTTAAAAATCAGGCCAAATAGTCCAGACCTTGTTATGATACATGACCTTAATGTATCATATCAAATATAACAGGAGATTTGGTTATATAATGATTGAACAACGGAAAAGGAGGAAAAATGGAAGATCTCATCACCCTTCCGAATATCGGGAAGAAATTGGCAAAACAACTCCAATCGATAGGTATCAATTCTTACCAGGATCTGATTGATATGGGTAGTATAGAAGCCATAATCAAAATAAAAGGCACATCAGGGAAAGGTTGTTATAACATGCTCTATGCCCTGGAAGGTGCAATCAGGGGTATCCGGTGGCATCATCTTTCAAAAAACGATAAGGATAGATTAAAGGCTGAACTTGAACAGGCGATCGTAGGATAAGGGTGAATCGTGTCAGGTCGATTTTCTCCTTCATGTTAACACAGGATCATAAAAAAAGAACAGCGCCGGCGTTCCCGAACGGAGAGCCGGCAACTGTTGTTGATTCAGTATTTCACGTTTTATTGCTGAATATAATATAATATTGTATCAATGCTATCGTATTTTACCTTGCAGCAGCATCATTAATCATCCCCAGGGCTATGGCAGCGGCATTGTACACCTGGGCTTCCGGATCCCCGGAAGAACTCCTTTGCAGTGCTGCCAGTACCCCCGGATCATCCGGGGCAATGGCAACAAGTGCCTGTACCACTTCTTTGCGTACTATCCATTCCTCATGATTCAGCAGTTCAAATAAGAATGGTAATACCGGACGGGCCGCCCGGCCAATTCCTCCGAACGCTGTCACTGCCGCACTGCACACCTGCCATTCGCTATCCTTCGATGCATCCGTCAGGGCCGGTATGGCCGGATATGAGGGTGCCCCAATAGCAGCAAGGGCCAGGGCTGCCTCTTTTCGTACCTGCCACTCCTCATCCTTGAGTGCCTCGGTTAACACCTGCACTCCCGGGTATGAGGCATGACCGATATTGGCCAGTGCCTGGGCCGCTGGTTTCCGTACCTGCCACTCCTCATCCCGGCATGCCCTGATTAATGCCGGGAGGGCAGGTTCAGCTCCGGGTCCCAGGCACATGAGGGAAATGGCTGCGTTTTTACGGATTTTCCACTCGGGATCTTCAAGCAATGCAGCCAGTTCTGCGACATTTGTACCAGGCTGGATACCTTTCCCGGGTGCCGGTTCCCCTGCCGGGAGCAGTGCATTCAGAATACTCTCATTCCAGTACCGGTTTGACTGATTATATAATGCACCATATGATCCTCCTTCATAGAATCCCCAGAACAACCAGCTCATGCCCCTTGCTTCGGCTTGCTCCCGGACAAACCGTATCCAGTTGACACGGGAATCGATATCCGCATAAATGGTCGTACCGAATTCACCCATCATGATTTCCCGGTTGTTTTTTTCTGCCCACCGGCTCATCACATCAAACTTTCTTTTAATGAATTCTTTCTGCCTGTCCGTATTATCCCACCTATTTCCCACCCATTTCCGGGAAACCCGGGCAGGGATATCCACAAGGCCTTCCCCCTGGTGGGCAAAGGTACCCGGGAGATAATAATGAAACGTCACGATGATGTTCGGGTCCTCGACAGTAGAAGGAATCTTCAATTGATGTACCCCGCCGATTTGATCCCAGTAATGGGTACGCGGGTTAACCAGGATATCTGCAGCTACCACTATCATTCGTGTTTTGTTGTTTCCCCCGGAATTCCGTATTTGTGGAATCACCTTGCCGGTATATTCATTCCAGAGGGCAGGGGTGACAGGCACGTGCGGTTCATTGGCAAGCTCAAAATACAACCCCGGAGGATACTCCCTGTACCGTTCGGAAACAACCTTCCAGAAAGTGAGAAAATTTTCCTCGTTTCTGATGCGCTCCTCTTCGGATGCAAATGTATACTGTCCACCGGCAAGCAAGTTGTGATAATCCAGGATGGCGACCATATCCCGTTTCAGTATGCTGTTAATGACCCAATCGAGGTGTTTAAATAGATTGGGATCTGCCTTACAGGCATCTTCGGAAATTTCCTGGTGCGGTGTGAATGCAACGGGAATACGGACATAATAAAACCCTGCATCATGAATGGCATCGAAATCATGTTCTTTTATAGTCCTCCCCCATCCTCCTTTATAAGGGACCTGTACCACATGCCCCAGGTTGATGCCGCTGTTCATATTTCTTTCCCGTTTGACATTGAACAGTTTTGTATCATTGTACCGTTTCGGTCTGTCGATCGTCCTTGCATCAGGATAATCCGATAACCCGAGTCCATCCAGGATCCTTGCCAGTGTCAGATTTTCCCCATTCTTCGCTGTGTGGCACGAAAGCAGACAGAACACTACGATTAAAAGGAGCCAATACTTTTTTTTCATTGTAACCCTCCATAAAAAAGATGTGATGAAGGGTAAAGAGAGATTATTTACTTTTTATAACATCATTGTAACAATAGTGTAACAACTGCCTTAGAACGTAATGACAAAGCGGCAGCCGGAAGGGTTGTTGTCATGACATTGGATGGAAAAATCGTAACATTGCAGGATTTTCTCTACGATAGATAATCCCAGCCCCGAATGAAGACCGGAAGCTTCGGCTCCTTTCCGGTGCGAATAAAACCGCCTGAAGACTTTCTGCTTTTCAATGTCGGGAATTCCTTTCCCCGTGTCTGAAACCGTTACCATTGCACTATTGCCTGACTGTTCATACGAAACTGTCACGGAACCGGATTCAGGCGAGAAATCAATCGCATTATCGATGAGGTTTTTCAGTACGCAGCCGAGTTTTTCCCGGGGCATTGCAATCGAACGAACGCTTTTTGCTTTTATATCAATCTTTATGCCATGGTCATGATACATTGACGCGACTTCCCGTATTACCTCCCCCGGGTTGCAGGATTCCGTACCTGTATGCTGATTTTCATAAAAACTCAATTCCTTGATATCATAAAGCAATTTTTCTATCCTTCCCGTTTCCCGGGAAATAATGTTCAATATCACCCCTGTCATATTCTTTTCCCTGAAATCATTCTTTTGTTCGAGTATTTCCACCCCGTTCCGAATCGCGGTAAGGGGATTCTTCACTTCATGCAGCACGTCACTGGTAAACGATTCTATCAGTTCCCTTTTCCTGATGAGTTCCGATGCGGACTGGTAAAATGCCTGTGAAAGCCGTCCGACTTCATCGTTTCTGTTTCTTAAGGGGAAACTATCCGGGGATTCCCCGCCATGGTTTTTAAAGGCCAGGGCTTCTTTCGTCAAATGGGACAATGGCTTTATAAACAGGAAATAATGTATAAAACTGATGACCAGGGCAATAATGCCCGATAGAATGGAAATCAATAATAAAACGATTTTATTCAATGTCGTCATCTGCATGATATCCGATTTATCGATCAGTACTATTGATGAACCGGCTTTGCCGCCGGACCGGTAAAACGGCATGACAGAATACATAAACCGGTAATTGATAATTCCTGTTTTCCTGATTTTCGATTCAATATACGTTGATAAACGGGAAAGAATCTCTTCCTGTTTCAAATCCGGTGGAGTAATCTCTTTTAAAAATAATTTTGAAATAAAAGAAAAAAACGGATTTGTCTGCTGGTAATAGGGATTCGACTGCCAGTTCGTATCCATTACATGGCCGTTTTCAACAACAAGAATTCTTTGATACGGGGCAAATACCGGGGCTTCGGAAACAGCTTCTTCTGAGTTTATGAAATTGATTATCCCTGTTATACTGTCATTAAGAGTATACAAATTCACTGTTCTCCGGTGCAGGGACTGGTAATCCCCCGTGTATATGAAATAAAACCCGCTTATAGGGATCAATATCAGTATCCCGTTTAAAATGAGAATCCATACTGCCCTGCTTTGAAAAAGTTTTATTTTACTCATACCTTATTAAACCAAATACAGTCCTGTTCTGTAAATAAAAAAAAACCGGAAAGTTGTAAGAATAATTTTTTTTATATCTACACTTTAAGAAAACGAATATGTTTAATAACCTTATCTTCAATCTTTGATTTAAAAACTTTATCTGAAACAAATACATGAAAATAATTTAATGCTATATCATCATTATATTGATTCCTGAATATTTTCCCGCCCCTCACCGGAGCACACGGATGTGCGGAGGTGAATATTAAAATAAAGATAATTGGGCATGTAAAAGATCTTCTCCTTTAACTAAATTTCCAAAATTTTCCCAACTATCATGTTCTATCTCTTGTTGCTCATTTATGAAATTGCTGCAACTCATGCGTTTATACATTTTATAAAAATCAAGACGCATTAAAATATCTTTCGTTATTGGTCTTTTAGAATCCGGGAAAATAATGGACTTGAGATAAAGCTGGGTATGTTCATTATTTAAAAGAAAATGAGCGATTTTAGCAGAAACAATATCGTGAAAACCAATGAAATAGCATGTATCATCAAACATTACTGGTTTATTATTAATTGGCTCTATTAATGAAAAATGGGTGCTTTTATACATACCCGAAACGGCAACTTTAAACGGTGCAAAAGAGTAATCTCCGATACCAAAAATAGAAAAAGGCGGCTTTCCTCTATAAATTGATGATTTTCTTCGATCAAAAATATCTTTATGTGAAAGAAGATACTTATATGTTTTCGGATATAAATATCTGATATATGATGTATCGTCACTAATTTTCTTTTGAGTTACTATTGTCAATTTTCTATAAGTATCAACTTTAGTAGTTTTGAGGTCAGAACTTTTTAACAATGGAAATACTAAATCCTCCTCGAGCTCGAATATCTCATTCAATGCGTTAATATATTGCGATTTATGATGTTCAAATTCCATAATACTCGAACAGTCATGTTTTAATCCTTGCCTCCAGGTAAATGGCGATTTACCTTCAATATCTGATGTACTTTTATAATCATTTATAGAATAAACAAAATCATTCTCTATCCATCCAAATTCTGTTTTATAATCGCGACTATATAAATTCTTTTCTATACAACTATAACCTGGACCGGAATTCAAAACAGTTAAAAAGAAACTTGCTTCTACAGAAACGTTGAATTCTTTTTTTGAATCAATATTATAGTTTTTTATTGAACCGATTGGGTATTCATTTTTTTTCTGATCAAAAACAATGTTTTTGATTACAGAGTTCTTAATAAGAAAACCAAAAAAACCATTGTGCGTTGAGAAATTATTCAATATTAATAATGCTATATATTCAGCAATATCAAAATTTCCTTTACCAGTAATCGCATCAAATCCTTTGTGCTTTTTAAAGTTATTTTTTTGTGGGAGGTTTTTCGAGTCAATAGAGCTTAATTCTGAATTTGTGACCCATGGTGGATTACCTATTATCAATGTTTTATATAATTTTGTTCGTTTAGATAGTGCTTCAAAGTTAAAGTCAAAAATATTTGCATGAATAATACTAATCTTAGGTATTACGTTAACTTCATTGTTTAAAAAATAATCAAGGATGTTAAACTTTGTTTCCCATATATAAGGCAGATAGATTTCTATGCCAATTATTTCTTTGACCTCATTGAGCTCTGCTAAAGCAGCTAAAATAAACGATCCCTTACCACAAGTAGGCTCAAGAATAAAATCAAATTTATCGCATTCTTCTTTTATCTTTTTAATGCATTGTTTAGCAAGATCGGAATTTGTTTGAAAATCACCATACTCACGTCTGTCAGGTTCTTTGAGTATAAGTCCGGATATTTCTAATAATTCTTTAATTTCGGATAGATCTTTCTCTGCTTGAAAAAAATCTACTATACCAGATTTCTCTACTATTAATTCATTAGTACTATCAATGTGCGATAATTTATCACATTTTTCAATGAAAAATTGTATAACTTTATTTGGAATTTGGACGTTTTTTATACTCATTTTGTGACCTTATCAACAAGTTTATATATTCCATCCACTGATTCTGTTAATGTTACAATTCTTGCATATTGGATCCTCCATTGAAGGGCACTAGATATAGTTAAATATCCCTGTTCAGGTGGATTTGTAAGTATGATTTTCGCTAACTGATCCAATGTGACATCATCTGCTGGAATGTTTTTATCTGAAAGATAAGCAATCACATCTTCTTTCATAGCACCATCACGAATCATTTCTCTGATTCTGAAAGTTGTTGTAAAATCTCCAGGTTATTCTTTTCTTCGCCCGCCAAAGACGGCGGGCGTCTTGGGGGTTTGTTCTATTCTTCTTAATCGTTGAAAAATTTCAGTATCTATAAAGCAAGAGCAATAATCCCTGGGAATTGAAATATATCCATGAACAGAATCTTTGAATTCTTTAGTTTCTTTTATTTCTTTTATTTTTTTATTTTTTTTTGTTTTATCCATGAATACATTCTAATAATGGCACTCTTATCTCATCCGGTATCTTTCTATTAAAAAAAGTAGTAATATAGTTATCTGAAAAATAATTTTCTGAATTGTCTACACGTTTAATTGAATTTCCTGTCCAAAAGAACATATTGGAATAATTCTCTATTCCTGCAAAAAGTGTTTGTTTATTTAATTCAACATATACATTAGATATTTTTCTTTCAATTCTTTCCTTTATATCCAATAAATCTTTAATAGTACACTCTTTTTTGTCTGAATTCAATAAATTAACGAGCAATATTTCCGGTTCGATCGAATAATACATAGCATACTCCTCTTCGTTTTTGAAATGTCGTTTTAATCAGGATGAAATTTTGTCATGTTTTATCATAATTGAGAAAAAATATCAAGTACTTTTCTCTTCTTTTATGAATTAAAAGCTACCAAAAATATTGAAAATCCGCCTTTTACTAAACCATTATCAGGGTTCAACTTGTTGAACAGATGCACTTTGCTATCGAAAAATCTTATTTGCGAGCATTAAATATCACCCATGGCTTAATATTGAATTTTAGTAAAGAAAAACTGGAAATAAAAAGGGTAATTTCTTCTCAATAAATTTATATAAAGGCGATGCCTTTCAGATTCTTTTGATTTGGAAAAAGCACCCTGTAACTTACTATTGTGGGGGCTGTCTAAAAAGCCTGCGTTTCACACCTGTCTGAAACAGTAAAAAATTTTTTTTTTCTTAAAAAAGCAATGCAGGAAGGAACTTTGCCCCTTTAATAAATATGACAATACAGTGTTG
>JAFGQK010000301.1 GCA_016935735.1 Spirochaetales bacterium | reverse complement strand
TGCCCCGTGTACCAGGGCGGGCGGGGCATCCGTTTCACTCACTTCTTCCGGTGATCCTGCCGGATCACTTTCCCGCGTGCTTGTTTCGATAGTATCTTCATACGTTATTAATGGTGTCTTATCTTCATATGAAGTATATATTCCGCAGTCATCGATTCCCGCTTGCATGCACAATCCGGTCATTTCAGAAAGAGCACCGGAACCGGGAAACCCCTGTTTGCCGGAATACCGTATTGCTGCTTTCCCGGACATGGTACGGGGAATAGTCTGAACATGAATATAATCCAGCGGGAAGTAAAAAGCGGCCAGCTTATTGCGCAGGAAATTATCTATTTCAAAAGTATTTATTTCAAGACAGGGCACATAGTACACCAGTACTGTACCGTCTTCATCCGTCAGGACAGCACAATCGTGAATCCCGGGATGGTTCAGCAATGACCTCCTTATTTCCTTTGTGGATCCGATATGTCCGTTGCGGTAAAAATCGCTACCGAGATAGCCTGATTCCTTTACTATTGTTTCATACTCATCGGGTGAAAAAAGACGGAAATCCGAAACCATGTTATTGGTATTATTTATGATCTCATCAAGAATCCGGATAATATGTTTTTCAAGGAACGGCATCAACTCTTTCCCGGCAACATGTTCATTATAACTCAACCGGACAATGATTTCTTCGCTATTCGGCAAGAGTATCATGTTTACCGGATAGTTCGATTCATCTTTCATATCCGACGATATGACATCGAAATCCAGATCGTCAGATAGCCGGCTATCAGCTAACAGATTATCCAGTGGATAATTTTCAAAAACAAACAACGTATCGAACAATCCCTCCCTGGCACCAATAGCCTGCTGGATATCTGTCAAAGCAATATACCCATGCCGTTCGCATTCAATGAACTTTTTGTTTATTTCCAGTAACAATTCTTTATAACTGTCCGATCTGCCGAATGTTATGCGCAATGGAATTGTATTAATGAACAATCCTATTGTCTCCTGGATCCCGCCGATACGTACCTGCCGGCCGGAAATAACATTTCCGAACACGATATCATTGTTGTGCCCGTACTTATGCAGGAGAATCCCCCAGACCAGTTGAAGTATGTTATTGGGAGTTATTTTGAGCTCCCTGGCTAACGCATCAATCGATTTTTTCAGATGCGTATTTATAGTAAAAAAGTGGTCCTTTTTTAAATACGCGCCGGTCTTATCCCTCTTTTTTATTAATGGCGGGGTTTCAGGGGGTTCAAACCCTGTTAAATAGTGAATCCAGTAGTCCATGGCACTGCTATTTTCCTGTTTCATGAGCCATTCAGAATATTCCCGGTACGTATCTCTATATTTTTTATCCGGTACCTGCCTTCCTGCACGTATATCGATATAAATGGAGAGTAATTCTTTACATAACAGATTCAAACTCCAGCCATCGATAATGATATGATGAGTTGTTATAAGGAGCACAAAATTATTATGTTCTGTTTTAAACAGGTGAAAACGGAGTAAACTGTCACGGGCAAGGTCGAAGCCCCTGTCCCAATCCTTTTTCCTGAAACCGGATAAATAAGCTGTTTTCTCTTCATCACTTAGACGAGAAATATCTTCAAAAATGAAATCTCCTTCACTCATGTTTTTCACAATTAATTTAGCCTGCCCGGTTTCCTCATAAAAAACAAAAGACCGTAAAATACTATTCCGATTTATTAGTAATTTATAGCTTTCTTCCAGTAAATCCGGGCGTACCTTCCCTGCTAAGGTAAGTTCCAACTGGATTGTATATGCACTTCTTTCATTATCATATATATGATGGAATAATATTCCATTCTGCATGGGGGTAAGGTAATATATATCTTCTATATTGATTCCGGGTGGCAAATAATTCCGGATAGCAGATAGTTCCGGGGTACTTATCCGGACAGGTCCGAAATCCCCGGGAATGGATATGCTCTCATTCTTTTCCATACAATGCCTGATTATTCTGTCCAGTTCTGCCCTGAACAATGCTACAAATGAGTCTATCCGGTCTCTGTCAATAACATTTCTATTATAATCAAAAGTAAATTCCATCCGGCCATTTTTAATGATACTATTTACATCCAGGTCATATATAATGTTTTCTTCATCACTCCGGGTTTTTCCTGTCCCGTATGGGGAAAGGGAAAATCCCGACTCTTCAGGATCGACCCTGAATTGACCAAGATAATTAAAACAGATATCCGGATCAATAGTTATCGTTTCTTTCAGGTCAGGGGACAAACCGGATAAATACCTCAATACCCCATACCCGATCCCTTTCCCGGGTATTTCCTCAAGGGTTTTCTTAACATACCGGATATGATCTTCCAGGTTTTCCATTATATCCAGCTTCACCGGATAGAGTGAGGTAAACCAGCCTATTGTACGTGTTATATTCATGTCTTTAACGATTCCCTGCCGGCCATGTCCTTCCATGTTAAAGATAATGGTATTCTTTCCACACCATTTTCCCAGCGCCAGGCTCAGTGCACTTACAAGAATATCGTTCATCCCGGTATGATACGGTTTATGAATATCCCCTGAAAGGAAGGTTGTGTCTTCTTTGCTTACAATGATGGTACTGGTCAGGATATCTCTTGCCGTTCCTTTCGTAACAGGCGATTGGCCAGTCAAAGGAGTATAACCGCTGCATACCTTCTGCCAGTAGGGAAGTTCATCTTTTACGTTGCCGGTCCTGCTGTAACCGGTTAACGCCTCTGCCCAGTATTTAAAAGAATGAGTCTTCAAAGGCAACACGGCTTTCTGCCCTTTCATTTCCTGGTCATAAAGGATGCTGAAATCCTCAAGCAATATCCGCCATGAAATTCCATCGATTACAAGATGATGGATAACAATGAGCAGATGGTCACCGGTAGCCGTGCGGAATAATCCGAGATGCAGGAGAGGGCCATTATGAAGTGAGATTGTTTTCTGGATTTCTTCCGCTTTTTCCCGGATAAATAATGCTTCCATATCCCCATCCGGTACTTCATGGAAAGTCAATGGAACATCCGGACCGGCTGTATCCTTATTAATCAAATACCCATTGTCCTGCGACAATACTATTCTTAACGCATCGTGATGCCGCAGTAATTTCCTGAAAACCCCCCTGACACTTTCCCTGTCAAATCCCTTTGGGCGGTAAAACATGAGTGCCTGGTTAAAATGATTTTTCCGGATTACGACCTTCTCCCTGAACCAATGCTGTATCGGGGTGAAATTGATATTTCCGGTAACTTTCCCCTGGTCGATTTCATTGGCATTGTGCGTGACGAGTCCGGACAGCTCTTCGATCGTCCGGTTTTCAAAAAACTGGTGTACTTCCAGTGTATATCCGTACCGCTGCAACTGCGATACGACCTGTATTACCTTTATTGAATCACCGCCAAACATAAAAAAGTCGTCTGTAATACCAATTCTTTCCACACCTAAAATATTCTGCCAGATTTCCGCCATATTTTTTTGCACTTCCGTCTGCGGGGCAGTATATGTCCCTTCCCTTAAAAGATGTTTACGAGGATCGGGTAAAGAGTACCGGTCTATTTTCCCGCTTTTTGTTTTGGGAAAAGAATCCAGTTTTATGATATATGCGGGAACCAGGTATGAGGGTAAACTCATTTTCAGACTGGTAATAATATCGGTATTTTTCACCTCAGCATCCGCAATTATATAGCTGCATAAATTCTTATGGCCATTCTCGTCTATAGTCACGACAAGGGCATCTTTAATACCGTTAATGGCTCGTAATGCCGCCTCGATCTCGCCAGGCTCGATCCGGTACCCCCTTATCTTAACCTGGTAATCCCGGCGCCCGAGAAAATCGATATTACCGTCCGGCATCCAGCGGGCAAGATCACCTGTCCTGTAAATCGTTGCACCAGGCTCAAAAGGATGCGGAACAAACTTTTGTGATGTAAGATCCGGGTCATTCAAATATCCCCTGGCAACACCATCGCCGCCAACACACAATTCACCGGCGACACCAACCGGCTGCACATTGTTGTATTGATCGAGAATGTATGCAGTGGAATTACTTATCGGTTTCCCGATTGGAATGGATGCATCAAAGTCTTTTTCGATCTTGAAAAAAGTGGAAAAGGTCGTATTTTCGGTAGGTCCGTATCCATTTATGACCACAAGTCCCGGATTCGTCTCCCGGACAAGATTAATGGTCTGCGGATTAAGCGCTTCCCCGCCGACCAGCAATGTATGAAGTGGTTTGAATAACGCAGGATCTTCCAGGCACAGTTGATTGAATAACGATGATGTCAACCAGAGTGTGGTTATTCCGTTATTCTTTATTATATTACCCATCTGCCGGCCATTGAGTATAATATCATCATCGACCAGGTGTAATTCCAACCCGTTCAGTAATGCTCCCCATATCTCGAACGTGGATGCATCGAAAGCGATTGCACCTGTTTGTAATATCCTGCCCCCCCTTTCGAACCTGGTATAGTTTGTATTCCTGACCAATCGTACCACCGCCCTGTGAGGGACCAACACACCCTTTGGTGTTCCGGTTGAACCGGAAGTAAACAGTATATAGGCAAGATCATCCGCATTACCCGGTAGCCCGGGATTTCCCGACTCTGAGGCGCTTTCATAGAGGAGTTCGTCATCCAGGTTAATTATATCAACAGCTGTTTTCAGATTCTCACTTATCTTTTTCTGGGATAAAAGAAGGTCACAGCAGATGTCCTTGAGAATAAATTTAATCCGGTTTTCCGGGTAAGAGGGTTCAATGGGTACATACGCAGCACCTGCTTTCAATATTCCAAGCATCCCGACAACCATTTCAATTGATTTGTTGACAGAGAGCCCTATGGCTGCCCCTTTCCTGCATTTTTTTTCTGCCAGCAGGCAGGCAATCCGGTTGGATCTGTCATGTAATTCCCGGTACGTGAGTTTTTTTTCTTTATACACCAGGGCAGTGGCTTCCGGCATTTGCATGACCACTTCCCCGAAGAGTTCATGTATAAGCCTGCCGGACGGATAGTGAGTTTTCGTATCATTAAACTTATAAAGTATTCTTTCTTTTTCTGCACGGGTAACAATTTCGATCCTTGCGGCTTTCTGCGTGGGATTTTTAAGTAGTTCATTTACTACCTGGATAATATGACCGCCGATCCGGGCAATAAAATCATTATCCAGCCGGTTACCGTTATATATGAATTTTATCCTGACATCCTCCCCCGGGAAGATCAGGATGTTAAAATCATAATTCGATTGTTCTATGCCTTTGACATTACTGATGGAAAAATCATTCGTTTCCTGCCGGACATCAATATACAAATCATTTTCTATGGCAAAATCCTCATACGCATATATATTGCTGAATAACGGCCCGTTCAGGGAACTGCATTTCTGGATATCAGTAAGAGTAAGATGATTGTATTCAAGACTTTCCAGGAAATCCTGTTGAATCCCTTTTAAAAGGTCTATAAAAGTTGTATCCTCTTTTATATGAACACGCAGGGGAATCGTATTAATCAATAAACCTGCCATGGATTCGATACCTTCCAGATCAGCAGCCCGGAGAGAGACAACATTCCCGAAAACGACATCATTTTTATTGTTATACCGCTGCAGGATAATCCCCCATATAGTCTGCATGACATTATTCAAGGTAACACCATGAGTGTTTGCGAATTCCTTTATCCTGCCGGACAGGTCAGGACCAAGCGAAACATAATACTCTTTTCGTTTGGAACCTTTTTCTTTTGCATCTGCCATTGCCAGGGGGATATCGGCTATTGCATCATATCCCTGTAAATAATGCTTCCAATAGGCGAACATGGCTTCTTTATCCCGGGATTCTAACCATTCTATATAATTCCTGTATGGATATATTTTCCTTACAGGAAGAGGCTGGTTCATTGTAAGCTTCTTATATGCAGAGAGAAAATCCTTGCAGACAATACCGAGCGCCAATCCGTCCAGTATAATATGATGATGAGTAAACATAAGAAGATATGCATCACTGGATTTTTTGATGCAGGTAACCCTGAAAAGAATGTCCTTTGTTATATCAAACCCCGCGCTGCGGTCATCCTCAATATACCTGTCAATGAAAGATTCCTGCTCGCCGTGGGAAAGAAGGGAAATATCCTTGTAAATAAAGGTTCCCTCCCTCGCTTTCAGAAGCACCTGCCTTGGAATTTTCATCTTGTTATAAACAATCGAGGTCCGTAAAACATCGTATTGCTTAATAAGAAAATCATAGGCCTTTTCCGCATATCCGGGAATAAAATGACCATTAATGGAAATCAATACCTGGATAACATAGGAATCATCTTTCCTGTCATACAGGTGATGGAATAAAATACCCTCCTGCATAGGTCCTAATTTGTATATATCTATATAATTTTTTTCCATAGAAAGCCTCTCTCTGCCATGTTCATTAAAATAATCTATTTAAATAGTTTATCAATTTCCTCGATTTCACTTTCCTCGATATCCTGGTCAGTAAATTTTCCTGGAGTATTCATACTCCCTTTATATTTCATGCAATGACCAATTATTTCTTTCAATCTTTTTTCAAAAAAGTCAATCAGATTCCCGATTGCAGCAGGTGTATAATAACCAGGATCATGGGCAACTATAAAAGAAAGCCTGGAATTAACCGATTCCCCGATTATGACAAGTTTATAAAGCTGTTCATTTTCAAGACTAACAGCAAGCCCGGGCTTAAACCCGGAGAGTGCCATTCCGGTTTCACTGTTGCTTATGGAAAACTCTCCAAGGTAATTGAAACTTATTTCCGGGGTGATCGTTAAAGCAGCTCTGTCCTCTTTCGATATGCCGGACAGATAACGTAAGATTCCATATCCTATACCTTTATACGGAATAGAGGTCAGTATTTTTTTGGTACTCTCTATTGTAGAGCGTAAGCTGTCCTTTACTTCCAGGACCACCGGGAATTGACTGGTAAACCATCCTATTGTCCTGGTTATATCCATATCCCGGATAATTCCTTCACGCCCGTGCCCTTCCAGGTTCAACAACACCTTATCCATGCCCTGCCAGTCATTCAATGCCAGCCCGAGTGCACTTAATAAAATAGCGTTTATTTCTGTATTAAAGAATTTATTTGCATCATTTACCAGTGAAAGGGTATTTTCTTCATTCAATGTCAGGGTATCCACACAATACTTTTTTAACGGAACTTTTTGTTTATTATCTTTTTCATGAATAAGTTGCTTCCCTGTTTTGCAGATATTCTTCCAGTAATGAAGCTCATCTTTTATATTATCTGAACGGCTGTATTCATGCAGCGCAAGTGACCAGTCTTTATACGAATTTATTTCCGGCAGGATTGATATATCTTTTCCCTGCATTACCTGCGTATAACCGGCAATAAAGTCTTCCAGAAGAATGCGGAGAGAAATTCCATCGGCTATGAGATGATGTAAGGCCAGAAGCAGGTGGTCTCCCGCGGATGTTTTAAACAGGCCGACTTTTAAAAGGGGGCCATTGTACAGATCCATATCGCCCTGTATTTTAGTTGCATATTCAAAAATTGATTTTTCGCAATCCTCTTCCGTAATGGATATTACATCAATCGGGACAGCTATTTCATTGATATCTTTATTGAACAGGACACCGTTACTTTTATCCAGTACAATCCTCAGTGCATCATGCTGGATAATCAGCTTTTTTACTACAGCCATGACTTTATCCCCGGCAAACCCGCTTTCATTGAATATCATGATATCCATATTCCAATGATGCATATGGGTCAGCTTTTGATCCATAAACCAGTAATGTATTGGTAAAAAATCCACTTTGCCGGTAACGATTTGTTTTTCCTTTTCCGTATGCTGTTTTTCGATATAATGAGATAAAGCAGCGATTGTTTTTGCTTTTACGATATGCGAAACATCGAGTTTATACCCCGTCATTTTCAAATGGGAGACCATCTGAATTGCCTTTATCGAATCCCCCCCGATCTGGAAGAAATTATCATTTATTCCTATCCCGTCTTTACCAAGCACCTTCTTCCAGACATCTACCAGTACATTTTCCATTTCACTTACATTGGTCTGCCCGTCATTTTCAGCAATTGCAGTGTTATTCGTGTCTTCCTGCAGTGAATCAAGTAAAAGGCGTATATCGAAATCACCCTTTCTATCCGGTTTCCTGGGAATCGTGTCCATTTCGTGAAAATGAATTCTGCATTTACTTATGTTTTTCATGATAAGGAATTCTTTTACCGTATCATTCAAACGAGTATTCTTTTCATTTCCTTTTTCATTTATACAGAAAAAAACGTCCAGCACAGGAGTAAGATTAATGGATAGAACAGACTGCAAAATACCGGCAGTCCTGTCCAATCCAATGTAGCAGTTATGCTCCCTGTGGGCCAACATATATTTCAAAGACGACATCCCTTCATCCTCATTAATTAAAGAATATCCATTTTTCTCGAGTCCATCCTTTATCCAGCCGGCTGTCCGGTCATTCATTCCGACCCCATCCCACATACTGAAGTGAAAACTGTATGTTTTCGGATACCTTGAACGAATATGTTCACAAAATGGTTCTATAAAAGAGTTGCCCGCAGCATAGGCGCTTAATGAAGCACCGCCAAAATGCCCGTTAACGGAGGAAAACACGATTAATCCCGCCTTTTCCCTGGTTTTCCTGAGTTCATTCAGGACTACTGTACCCGATACCTTTGCCATATATACATCGGTATATGATTCCTGCTGTTCTTTATCCATAAAATGTTCTTCGATTTCGTCCCAGTGCAATTTCCCGGGTGTCACGGGACGGCTCAGGCAGCCGGCCAAATGGATGATTACTCCCAACCTGGTAGACCATTTTTCCTCCATTTCACGGACAGATTCCTCCACAAATCCCGGCTCGAGTATATCGCCGGATACATACATGACATTTTTACCAAATGATTCCAGGTACTCCATTTTTTGTTTTTTCGCCATGACACCGGCCCCGGTTTCAGCATCAAGATCGGTCCGTCCGATGATTAACACCTTGACCTGCAGATCTTTAAGCAGCCATTCACATACTCTTATTCCGATACCGCCGAGACCGCCTGTTACCAGGACCATGTCATTTTTATGGAAAAGACCGGAGGAATGGTTTCCGTCTGATTGAAAAGCATCCGTGAATACAGGTGTATATCTTTTTCCATCCCTGTACGCTATATCCCTTTTGTGGATTCGTTCATTTATTTCTCCCTTTATAATATTCGCAAGGCTCATCAGGCCGGTTTCATCGATATCTACCTGTTTTACCTCTATATTCTTTTTTTCGAGCCGGACAGATTTGACCAATCCCTGGATAATACCATTCTCATAAACGAAGGGATCCCCCTTGTTAACGACGAACGCCCTGTAAGAAAAGATGATATATGAAAGAGTGTTATGAAAATATCCTGCTGCACCATTCGCCAGGGCGGTTATATGATTTGACAGCACCTCCAGATCGGTCATCTCTATATAATCCTTTATTTCTGTCCTGAGCCCGGTTAGATCGATGATTGTATCTATTGTCTGTAATCCCGAACCAATGTCCCGGAACAGGGATTGATAATCTTCTGCATGGCCATACGCAATGTTATAGTGCAATGCATCGATACGCTCATACTGTGCACCGGGAGATACAAAGACAAGAGATGTACAACCGGTAAAAATATGAGCGATTTCCGGCGGGATCGATGAGGTGTTTCCGAACAGGATGATATTCCTGTCCTGTACTGTTGTTCCGGTTTCCATTATATTCCTGCACATCCATTTTTTTGTGAAAAACCATGCAGGAAGGGAATCTTTTTCTTTTACTGTCTCCATCTCGCTGAACAGACCATTGTAGAGTCCCTCTTCAAAATTCTTTTTCATCTTCATCCGCTGAATTTTCCCGCTCGTGGTTTTGAGAAACTCTTCTTTTTTAAGAGGTATAATGGCACGAGGGAATATTCCGGTTTTCTCGCCCAATTCACTCTTTATCTCGTTGACGGCGTTGTTGATGTATTCCCTGTCATAGGTTTGCGGGGAGAAAAATACAAGTAATTCTTCTGTTCCTTTCTCTTCACTGTGTATTGATGAGACACCTGCAAATGACGGTATAACGCATGTCAAACTGTTTATCACGTCTTCTATTTCATAACAATAGTAATTGACACCATTGATAATGATCATTTCCTTGGAACGGCCGGTCAGGGTAAGCCTTCCATCCAGGATAAAACCAAGGTCGCCGGTATTAAACCAGCCATCACCGACGAACGCCTCCTTATTTGCCTCGGAATTTTTATAGTACCCGGGGGTGACAAGTTTCGGCGCTCTTATCTGGAACCGGCCGATTCTTCCTTCCGGGAGAACCCTGTTCTTTGCATCCGCAATCCGTATCGAGACACCTTTTATCGGTCCGCCAAGGTCTATGAAGGTACTTGCATCCGGTGAATCGGTACCGGCTTCCACGAGATCCCCGGCTAATGAAGACTTTAGAAACCGGTGTACGGAAACGGGATCAAAATCAAAATCGTTGTTATACGTCATGCATGTACATACTTCCGCCATCCCGAATGCCGGCTGCATGGCATGCTTCCTTAAGCCAAATGGGGTTGTCAAACGGATAAATTCCTTGAGTACAGGCAATGTGACCTGTTCACCTGCATTCATGAAATAGCGTATCGATGACAGATCAAATTTCCGTTCCGGGTTTTCGGCCAGGGCTTTGTTAATAAGGTTATATCCGAAATTCGGGGACCATGTATGCGTTACGTTATATTTCTGTATCAATTCAAACCATAAAAGCGGATCTGCCAGGATACTCCCGGTTTTTACTTCTATCTGATTTATGCCAAGGTATATATCTTTCAGGTGAAAGGTTAATAACGGAACGACATGATCCACCGGAAGCCAGTTTAGTGTCACATCGTCTTCTGTATAATGGTTATAGTCTTTTGAATAGAGAATATGATGAATAATACTATCATGTGTTTCCATGATTACCTTGGGAATCCCGGTACTGCCGGAACTAAGCTGGCAGAACACCAGGTCGCCGGGTCCGGCATGAAAGACCTCATTTATTTCCTCGCCCGTCCTTATGCTATGAAGGGAAATGACATCAATAGTGTTATCTAATTCATACACCTGTTTTAAATTTTTTATTTCATTCACGATTTTATCACTTGTGATAATCTTTGGCATGTCGAGTAATTTCCAGATATTATATAATTTATTCACAACATTATTCTTATTACGGTAACTGTCTGCAACAGCAATGGTAACCGGCACCACACCGCAGAGAACACACCCCCAGAACACGGGGAAATAATCATAAAGATCGCCGATTTGAAGGATAACCATGTCCCTGGGGTTTAGTCCCGATTTTCGTAATCCGGAGGCAATAACCTTTGCCTCATGCAATAATTCACCATAATTCCGGAATAGGAGTTCATTACCCTGGTCATCTCTATAAACTATGCCCTTTTCCGTTTTCTCTGTCGTTGTATGCAGAAAGGCCTCTATTAATGAAGAAAAGTATTCCTCACTGTAGATATAGTCCTCTCCATCGCTTATCGCGGGAGGGCGCTGAATTATGGGAACTGATTGGCCTTTCGAACCGGGGATGTCTTTATCATAAAAAACTTTTTGTATGACACCGGATACCTGGATGGTTTTTTTATCCGCTTTCTGGCTTTGCAGGATGACACAATCATCAATAAAAGGAAAGGACAGACACTCTTTCTCCAGGATATGCAGTTCACCGGAATTCAGGTATCCATTCTTTTCCAGGAAAGCGGTATTAATCCGCCCTTCATGATCACGGGGTATGTGTGCAACGGATTTGTAATACAAGGGGAAATAATGTCCGGGCAATGATTTTTTAAGTTCCTCATCCAGTTGAACATAGGTTAATGGCCCGGATGAGATAAAATAGAGAAGTGGAGAATTATCCTTAAAAACAGCTTCACAATCAATAATAAAAGGATTTTGCATGGCAATCCGGCCGATATCTGCCAGACAACCCACGGCATTATTTCTATA
This sequence comes from Spirochaetales bacterium, assembly GCA_016935735.1. Taxonomy (GTDB): domain Bacteria; phylum Spirochaetota; class Spirochaetia; order SZUA-6; family JAFGRV01; genus JAFGRV01. Next base: position 49,885 of record JAFGQK010000301.1, on the reverse strand, counting down.
GAAATAATGCCCCAGATACCCCTGTGCCCGGACCATCTCGCTGTATTCCTGTTGTGTAAAAACAGATGCTTGTGAGATTTTCATATCCGGTTCCGCTGTTACAATTGAAATAATTGTTTTGTAATGGGAGATGACTTTTTCAACAAAAGTATCTGTCATTTTTTGCTGGTTATAGCTGCACCGGAGAAGAAATTTATTTCCGGGTACAATCATTATATTGAAATCATAGTTTGTCTGATCGTATACTTTTACATCTTTAACATAATAGTCACGGTGATGGAGGGTATCCGGTTTCTTCAATCTTTCATCGACAGGATAGTTCTCATATAAAAATAAATGATCGAATACCTCGGAATTATCCTCTCCCAGGTGTTGTATGTCTACCAGCGGAATATATCCATATTTTTCACACAGGATTGCTTCTTCCTGGCGTTTTTGTATCAATTCCCGGAAGCTCATGTTTTTCCCGGTTTTTATGCGTACCGGGGTTGAATTGATGAATAATCCTAAAATCCTGTCCACCCCTTCTATATCCACCGGCCGGCCGGAGATGACACTTCCAAAAACCACATCATCCGTACCATTATATTTCTGAAGCAGAACACCCCATAATGATTGCAGTATGCTGTTAATGGAGACATTCAATTTTCCTGCAAGAGTATGAAGCTCACCGGTTATATTGTCCGGAAGTTCGCTATAATAATCTTTCCGGTAATAGTTCTCATTATACCTGTCTTTTACAGGTATTAATTCCTTAACATGATAACCATCCAGATAAGTCTGCCAGAACCGTAATGCACCCTGTTTACCCTGTTTTTTAAGCCACTCGATATAATCGCTGTATGGGTGTACTCTTTTAGTATTATCCACAGAGCCGGTTTTTAATGCATCATAATAATCTGTCAGGTAATTGTACAAAAGGCTTAAACACCAGCCATCTAGGATAATGTGATGATTTGTAATGACCAGGACAAATACGGAATCGGCAACCTGTAATAAACTCATACGTATGAGAACATCCGAGCCTAAATTGAATCCTCTTTCCCAATCGGAATCGAGGAATTCTTTTACTGCCGTATGGGTATCATCTCCTGCCGGATTCCTGAAATCCTTATACAGGAACTCCCCGGTTCTTTCACTTAAAATTGCCTGTAATGGTCTTTTTATATTCTCATGCACGATCATGATTCGTAAGGCTTCATGATCTTCGAGCATCCTTAAATAACTCTTTTTTACTATTTCCGCATCGATGGTACCTTCTATTTCAAGAACAAGCTGCATGTTGTATGCACCGGTCTTCTTCCCGACCAGGTAATGGAAAAGAATTCCCTCCTGCATTGGCGTCAGATGATAGAGTGCATCGATGGAAGCATTTCCCTTTGTCTGTACTCTTACCTGTTCAAGATCGGTATACTCCAGTCCATCGATGTTGAAATCGCCTGGTGTATATGTCACGGTTGTTTTATTCCGACAATGCTCAATAATTTCTTTAAGGGCTTTTTCATATAACCGGGTAAGTTCCCTGATTTCATCCGGGGTATATACGGTACGGTTATAACTGAAATTAACCGTAAGCATTCCGTTCATCATCATCCCGTTTATATCGAGGTCGTATAACAACTCGCTTTCCCGGCTGCGTGTCTTTTCCAATTCCAGCAGGGTTAGTGAAAAATCATCCCCGCCTATCGTATCATCGAATTGCCCGAGGTAGTTGAAACATATTGCCGGATTAATCTCAAGGAGCGATTTATCGTAACCGGATAGAGTGGATAAATACCTTAAAATACCATATCCGGTTCCCTTGCCCGGTATGGTCCGTATCATTTCTTTCGTGTCTTTTATATGACTGCCTATATCCTCGTCCGGCATCCCGAGTTGTACAGGATACAGGGAGGTAAACCAACCCACTGTCCGGTTTATATTCAAATCAGTCACAAGCCCGTCCCTTCCATGACTTTCCAGGTTTATTAAAAGGGTTTTTTCATTATTCCATAGTTTAAAAGCCCGGCTTAAGGCGCTTAGTAAGATAATGGTTATATCTGTATGATATGCCCGGTTTACTTTATCCAGCAAAGACCTGCTTGTTTCACGATCTAAGGTGAGTTGTTCGTTCAGCATATCTTTTAGAGTCCTGCCCCTGTCCTGCATATCCCGGGGAGAGGTGTCATTACAGACAGTCTGCCAGTAATCCAGTTCTCTTTCTAATTTTTCCGAATGAGCGTATTCCTTCAGGAATTCAGACCACAGCATGAAAGAATGAGTCTTTGGGGGAAAGACGATTTCTTCACCCCGCAGCCATTGCTTATAACCGGTCCGGATATCTTCCAGTAGAATCCGCCAGGACATGCCATCGATAACCAGGTGATGAATTGCCATCAATAAATAATCGCCATCTTTCGCTTTAAACAGGCCAGGTGTCATTAATGGGCTTTTATGAACGGATAATTTACTTTGCAGTGAAATACTTTCATTCAGAATAAAGTCGTGGATTTTCTCCCTTGCGGATACATCAAAAATGTGCAGGGGAACAGTAATTTCGGATATCGGTTTACTGATTAAGCAGGTATTGTCCTGTGAAAGACTCATCCGGAGTGCATCATGATGTTCTATGATTTTCCTGAATACTTCCTTAAGCGCCCGGGCATCGAATCCATCCTTACGGAATAACAGGACTGCCTGGTTCCAGAAATTTCTGCCGGATCGCACTTCTTCAAGGTACCATTTCTGGATGGGAACCAAATCCACCTGTCCGATGACCGGCCCCTGGTCGATTGCCTGTACCGATTTCCTGACATAGCCGGATAAACCCTCGATTGTGGTTTTTTCCATGAGGGTCGCCCCTTCCAGCTTTAAGCCATATACCTGGAGTCTGGAGACTATCTGTATTGCCTTGATTGAATCCCCGCCAAGTTCAAAAAAATTATCTTTTATCCCAATCTTTTCCAGGCCAAGAATATCCTGCCAGGCGTTAACGAGTTTTTTTTCGATTTCATTCCGCGGTGCTTCATATTTTCTTTCACTCACCCAATGCTCTGCGGGGTCGGGAAGCGCCTTGCGGTCTATTTTTCCTGATTGTGTCAACGGCAATGAATCCAGTGTTACTATATAGGCAGGAATCATATGTTCGGGTAATGATTTCTTTAAAAATGCCTTTACATCCGAAGTCTTTACCTCTTTATCCGGTACGATATATGCGCAGAGGCTTGCATTGTCATTACCGGTGTTTTTGACCACTGCCACGGCCTGTTTCACGGCGGGGTGTTTGATGAGATTCGATTCTATTTCTCCCAACTCGACCCGGAATCCCCTGATTTTTACCTGGTTATCCATACGGGTCTGGAATTCGATATTGCCGTCCTGAAGCCACCTGCAGCAATCCCCTGTTCTATACATTTTCCGGCCGGGATAAAAAGGGTCATCCATGAACTTCTCTTTTGTAAGAGCCGGATTATTAATATACCCCCGCGCTACCTGGATTCCTGAAATATAAAGCTCACCCCATACGCCAATGGGCAAAAGTTTTTTCTCCTCCGACAAGATATATAATCTGGTATTGGCGACTGGTTTACCAATCGGGATAATTCTGTCATGCGCTAAAACAGGGTAACTGGTAACATCGATGCTGGCTTCCGTGGGCCCGTATAAATTATGTAATTCAACACCCTGGATTTTTTCGAAAAACAAATCGGTATGCTGTTTTGTTAATGCTTCACCACTGCAAATGCAGAGGCGCAAACTAAGGAATTCCAGTTTACCCGGCAATGATTGCAAGAACACCAGGAGCATCGAAGGAACAAAATGCAGCATTGTTATGTGTTTATCATTTATTAGCGAATATAAATACGCAGGGTCCTTTTCACCCCCGGGCCTGGCCAGACATAATTGTGCACCGGCAATAAAAGGTAAAAAAAGCTCCCAGACAGATACATCAAACGTAAAGGTCGTTTTTTGAAGAATGACATCCTGTTCACTTATAGAATAACGGCAGGCCATCCATAATAAACGATTCATCAAGCCATTATGCTCTATCATCACCCCTTTGGGCTTGCCGGTTGAACCGGAGGTATAGATAACATATGCAAGATCACCGGGATTGTTACCCCTGTCACTGTTTCTCCCATTGCCCCGGTATATCTCCCGGTCGTCCAGGTAAATAACTTCCGGGCCCAAAATCCTGTTTTCAATAATGTCGGATTTCGAGAGAAGACACACACAATCACTGTCTTTTATCATGTACCGGATTCGTTCATCGGGATAGGCAGGATCAATCGGCAGATATGCTCCCCGTGCTTTTAGAATGGCAAACAATCCGACGATCATCTCTATGGAACGTTCGACCATTATCCCGACAATCCTGTCCGGCCCGGCCCCGTGTTCTTCCAGACGTACGGCGAGTTGATTGGCCATTTTATTCAATTCGGAATAGGTTAATTTCCGCTCACCATCGATTACCGCAACCTTATCCGGGTGTTTGGCCGTATGCTCTTCAAACAGGCGGGAGAGTAATGTATCCTGGTACTTCACGTCTGTTTTGTTGAATACATCAAATATCTGCTGTGTATCCTCTTTTGTAATGAAATCAATATCTCCTGGTTCAATATCCGGGTGTGTTAAGCAGAAATTGAACAAATAGTCAAAATATTTACAATAGTGTTCGATGGAAAATCCATAATCAAACATTCGTAACTGGTAGTCAAAATCTATACGGACATCCTCGGTTTTTGTGAATTCCCGTACATATATTGTCAGTGCATTCGGTTCATGAGCCCTGGGAAGGGCAAGACTCTTCGTTTCATAATCAAGAAATCGTGTATCGTAATCATGAACTTCATTGGAAAGGCTCACTGTAAATAATTCACGGTGCTGTTGATTTCCTTTAAACACTATATTGTTGATCTGCCCCAGGGAAAGGGTTTGATACCTGTATAAATCCCGTATTTCATTCCTGATAGTACAAAGAAAATCGATAAGCCGGGATTGATCATCCACATTCATATACAGGGGCGCCGTGTTGACAAAGAGTCCCACGATTCGTTTGAATTTCGGTTTACGCCGGTTAAGGAGAGGGATACCGATAATGATATCCTTTTTTTGATATATCCTGGCTAAAGATATAAAAATTATTCCCAGGAAATATATAAAACTCGTTATTTTATTTTTATCGCAGAATTCCACCATATGGTCATAAAGCGTCCGCTTTATGACGATACTTTTCCTTAAACTCGAGGTATAGATACCGATTCCCGGTTTCGGTAAAAGAGGTTCAGGCAGAATCTTATATTTTTCCGTCCAATACCGCACATCCCGGGTAAAATCATCGCTTTCCCGATATTCTTCATGAGAATTAATGAATTCAATATATGAAAGTGCGGTATCCTCCGGCTCCTCATGATTGACCAATCTGGTATATACCCGGGAAACCGCTTTGACAATGAGTGAAATGCCCCATCCATCAGTCATGAGATGATGGCATTTAATAAACCAGTAGTATTTGTCATCTGCAATTTTCATTAAAGAATAGTCAAATAATCGTTCATAATTTTCATAAGGTTTGACAAATTCGGAATGTATCTTGTCCAATGCTTCCTTATCGGGATCGTTTTTATTGGAAAAATCGTAATAGGGGGTGTTATAGTCCAGGTGGGAAATAAAGTACTGATACGGTTCACCCGCTTTTTCATAAATGCAGATCCTGTGCGCATCATGGAGATTTATCACATGATTGATTGCCCTGTCAAAGACAACAGGGTCGATCGGGCCTTTTATTGAAACATAGCCCCCGATAACATATACTGACTCACCCTGGTGCAATTTTTGATCAATCCATATGTCTTTTTGATATGAAGTAAGGGGGAATTCCCTGTTCTTTTGATTATCTATTGTTTTGTTCTCGAAATCATTCATATACATTCTCCGTATGTAAAAATAGTTATAAAATTTCCATCGATATATAAAAACTTATAAGTTCTTATAATATAAATTTTTTACTCCCGAAACAGGATTGATCGAGGTTGTTTACAGCCGTATTGAAACTTTTCCACTGTTATACAAAGTACAGCGATCCGGTAAACAACACAAAATATTACACAGCACTGGCTGTAAAATTATTTATCGGACAGCCTGATTTTTCAACCTCACTTTATATACTTTAAATAGTCTGTTGTAAATAGAAATTAATTAATTTTTTATCACTATCATTTACAACCAGCCTGACATACTCATCATCCTCACACATCACAAGGTTATTCTTCTGTAAACCATCCAGCGATCTTTCAATTTCATCGGGTTTTGCATTATCCAGTTTATTGATTATAACCGCCTTTTGAATCGGTTCCACGAGCAGGTCCAGTACCTCATTGTCCAATGCGGTTATGGTATGGATAATTTCATTCTCCCCGCGTGTATCCATGACAATGATGTCATCACCATTTATCTTTTTATATAAGCATGGAATATCATTGACATTCCTTCTCTCCCACCGGTTCTTCCAATGCTGCACTTTCCGGGATAATTCAGTCATATACTTTACCATTAAAGCCATTGTTGAATAATTATGATCCTCGAAGTGATAAGCAATGCGGGCGAGAACCGCTTTATCATAAGGGTATACATATTCATAACTTGAAAAGGGATGCAGGTCTACATGATACTTTTCCGGTTCATACCAGTATTCACTGTACCGGTCGTACCTGATCGGGGAGATAAGAACCGGGGGAAATAGATGATAACACAATGAAATAGTGCTGCACAGATTTTCATACATCGCTTCTGTCATAAAAGGCAATCCAATTAAAATATTCCAGACCGGCATAACGCCATATTCCGAGCACAGCCGGAGACAGCATACAGCATCAAGTGCGGTAATACCTTTATTCATTAAACCGAGAATACCCGATTCCAAAGATTCAATACCAGGCTGGATATACCTTACGCGGGCATCAGAGAGATTCTTCATCTCCTTTTCATGTAATGATGCACGTACTTCATACGTAATCGATAACCCTTCCGGTACATGTAAAGAGGGGAGTACCTTTGTAAAATAATCCCGCGGCATTACATTATCAATGACGAATAAATCACGGTTATATTTATTAAGGATGCTATTAATTTCGTTTACCGCTTTCTCCGGTTTTTTCCGTTCATACTTTTTCATTTCTTCATTTAATCCGCAAAACCGGCACTTTCCCCAGGAACATCCCCTTGATGTTTCCAGGCAGAGTACAGGTTTTTTATTTATCGGCAAACTCGTAAAACTGTCAAGAAAATCGTCATAATCCAGCAGGATTTCATGATCTATCGGCAATATTCCTGCATGATGGGAATTCTCTTTTATATTATTAAAGGATAGAATGCCATCGATGTGTTCCCTTTTTTTTGAGTCTTCATGCCCGGGTTGTTTTTTATCTTCAATACAGGCATTTATGAATTCAGGGAAAGCGATTAAACCGGGACCGGTACAAATATAATCGAGATATAAATAATTTTCAATAATCGCTTTCCCGATCTCTCCCCTTACACAGGATCCTCCCATGATTGTTATTATGTGATTATTCCTTTTTTTCAGATACCTGCAGAATGCCAATGCGGGCAGGATGGAAAAAGTTGCATTTACCCCAATAATGTCGTATGCATCGAGATGGTATTTTTCTATAATGCCTGTCATGAATGAAGACAGACCCTGCTTTTTTGTTTTTATTAATTGCTTAAAATCGTTAAACTGTGTCTGAGGATAAAACCTGTCAAAGTATGCATTTTCATTATTTTCAGCAGTATCAAAAGTTTCTTCACGGAAAATCCATTCATTTAATGCCGTATAAGCTACGGTATTGGAAATTGTATTATACAAATTATACGAAAAATAATCAACAAATTCGTGGTTTATATAGAATATGTCTATTTCCACCTGAGGAGGACAGAATTCTCTTACCCGGCTTTTAAGCTGTGTCAGGCCAATACAGGGGAGTCTTGGATCATAAAACGGTACAACGAGCATGGCAATTTTCATATTTTCTTCAGATTCCTCTATGTTTTTCATAATCACCCTTTAATAAATCACCTTATTTATACGACAATTGGAGCTTAACTTTGTTGAGCACCACTTCACCATCAATCTTATTTCCCGGTTTCTTCTCCATCCAGGTGCTTTTCGATTATTCTTGCTGCCTCCCTGACATGGGGATTCAATAATATCGAACTATGGTCTCCCCCGAGGTGGTAGACAAAATACTCATTCCCGGTATATTCATCCCATCCCCAGGATTCATTTTCCTTGAGCATCCTGTCTATACTCCCATTTTCATCGGGTCCGTATATTTCATTTACCCGTTTCTCTGCTTTGAATATGAGCGTGGGAACCGGGTATCTTGAACGAGGAGTATACTCCATCTTCATCCCCGATTTAAAAACCTCCACAAATCCCCTTACCTGGGTTAAGTTCACTTCCACCGGCATCAAATTTCTTTCCGTGAATTTCTTTTTAAGTAATAATAGTTGCTTCTCCTCATCCATTTCCGCCAATTCGGTATACGACAGGTTCATTCTCCGGTTTTCAGGAAGGAAAAGGTCGACCCGTGCGGCCAAATCGCATATCCATCGACCATCGTCCCAGTTATTTCCCAGGGGTTTGGCAGTAAGAACCATGGCTGCCGTATCGAAAGTGATAAGCAATGTGACTTTTTCTCCTCCTTTAATGAGCTGCTGTGACATTTCATAGGTGACCTTGCAACCGGAGGAATGACCAAGCAGGATGTATGGTCCATTACCCTGTATTTTTTTTATTTCACGGATATAATACCCGGCCATTTCCTCCAGTTTTTCAAATGGCTTTTTTATACCGTCCAATCCACGGGACTGGAGGCCATACACAGGACGGTCACCTCTTAGATTTTGGGCCAAATCGTTAAATCCAAGGACATTCCCGCCGATGCCGGGAACGCAGAAAACAGGGGATTTATTCCCTGTTTTCCTGATGCATACCATTGTATCCCATTCCGGTCTGTTTTCTTCTGCTTCAATCCTCCTGGCGATCTCCTGGATGGTAGGTGCTTCAAACAATATCGAAATCGGATACTTTTTATCAAATTCCTTCTTCACTAATGCCATTAGCCGTACTGCCAGCAGGGAATCGCCGCCGATTTCAAAAAAGTTATCATCAATACTTATCTCTGGAACAGCAAGAAGCTTTTTCCATATGGAATACAATTTTTCTTCTATTTCCGTGGATGGCAGTTTTATATTGTTTTTTCTTACAGCCGATTTTTCATTACTCAATGTTAAGAGAAGTTTCCTGTCAATCTTGCCGTTATTGGTAAGCGGAAACGAATCCACTATGACAAATTCCGGGGGAACCATATAATCCGGTACTTTCCTGGCTATCCATTGTTTCAATTCTTTTTCCATGAACTGTAATAAATTCGACCGGACCGGATTATTTGTATAGCCGTCCCGGCTCTTTTCTTCACGGGAAGGGGGATCCCAATCTATAGTATCTTTTATGTGTTCCAATGGTTTCTTGCTTAAGACAATATCATAAGAGCCGTCCGGGCCATGCGAACTCCAGGAGGTATAGACATAAAAACCGTGCAGTTCGGCCTGGTTTTCAATCTCATTTTTCACGTTCCGGCGGTTTTCTTCCTTTTTTAACATCTCTTTTACATCGCCAATAGTATTTTCCGGATTCATGCTGTCCAGTACATTCCTGCACATCAAATCAAAGGACAGCCTGTCGTCTGGTATTTGTCCGAAGCCAATAATATCCTCCTTTTCCAGCATGGAAGCAATGTCGCTTACATCGGATAATGAACCGTAATCGTGCCAGAAAACAGGAATTTTATTAATCTCATTTTCATCAATCGTTAAAACAACCTGGTATCTGAACTTTGTTAACTCATTCAGATAGCGGCTCTTCTCAGGAATTACCCGGACATTCCTTATTCTTTTGATCCCTTGCCTTAGATTCCGGAAAAACCCGGGATCGACAAGAAGTTCGTTCTCATTCAGGATTTTCTGGTTAATCCTTATCTGTACTTCCTTAATCGTTTCCGAGGAATGGGCTTTGTAGAGTTCAACACTTGTATGGTAAAGATGAAATAACGGCAGACTCCTTACATCACCTATAAAGAATCTCCCGCCGGGAACAACCATAGCCTGGGCCTGGTTAATGACATCATAAAGATAATCACTATTCGGAAAATATTGGATAATTGAGTTCAAAATGACCAGGTCAAATCGGGTATGAACGGATTCCCCGATTCTATCGGCTTCACACTTTACTGTTTCGATGGTTACCCCGGATGACTTTAACCTGCCTTTCCGTTCATCGATATAATCAAGTGCCTTTTGGGAAAAATCCGTTCCGCAATAATAATCGCAATGCGGGGCGATCCGGAAAAGAAGCAGCCCCGTACCGCATCCTATCTCCAATACCCTTTTGGGCTTGAAAGAAAGAATCTCTTCGACAGCATTATCCACCCATTCCTGCATCTCTTCCCCGGGAATTGCCTGGCCCGTATAACTGCTGTTCCACCCGGTTATATTGAAATCCGGGCTTCCTTCCCTGGTTTCCCCGTACGTGTCATCAAATAAGTACTCCCACTGCTCAACATGATTTTTGTTCAATAGTTCAATATCGTTTTTATATCGATAAAGATTTTCCCGGTTATATTCCAGGAACGCCACCAATCTTTTCCTGTTGTCCTGATCCTCCCTGGGTATGACAATTGCATTACGGACAAGGTCATTCTCTTTTAATATACTTTCAATTTCTCCTGATTCTATCCGGATTCCCCTGATCTTTACCTGACCGTCTTTTCGCCCGATAAAGTCTATTTCTCCATCCGGCAGCCACCGGCAGATATCGCCTGTTGTATACATTTTTTCCCCGGGCAAAAAGGGATTATCAATGAATTTTTCATTGGTCAACTCTTCATTATTCCAGTATCCCGGGGACAGGCTTTTCCCGGATAAACAGAGTTCGCCCGGGACACCGACCGGAACAGGATTGAAAAACCCGTTCAGAATGAATGTCTTTACATTATCCAGCGGAACACCGATAGAGGGGTACATTGAAAGAGCAACACCAGGGTGTTCTCTTACCGGTCCGAAAGAAGCGACAACGGAATTTTCAGTAGGTCCATAGCAGTTGAACAGCTCAAACGGCAGACCGGCGGGTGAAAAACACTTTAATTGATCACCCCCGGTAAGTAATCCTCTAAGCCTGCTTTTCCCATCAGACCAGTCCAGCCCGAGAAACTCTTCTGTTAATGGAGTGGGCAAAAATCCAAATGAAATTTGTTTTTCCGTCATCCAGGTTTTCAATTGTTCTGATGCCCCGATAATTTCACCCGGGACAATAGACAGGGCTGCCCCGGCACAGAGAAATGGCCATGTCTCGAATACAGCCGCATCGAAACCGACACTGGCCAGCACCGTTCCCTTATCCTTATTGCTGATTTTAAATTGATTAATATACCAGTGGACAAGATTTAATAAATTCCCATGATTAATCCGGACTCCTTTAGGCCTCCCGGTAGACCCGGATGTATACACAATATAAGCAAGGTCATCCATTCCTGTCTGGATTTCTATCCTGTCATGGGGCATCCTCTCTAACGATTCGCTCCCGGTGGATAGATCGAATACCCGGCAGCGGGTATCCTTGAAAAGTGGTCTTTCAGCATTATCCGTAACAACGAGTGAGGCATCCGTATCTTCAATAATGTAGCGTATCCTTTGCTCCGGGTAATTCGGATCGATGGGAACATAGGTTGCCCCTGTTTTCAGTACTGCCAGCATGGTAATAATAAAATTGATGGACCTGTTCATGCAGATAATAACACGGTCCGATTTTTTAACGCTATTTTCCATAAAATAATAACCCAGCTGGTTTGATTTCCGGTCCAACTCTTTATAACTTATTGCCTGATCCTGAAACTCCACCGCGGTATGGGACAAATTTTTTATAGCTGCTTTCTCGACCATTTTGTGCACACAATTACTTCTATCATACTCTTTTTCCGTTCTGTTAAATTCAACCACGACTTTTTTATAGAGATTTTCCGGTAAAATCGATTTTTCATTTAAGGTGCCAAAAGGATTTTCGATCATTAACCGTAACACCTGTATATAACAGCCGGACATTTCCCTGATAAACTCTTCATTATATTCATCCGGGTTATACCAGATGAGTAAACCGAAATTATCGATAATCGGGTTCCTGAAAAAAGAGGCACTGAATGGGAAATTGGTCTGCCCGATAGAGGTAATGTTCCGGAACGTAAGATCCTGGTAGCTTTTAATTTCACTTATTGCATGGAAATGCACATAATTAAATACTGTTTCAAAAAGGGGATTACCCTTATTGAGTTTCTGTATCTCGGATACCGGGTATCTCCGGTAAGGATAGATTTCCATCTCGGTTTTAAATACCTTTGAAATAAGATCCACCCATGATTCATTAGCCAGTTCCAATGTAAATGGAAGGGTATTAAGGCACAATCCGATAATATTTTCGCCGTCATTCGTATCCGGACGGCCATGTAACACAATCCCGGTGGTAATCACCTTCTCGTTTGAATATTCTTCAAGTACCTTTAAGTGAGCGGCGAGTAATATGCTTTTTTTGGGAATCTGCAATCTGGAGGAGAGACCGTCTATCCGTTGATTAATATCACCGGGGATATTCACGATCAATTCACCCCATTTATCCGGATTCTCCCTGTCAGACGAAAATCTGGGGAGTTTTATAAAATTAATTCTATTCAGCTGATCCAGCCAGAATTGCCTGTCTTTACCTGACTGGAGGGAATGTTGTTCCAGGTAAATGTAATCACGGTACTGGGCAGCCAATTGCAGGTTGTCAGGAATCCGCTTATTCTGTAAAAGTGACGTATAGAGAAAAAACAGGTCGCGTATGAGTAAGGCATCACTCCATCCATCAAGAATCGAGTGATGTTCATTCGTACCCAGTTGAAAGGAATTATCACCCCGCTTGTGAACGACAAACTTCATGAGTGGGGGTCTGCCAAGGTCAAACTGGCATTTTTTCTCATGAACAAACCATTCCTTAATTATTTTTTCCTGTTCTTCGGAAGATTCATGACTGATATCATATACCTCCAGGGGGATTTTGACTTCTTTATGTACCAACTGCATGGGAATACTGAAAGTGGCCATATCAAAAGACGTTCTGAATATGGAATGTTTTTTAAAGAGAAGGTTCAGGGCCTGTGTAAATTTTTCATTATCGTATTTCCCTTCTATATGTATGGTCGATATAATGAGATACATGGTTTCACCGGAATAATCGAATTCACTGTGGAAAAACATTCCCGTCTGCAACGCGGAAGCAGGATAAGCATCTTCTATATAATCAGGAATTTTTTCCCTGTCCTCTTTTGATATAAGATCAAAAGGCTGAATCTGATAACTCACCGATTCCGCGGTAACGGTACTTTCGAGGAGATTCACCAATTCATAAATGGTTTTAGCCTCGAACAATTGTTTCAAATCAAAATGCAATCCTGCTTCTTTTGCTCTGGAAATAACCTGGATACTGAGTATGGAATCACCGCCCAGATCAAAAAAGTTGTCATGTACACCGACTTTATCCAGTTTTAATATCTCTTTAAAAATTTCTGCAAGAATGATTTCATTCTTTCGTTCCGGGGCTTTATAGGTTGTCTTTGATTGTGTTCTGTCGTATTCAGGAGCGGGGAGTTTCGAGCGGTCAAGTTTACCATGTTTACTTAGCGGGATTTCATCAATAAATATAAAAAAAGAAGGAATCATGTATTCCGGTAATTTCTTATTCAGATAACTCTTTACATCTTCTATTATTATTGTTCCCTGGCCGGGGATTCCCTGCTTCTTCTGTACAATATAAGCAACCAGCATGACATTATTGCCGGATTTTACATAATCAATAACCACACATTCCTTTATACCCGGAAAGTTTTGAATATGGTATTCAATCTCACCGGGTTCAATGCGGAATCCCCGGATTTTAACCTGGTTATCTATCCTGCCAAGGAACTCGATATTCCCGTCAGGTAAATACCGGGCCTTATCCCCGGTTTTATATACCCTGTCTGACCGGTTTTGTCCGACAGGATCCGGGATAAAACTCAAGGCAGTTAATGCATCATTGTTTACATATCCCCTTGCAAGACTAACACCGCCTATATGCAACTCGCCCGGAACTCCGACAGGTACGGGCTTGCCTGTTTTGTCCAGTATATATATCCGGGTATTTGCTATTGGTTTTCCGATGGGGATAGCTTTCCGGCGATTGTCCTTATGGCATCTCCAGCAGGTGACATCTACGGCTGCTTCGGTCGGCCCGTACAGATTCGCCAGCTCTGCATCCAGCTTGCCAAAGAAATTTTCCGTTACGTTATAACCGAGGGCTTCACCACTTGCGATCACCCTCCTTAAAATCCCGTTACAGGTACTGACTTCCGGGGATTCAATAAAAGCCTTGAGCATGGAAGGGACAAAGTGTATGGTCGTTATTTTATTCGCTACAATTGTTTTGATCAGGTATTCCGGATCTTTGTGGCCTCCTGGCTTTGCAATCACCAATCCGGCACCAAACATTAATGGCCAGAAGAACTCCCAGACAGACACATCGAAACTGTACGGGGTTTTTTGCAGGACGAGGTCGTCTGATTTTAAACCGAATTCATCCTGCATCCACAAGAGTCTGTTGTGAATTCCCTTATGAAGATTTATGACCCCCTTGGGCTTTCCGGTGGAACCGGAGGTATAAATGATATAGGCCATATCCCCGGGTTCAATATAACAGGAAGGATTATGTATACTTTCCTGCCTGATTTCATGTTGTTCCCTGTCCAGACAGATTCTATGAACATCACGGGATTTGAACAGGTTTTCATATTTTTCCAGGGTCACAACCAGGGGAACCTTTGTATCTCTTAAAATATAGTCAATTCTCTCCCCGGGAAAACCGGGATCTACAGGAACATATGCACTCCCTGTCTTCAGAATGGCATATAAAGCCGTCACCATATAAACAGAACGTTCCATACACACGGCAACCGGAGTTTCTTTTCCTGCCCCGAGCTTTAATAAATAGTGTGCCAACCGGTTGCATTGTTGATTAAAATCTTTATAGGTCAATATATCGGATTCATAAATTAAGGCTGTCTTACCGGGAGTTTTCTCTGCCTGTTCCTCAAAAACGGCATGAATCGGTTTAAATGGCGAATAATCCCTGGATGTATCATTCCATTTATAGAGAATCGTTTCCCTTTCTTCGGGTGTTAAAATGTCCAGTTCCGATATTTTCTTACCCGGGTCACAGATCATGCTTTCAACTAATGTTATATAATGATTTTTAAGCCTGATAATGGAGGAAGTATCAAATAAATCGGTATTATATTCGATCCACCCGCTTATTATGCCATTATTTTCCTCCAGAGACAGGGTTACATCAAATTTGGATGTGCCATTCTCGATTGAAACAGGTTCAATTGCCAATCCCGCAAACTCAGGTGTTTTTATCGGTGCGTTCTGAAAAATGAACATGACCTGGAATAAAGGGCTCCGGCTTAAATCCCGTTCCGGTTCAATCTCGGTAACGAGCCATTCAAAAGGAACATCCTGGTTGGCCTGGGCATCAAGGTGATTATCGTTAATCTGTTTCGTAAGATCAAGAACTGATATGTCATCAGATATATTTGTCCGTAAAACAATTGTATTGATGAAACAACCAATGACATGTTCCACATCGACAATGCTTCTGTTTGCTATGGGAAAACCAATACATATATCATTTTGACCGGTATATTTAAATAACAATGCCTTAAACGCTGCGAGTAATATAACAAAAAGGGTGATTTCCTGCTTTTTTGAAAACCCGATAATCTTCCTGGATATTTGCCCTGGTATATGAAATAAATGATGTAACCCGGCATATGTCTGAATGCGCGGTCGGGGCCGGTCTGAAGGTAATTCCAGGGGAGAAATGCCCTTTAATTGTCCCATCCAATAGGAAAGGTGTTCCTGTACCTTTGTTTCATTCACTTTTTCCCTCTGCCAGATGGCGTAATCTGCATACTGTATATGCAGATCATCAAGTAAGGGATCTGTATTATTCACCTTTGAATAATACAGTTCAGTAAATTCCTTCAAAAATATTCCGATAGACCATCCATCGGAAATAATATGGTGCATGGCCAATACAAAAACGAATTCTTTCCCTGAAAGTTGAATAAGGGTTGTCCGGAGTAATGGCCCCTTTTCAAGATTAAACGGTGTATTACTCACATTCTCGGCAATAGACATCCACCTCTTTTCCTTTTCTGCCGGCTCCAGGTGCTGTATATCGATAAGAGGCAGTTCGATGTTCATTGCCGGTATGATTTCCTGTTCCGCTTTTCCATCTACCATCTTAAAGACGGTTCTTAATCCTTCATGCCGTTTTACCAGTTCATTGATACTTTCCGCCAATAGATTTATCTGCACATCACCATAAAACTTATTTGTGGAAGCCATAGTATAGAGATTGCTGTCCGGTTCGAGTTGATCCATAAACCATATCCTGTGTTGACTGAATGAGAGGGGAATATGGGTTCTATCTTTTCTGACCGGAATCGATTCCTGTTGTTCATCATTTATTCCTTCATTCTGCAGTAAAAGATCCAATAATTCCTGTTTCTTGCCTGAGTACGTATTCATTCCTATATCCTTTCTCTTTAACCCTTTTCTTTCATTAATCTGTCCACTTCCCTGTCAGAAAGATTCAATACCTTTAAATAAATAGTCGCGATTTTGCCGATATTCCTGTTCTCTTTTGAGGAAAGCAGGTAATCCGACAATTCTTCTATTGTCGGTCTTTCCAGGAATTCTCGTACGGAAACGTCCGCTTTAAGAATTTTCTTTATATAAGAAATAACCCGGGTGGCTTTTAAAGAATGCCCACCAATCTCAAAAAAATTGTCATTTATACTTACCTTTTCCATTTCCAGGATTTCTTTCCAGATGTTCTGTAATGCCCTGTCCACATCATGCCGGGGAGAGGTAAACGTCCCCCTGTTTATTAATGCTTCCGGTTCAGGCAGCCTCTTTTTATCGATCTTTCCATTTTCCGTCAGGGGGAGGGATGTTAGTTTTACGAAATATGCCGGGATCATATAGTGCGGTACGTTATCCATCAGCTTTTCCCGGATATCTTCAATGGCAATGGCATGATCTTCAACAATATAACAGCATAAATATAATTCCCCGCCTTTTTCCCTGGCAACGACGACACATTCCTTTATCCCTTTCAATTGTGATATGGCATTCTCCACTTCACCCGGTTCAATCCGGTATCCCCTTATCTTTACCTGGTCATCTATCCGTCCGATAAACTCCAGGGTACCATCCGGCTGCCATCTGCATACATCACCGGTTTTGTACATCCTTTCACCCCGGGCAAACGGATTATCGATGAATTTTTCGTCTGTCAATTCCGGCCGGTTAAAATAACCGCGGGCCAATCCGGATCCGGAAATGCACAGTTCTCCTGCCACCCCCGGAGGCTGCAATCTGTTATTTCTGTCTACTATATATAATTTCTTGTTCCCGACAGGACCACCTATAGACGGATATCCTTTGTTATCGTCCTTCTTTTCCACTTTGCACCAGGTGGTCCAGACCGTGTCTTCTGTCGGTCCGTAGAGATTATACACTTCAAACGGACAGTGATCGGGCGGATACTTTGTTAACCGGTCGCCTGCGGTAATGAGTTTTTTCAATGGTATATCCTGTTCCCATTCCATATCCAGCAGGGCTTCTGCAATTGCGGTCGGCTGAAAACTGATCGTGATCTCGTTTTTCATGATCCACTTTTTTAATTCAGCCGGATGTACCCTTATTTCATCCGGTATAATCATTAACAGACATCCCCCGGTTAAAGCAGGAATAATTTCAAACACCATGGCATCGAAACTAATACTTGATGACTGACTGATCCTTGAAAATTCGTCTGCTTCAAATAGTTTATGGTAATTAAAAAGCATATTAATCACACCGGAATGTTCGATCAGAACCCCTTTCGGCTTACCGGTCGATCCAGAGGTATAAATCATATAAGCAAGATCCCGGCTTTTTATTTCAACATCCGGATTGCCGGGATTCCCTTTATAAAGGCAGGGATCATCCAGCTCAAGGAATACCCCGGAATAATCCAGGCCTTTCACATACTCTTTTTTTGAGAGCAATATCAAAGCCTTGCTGTCGGCAAGCATATATGCAATACGATTCTGCGGATATGACGGGTCTACAGGAAGAAAAGCACTACCCGCTTTTAATATGCCGAGTATTCCGGTAATAAGATCGAGTGAACGGTCGATCATAAGAGCCGTTATGGTCCCGGGTCCTGCGCCCCTTTCCCGTAATGCCCATGCCAATCGGTTGGATCTTTCATTTACTTCTTCATATGTTACATTCATGCCATTACAGGACAGCACATTTTTAGCCGGGAACTTTTCTGCCTGTTCCTGGAAAAGTTCATGTATGAGTTTTCCTCTCGGATAAGCGAATTCCGTTTTATTAAAGTCGTGCAGGAGCATGTGTATTTCTTCCCCGGATAATAATTCAAGTTCACCCACCCTCTTTGCGGGATTTTCTAAAATAGCTTCCACCAGGTTAATGATATGTTTGCCCATCTGCCTGATTCTTGAAGATTCACATATGTTTTCATTATATGTCAGCCGAATCGTTACCTGGTCGCCGGGAATAATCATTATATTAAGATTATAACTGGACATGTCCCTGCTTTCTGTCCTGTAGAGGGTGCATCCCATTTCCCGGTAAAATGCCCCGTTTAAAAGGTCTTTGTCCACAGGGTAATTCTCCACGACAAATAAATGATCGATGTTGGTCACATCGAGGTGTGCCCGGTGCATAATTTCTGCCAGGGAAATATAACCATACTGTTTGCATTCGATAAAATCATCTTTAACTTTCCGGGCCAGTTCAATAAACGATACCCCACTTTCCATTTTTATCCGGATTGGTATGGTATTAATGAATAGCCCGATAGTTGTTTCAATACCTTCAATATCCGTCGGGCGGGTGGATATGATATTGCCGAATAAGACCTCCTCACTGTTTGTATACCTTGAAAGGACGATGCCCCAGACAGCCTGCATAAAGTTATTCAACGTAAATCCATGCTGTTTTATCATTTCATTCAATTTCACTGTTAATGCCCGGTCCATATTCACCCTGTGTTCCGCATTCCTGTATTCCGGACTTTTCTGCCTGAATCCTGCCGGGGTGATACCCTTCCCGGCTATATAACCGTCCAGGTACTTCTGCCAGTACGTATATGCGGTTTCTTTATCCTTTTTATTTATCCATTTAAGGAATTCGCTATAACTTACGGATGGTGGTAAGGTTATACTTCCCCCTGCCTTTAAAACCTTATAACAGGTAAAAAGTTCTTTAACAAGAATCCCGATACACCACCCGTCCATGATTATGTGATGATTGGTAATTAACAGGTAAAAATCATCCTTTTTCAATTGAAATAAATGAAACCGGATGAGGGAATCTTTATAAAGATCAAATCCATTATCCCAATCCCGGCGGATGTATGTTTCAAGGTCATGTTCATTTACCGCTTCCGTATGCAAAAAAAACGGGTCCCGTTCCTTAAGTATAAATTGGAGCGGATTTTTTATCCTGTCATAAATGATACCTGTCCGTAATGCGTCGTGCCGTTTGACAATGAATCGAATACTCTCCTTAAGACTATCACTATCCATTTCCCCCGTTATTCTTAATCCCATCTGGAAAATATAGGCATCATTACGATCGTATAAATGATGAAACAACATTCCTTCCTGCATGGGAGCCAGGTTCATTATATAAGAAATAGTTGCCCCATGGGTATCCAGGCAGCCGGATATGTCCTCATGCGGTAAACCAACCGCCAGCAGATCGACATCACTGGCAGTTATCACTCTCCTGGTTGCAGTTTTGCAGAATTCAATGATGCCGTTCAAGCTTTCATAATAAAACCTGCCTAACGTATTCACTTCTTCGCTATTGTATTTTTCCGCATCACAAGTAATGGTAAAAGAAAGACACCCGCCGCGTATCATCCCATTAAAATTAATACTGTACATATATTCGTTTACACCCCCCGGTACCGGATCCAGGGTGACAGGCGATATCCTGAACAGACCATCATCCAGTACGGAATCCAGATCACCAAGGTAATTGAAACTCACCCCGGGCTCGATGTCCAGTACAGCCTTTTGTTCCGCATTACCTGAATACCTCAACAGACCATAACCAATTCCTTTATGGGGAATTGTACGTAAATTTTCCTTGACGGAAATAATATGAGCCCCGGTGTCATCATCCATGGTGAGTAAAACCGGGTATTGGGCAGTAAACCATCCCACGGTCCGGGTAATGGATATCCCGTCTACAAGTTGTTCGTCCCTGCCATGGCTTTCCAGGTTTATAAGAAGCTCTCTCATACCATGCCATTTGTAAAATGCTTTCGATAAAGCCGCGAGCAGAAGGTCATTAATATCGGTATTGTACGGAATATGCGCCTTTTTTACGAGAACGCCGGTTTCTTCACTGCCCAATACAATAGTTGTTTCGATGGTATTCCTGATTATTCCGGATGTTTTCTCCTGCCCGTGTTTCCTTTGCCCGGCTGTTTCACATATCTTTTTCCAATAAGAATATTCCTTTTGTAGTTTATTGCCGGTACTGTATTTCTGTAATTCATCGCTCCACCTTTTAAAAGAATGGCTTTTGGGCGGGAATTCGATCCTGCCTTTTTCCGCGTACTGCATATAACCCTCTTTAAAATCCTCCAGTATGAGTCTCCAGGAAACCCCATCCACAATAAAGTGATGGAGGATAAAAAGCAGGTGATCGCCGGTACGGGTTTTGAATAACGCGGCAGTAAAAAGCGGTCCCTTTTTTAAATGGAATCCCTTATTCAATGTCGATGCTGTTTTTCGTATATACTCACTGCCTTCCTCATCTTCGATATGGTAAACGGTGAGGAGTTCTGTATTTTCATATGCATTATTGATGAGTGATTCTTCATCCTCTGCAAGAACTAACCGCAGGGCATCGTGATGCCGGTAGAGTTTTTTTATTACCTTTGCTGCATACTCTTCATTAAAACCATCTTTCTTATAAATCAGGACAGAATTGTTGAATTGCTCCCTGTTTTCCCTTACATGTTCGATAAACCAGCGGTGAACCGGCAGAAATTCCACTTTCCCCTGTACTTGCTCCTGGCCTGCGGATATGGCAGTCTTCCTTATGAAAGGACGTATTTCCTTTATGGTACTGTACGTAAGCAGATCTTTCACCTCCAGTGTTAATCCGTATTTATATAAACGCGAACTAATTTGAATTGCTTTTATGGAATCCCCGCCGGCCTCATAAAAATTGTCGGTAATCCCCGGCCGGCCTGTTCCCAGGACCTCCTGCCATATCTCTGCCAATCTGCGTTCCATATCATCCCCCGGCGGGACATACTCTGCTTTCGGGGAAAATTCCACGGGATCCGGTAATTCCTTACGGTTCACTTTCCCGCTGGCGGAAACAGGAATATGGTCCAGGTAGACATAATGGGAAGGTATCATATAGTCAGGGAGTAATTCGGCCAGATACCGCTTTATTTCCTCATCAAGATGAGTATTCTCATTATTGTTTTTCAGGACTATATAACCACAGAGATATTTGTTCCCATACCGGTCAGACTTATCCAGCACGACTGCTTCCCGGACTTTATTATGCTTCATGAGTAACGCTTCTATCTCCCCGGGTTCTATTCGATTACTACGGATTTTAACCTGACAATCAATCCTCCCAAGAAATTCAATATTCCCATCCGGAAGCCACCTCGCGAGGTCCCCTGTTTTATACATTTTTACACCCGGCTCAAAGGGATTGCTGACAAACTTTTTATCGGTCAGTTCCTGCCTGTTTATGTATCCCCTGGCAAGGCTTGCACCGGAAATACATAACTCACCGGGTATACCTATTGGCATGAGTCTGTTTTGTTCATCGAGTATATAAATCCTGGTATTATCGACTGGTTTTCCGATAGGTATATTTTTCTGTTCCCCCGTCACCGGGTAACATGTCGTGACAACTGTATTCTCCGTTGGTCCGTAATTATTGACAAGCCGGTAGTGATTCTTACGGAAAAACTTAAGCTTATCACCCCCGGTTAACAAATAGCGGAGTGATCTGTTATCCTCGTTCATAAATTGTTCGGCTATCTGTGTCGGCAAAAAACTTATGGTAATGCCATTTTCTTCAAAATAATTATTCAGTTTTTTAATATCCAGCTTCATGGCTTCGTCAATAATATAAAGTGAAGCCCCGCTTATAAGAGAAGGAAATACTTCCCACACGGATGCATCAAAACTGAATCCTGCATATTTTGTGGTCCGGTCTGCCGGCGTCATACCATAATAGCGTCCGTGCCATAAAGAGAGGTTGCATAAAGACCTGTGCTCCACCATCACTCCCTTCGGGGCTCCCGATGACCCGGAGGTAAAGATAACATAGGCCAGGCTGTCGGGCCCGGCATTGCTTTTCACCGGGGTTTCGCTGTTCTGATAGTTTTTCTCATCATCCAGGTCGAGTACAAGTCCGTCAAAAGGTATGGTGTCTCTATAATCTGAAGAGGATAAAAGAATTTTACATCGACATTCTTCCAGCATGAATTTGATTCTTTTTATAGGGAGGGATGGATCGATGGGCAGAAAGGCCGCACCGGCTTTCAGTATACCGATAAGACCAGTAATCATTTCCAATGAATGACCGGTCATTATTGCCGCAATTTCTTCCTTTTTTATGCCGGATGTCATTAATGTCCGGGCAAGTCCATCCGCTTTCCTGTTAAGCTGATGATAGGAAAGATGCCGGTCTTTATAGACAACCGCTGTATTCCCGGGGTATTGATCTGCCTGCTCTTCGAATAATACGTGAACTGGTTTTGACAATTCGTGTGGTGTAAACGTATTGTTAAATGATTTTAGTAATGTATTTCTTTCGTCTGCAGGTAAAATATCCAGCTCACCGATCCCGGTCTGCGGATTTTCCAGTAGAACCGTAATGACTTTTTTTACATGACAAACCATGTTTTTAATGAAGTAATCTTCTATAACACAACTGTTATATCCGAAAAGTATCAAAAGAGACTTTCCTGTCCCCACCTTGAAATTGAAGTTATATGTGGTTTTATCCACACTCTCAAAGTCCGTAATCGCAAATCCTGTTTTTGCAAAAAAATCGCTGCTTAACAGGCTCTCATCCACAGGGTAATTCTGAAATCCGAACAGATGGTTAATAATTGCATTAGGTGAAGATACGGTCTTCCGGATATCATACAAAGGTAAATAGCCATAGCGGCTGCTCCGGGTAAAATCCGAATGTATTTCCCTTATCAATTCTAAAAACGTCTCACCGCCTTTTAGTCTTATCCGCAGGGGAATCGTATTGATAAACAACCCGGGGATTGATTCCACACCCTGTACTTCAGACGGTCTTCCTGATATAACACAGCCAAAAAGTATATCGTTGCTTTTATTATATTTTAGCAGTATACTGCCGAAGACCGCCTGTAAGAGTGTGTTTAACGTAACGGAATTTGCCGCAGCAAATTCTTCCAGCCGGCTTGTTGTCTCTTCGGGGAGTTTCAGTCCTGTCTCCTTATATATATAGGACTTAATACTCCCGTGATCGCTGTTGCCGGGAATCACGGTGGCATCGCTGAAACCGGACAGGTAATTTTTCCAGTATTCCCTTGCCCGATCCCTGTCCTGGCGTGTATACCAATTGATGTAATGTATATAAGGAAAAGCTGCGGATGGCGGTGGTGTGATACCGGCGAGGAGGTTCTGATAAATGGAAAATAAATCATATAACAGCCTTGCAAGACTCCAGCCGTCGAGGATAATATGGTGATGCGTTATCACCAATATATAGCTTTTTTCATCTTCATGTATGAGGGTAATCCTGAATAACAGATCATGTGTTAAATCAAAGATCTTTTCCGCATCCCTTTTTAGAAAATCATTTATCTGTTTTTTACGCTCCGCGGTAGATAATGAATGAAAGTCCAGGCAATTGAACCCGCCGCCTCTTTTATCCAGGACAACCTGCCGAGGTGTATTCAAATTTTTATATATAAAGGATGTACGGAGAATATCGTATCTATCCACCACGATCCTGAAGCTGGATTCCATTTTCGGAATATCGATATTCCCGGCAAGTCTCATCCGGATCTGGACATTATAAAGGGTCTTGTCATCATCATAGAGATGATGAAATAAAATGCCTTCCTGCATGGGAGCCAGCGGATAAATATCAACAATATTATTCTTCATTTATTAACTCCAGTTTTATGGAATCCAGTTCATCCATACTCAGGGAATCATCGGAAAAATCGGCCGGGGTGGTGAACGATTTCTTACTCGACGAGCAATGGGATACGATTTCCAGTAGATAACCGTTAAATAATTCCATTAATCTTTTTATGGAATCGTGTGTATATTTATTGCTGTCAAAATCACAATTAACAGTAAATATTGAATTTACTATATAGCTTGTAAATCCAATGTGTGAGATTACTTCATTATCCATGGAAATGGAACGGCCGAATCCATAGCGGGAAATACTAATATCATCGTGGGAAAACGTATCGTCAAACTGACCCAGGTAATTAAACCAGATTTCAGGGGCAATGTCCAGCTCTTTCTTATCAATTTCCGGGATACCGGGGAGATAGCGAAGGAGTGTATAGCCGAACCCATGATCCGGGACTTTTCTTAACGCTTCTTTAACCATGACAATCTGTTTCCCCCTGTCATACTCATCATAAATTTCCAGAATAAAAGGATAAAATACGGTAAACCAGCCTGCTGTTCTTTTTATATCCATATCTTTAAATAGTTCTTCCCGTCCATGTCCTTCCAGGTTAATGAGAAACCTTTCCTTTCCGGACCAGGGGATGACTGCCAGACTTAATGCACTAAGCAGAATATCGTTTATTGCCGTATTATATGCCTGGTTAACCTTTGTCAGTAACTCCCTTGTGTCTGATTCATTCAATTCAAATTGGAGGCTTTTTACGTTCCGGTTTGTATTCCTGTCCCGGATGAATTCCGCAAAGCTTTGTACATCCGTACAGGCAGAGCAGACATTCTTCCAGTATGGCAGCTGCTGCTTTACTCTTTCGGAAAAGCAATACTCATAAACATGCCCGATCCAGTACATCCAGGAATGGGTTTTTAATGGTAACGCGACATCCTTACCGCTTAACAGATGGTCATACCCGGTTACAAAATCATGTAACAGGATACGCCATGAAACAGTATCGATAATCAGGTGATGTATTGAAAAGAACAGATGATCGCCCTCTTTTGTTTTAAAGAGGCATACTTTTACAAGGGGGCCATTATAGAGATCGATACTGCCCTGCAGACGCAGGCTTTCTTCCTTTATTGTTTCTTCCACGTTTTCTATGTTTATTGCATCAACAACCTCCAGGAAGACTTCCGGTTTCCCGGCAGGTTTGTTAAAAACAGCCTCGTTGTCCCTTTTTAATACGATACGCAGCGCATCGTGATGGGTAACAAGCCGTTGAATGATTTCGGTCACACATGCGGGATCGAATCCTTTTTTATGATGCAGCATGATCGACATATTAAAATGATGCGGATGTGAAAATTTCTGATTTATAAACCATTTCTGAACCGGGCTTAAAGGGATATCGCCCATGACACCCGATTGATCGATGACTACTGTCTTTTCTCTTACATACAATGCAAGTTCCCTGATTGTAGGCTGCTGGAGGATATCCGCTATTTCAATGGCATAATTATATTCTCCCAGCCGTGAAGCAACCTGTATTGCCTTGATGGAATCCCCGCCCAATTCAAAGAAATTGTCATTAATTCCCACCCTGTCGATTTTAAGAACGGACTGCCATATACCGGCCAATCTTTTCTCTATCTCATTTCCGGGTGCCGCATAACCGGCCGATTCGATCTTTCCCGCGCTGTCATACCCGGTCTTTTTCAAGGTCTGCATTTTCTGCACATCAATATCCCGGCTGTCATCCGAAAGTCTCGGGATATCCTTTACTTCATATAAGGCAAGATCATAGGTTCTCACTATTTTGTGTTCCAATTTCCCTTTGATGGCAGTGAAAAACCCATCCACGTTTTTCCCGGGGTTCTTATAAAATAATTCTATTTCCGGTTTCCTGTCTTCAATAACCGTTTTACGCAGTTTTAATGCGCCTGGATCGAGACCTATATAACAGTTTTTAATTCCATTCTCCATCACATAACGGAGTGACAGGATCCCGTCCTTTTCGTTTATCAATTCATAACCCTGGGTATGAATCCCTTCACGGAGAGTTTCCGGGATATCGCGGCTTAGCCCGAGACCTTGCCACATACTCCAGTGCAGGCAATACGTTTCGGGATATTCATCCTGCAGGAAAATACAATACGGTTCAAGGAATGAATTGGCAGCCGCATAAGCACCCAGTGAAGCCCCTCCAAAAAAGCCATTGACAGAAGAAAAAACGACCAGACCGATATCCTTGTTTTTATGCCGCAACTCATTCAGAGCCCGGGTGGCAAGGATTTTTGGTGCATAAGCGGTCCGGTAGGATTCCCCTGTTTCGTTTACCATTAAATGGTTTTCGATTTCCTTCCAATGGGATACACCGGTACCGGCAGTATGGCTGAGGCTGCCTGCAAGATGGAAGATACAGACCAATGAAACATTCCACGACATTTCGATGTCATGAACCAGTTTACGCACCAGCACATGGTCGGTTATATCGATGGCTTCATAGAAGACTTTTCCATTATTAATTGCCTTTAATGCTTCCAGCTTTTCCTTCCGTTCCTTCATAACGGGGTTACCGGTTCTTTCCGCATCTGCAATCTCTGTCCTGCCCAGTATTAAAATATTGATTCCATACTCATGCAAAAGCCACCTGCATACGTGATACCCAACACCACCTAACCCACCTGTGACGACAACCAGGTGCCTGCTGTTGAAATTCCGTATGAGTTTACCGGGATTCCCGGCAGAAGCCGGGATCAATAGCGGGAGATATCTCATACCATCCCTGTATGCGACATCGCTGTCTTTACATGGTAAGAGTAATTCGTCCGCAAGGATGAAAGGTAATTGTTGCATATCGTCAATATCTATCTGGCAGGTAATTACCGGTGAGTGCTCCAGGGCGATTGTCTTCAGCAGTCCCTGGATAATCCCGGCCCGGGGATGAAAAATTTCCTTTTTGTCGAGTACAAAGCTTTTTTCCGTCACAACGATATAGTTTACTGCATATCCTTCGTCCAGTGCCCGGACAGGGGCAGTGACCATGTCTGTCATTCTTTGCAGGAGCGCAGGTAAATGCATATCGTTGTGATCATCCCCCTGTAAACAGAGGATGATTGAATGCAGACTGTCCATGTTAATATTCTCATATAACTTCCTGAAGTGGATGGCCATTTCCAAATTCATGGAAAAACGGGTTTCCCCGGATGAACTGAAACTGCTGCCGGCCATGGCAATTATGATTTGAAAACCTCTCTTTCTGAGTTCTTCTATTACATTTTTATCATCAATTCCTATGAGTATAATTTTGTTTCTGCCCGGCATGTTGTTCTCCCGATTATCCTGGAGAGCACGGGGTTGCCATACCTTTTCATAAAACCATGCAGGTATTTTATGATTACTTCCCATTACCTGCACGGGGCTGTCCAGCACATCGTCAAAATGCCCCTGTTCGAACAAATTCCTTAACTTTATTCTCTGGATTTTACCGATCTCTGTTTTGGGGAAATTCTCCTTTTTAACCGGTATAAGATATTTGATATACAATCCGCATTGATTTAAAACCTTTTCCCGTATTTTATTATGTATTACCCGGGAATAAGCCGGATTATCCTCCCGGCGTCCCTTCTTTCCGTTTTCCGGACTATAGAAAACAGCACAGCTGTCGGTGTTTTCTTCACCGGTTTTCACGGCACAGGCCGCGACAAAGGATGTTGAAACTTCCTCCAGTTCTTCGACACATGTTTCAATTTCCTGGCAGTAATAGTTTATGCCATTGATTATAATAATATTCTTTGCCCTGCCGGTAACCGTGAGCCTGCCGTTAAGCAGGAAACCGAGATCGCCGGTATCGAACCAGCCATCATCGGTAAAAGAGGTTTTTGTCGTTTCTTCATTCCGGTAATAACCCTGGGTGATCGTGTTCCCGCGGACCTGTAATTTACCGATTTCGCCCTCATTTATCATCTGATTATTTTCATTAACAATTCTTATGGATACCCCGGGAATGGGAAATCCCACGGAAACGAATTTATCGGTATCGTGAGTGTTCTCCAGTGTAAATTCATGTGAAAAGGTTATTCCCGAGCAGGTCTCGGACATACCGTACGCCGGTTTCATTGCCGTACCGGGAAGGCCGTGTTGTTGCAGTATCTTAAGAAATTTTCTTGCAGTCTTTGCAACGATCGCTTCCCCCCCGTTCAGGATAAACCGTAAGGAAGTCAAATCCAGGTTCGCCGATGCAATCTCTTTTTCGTATTCATTAACTAAACCATAGGCAAAATGAGGAGCCCATGTCACGGTCGCCTTGTATTCACTCATCAACTCGAGCCACAGGAGAGGGCGATTAAGTATGAGCTGTTTGGGAACATGTATCTGATTACAGGGGACAAATATATCCATCAGGTGAAACATGACAATACCGCCGACATGATCCAGAGGCATCCAGTTCAGTGATATATCATTCCCTGTCAGCGCATTGCATTGTTTCGCCCCAATGGAACGGCATATAAGATTTTTATGACTCTGCATGACTCCCTTTGGCATACCGGTACTCCCGGATGTAAAGAGAATAATCGCGGTATCGTCTTTATCTATTTCCTCACTCACTTCATCATTTGAAATAACATCCAGTTCGTTAACAGGTAAAATGATTAAACGGTTGTCATGATACAATTCCTTTAATCCATTCAGGGGTATGAATAATTTTTCGCTGCAAATTATAGAGGGGAAATCCAGAAACCGGATTACATTGTACAATTTTTCCGTATCACTGTTTTTATTCTTATACCCCATTATAGGTGAAATGGGAACAGGAATAACACCGATCAATACGCAGCCCCAGAACGTTCGTATGAAATCAATATTTTCGGAAAATTGAAAAATTACCTTATCACCTTTTCCCAGTCCTTTCCGCTTTAAATTCCCGGCAAACCGCTTTGCATCATTGGAGAGTTGATTATATGACTGTTCGGTTTTTAGTCCATTTTCAGATAAATAAATAATCTTTTTTTCGGTTTTTGCTGCAATTTCCAGTACATTCTTCAAACTCCACGAATCATCATACCTTTCCCTATACCCTGCTCCATGACTTATGGCAGGTGTATCCGGGACACCGGGAGATACGACATTCTTACAAGAAACGTTCTGCCGGTTTTCTGTTTCATTCGTGCTTACAGGAATCCACTTTTTATTGCTTTTATACGTTACAAGTAAATGACAATCTTCCACCATTTCATTTTTCAGTGCATCCTCGATTTCTGTAATGTCCGAGGAAGAGAGGGTTTTCTTTTTCTGCAATACTACCACGTTCACATCCCCATTCTTGAAGCGGGGTATTGCATCTACTTCCAGATACAGTAATGGAAAATAATAGCCGGGCAGGCGGTCCTTCAGGAACATATCGAGTCTGAAAGGAGTGACAGGCAGTGATAAAACATAATAAACACAGATATCGCCTTCTTCATACAATACAAAACAATCACCTACAGCACTGTTCGCAAAAAGCAGATTTCTAATTATGGAAAGTTTCCCGGAACATCCATTTCTGTAAAAAGTTCCCCTGAAAAAGCCGAATTGCTTTGTCAGTTCCTCTTCTTCTGCCCTGGAAAATAATGCGATTTCCCCGATTTTCTTATTAATATTGGTTTCGATAGTATTGACAAACCCGGTAAAATGCCCGGCGATCCGTTCTATTGTACTTTTTTTAAATAATCGAACCGAATATTCCAGCATTCCCGACAATGTGCCGGAATAATTATTAATAATAAGGGTAAGATCGAATTTTGAGGATTTATTTTCAATGTCACAATAGGACACATCTATATCCCCCATCCGGAGATCATCAATATCCATATTCTGGACCAGGAAAGCGATATCGAAAACAGGATTCCGCCGGACATCTCTCGGATCGGCAATTTTCTCCACCAGCAACTCAAAAGGGTACATCTGGTTACGGTAAAATTGAAATGCCAGTTCCTTTATTTCATATAAATAATCTCTAAATAATTTATTCCCGTCCGGCCGGCCTACCAGGGGGAGCGAGTTTGCAAGCATCCCGATAACTTCCGATAAATCGGCATGATCCCTGCCCGCAATAACACTCCCGACAACGACCTCATCCTGGCCGCTGTATTTTGCCAGGAGAACAGTAAAACAGGACAACAGCAACATAAAGGGTGTTACATGATATTCCCTGCATATGCCGTTTATCTTTTCTTCATCCAGTTGAAATTCATAATGCCCGCCTTCAAAACCCTGGACACCGGGACGTTTAAAATCCGCGGGGAACATTAATCCCGGCACACCGTTTTTAAACAGGGAAAGCCAGAATTCTTCCTGGAGGGCAATATGTTGCCGGTATTCATCACTTCCCTGCCACATGACATAGTCTTTGTAGTGGATGTTGATTTCCTTGAGTTCCTGCCCCTCATAGGCCTTTTTTAAATCCCTGAAGAGGATACCTACGGAAGTTCCGTCGGAAATAATATGATGCATATCCAGTAAAAGTATATAGTTCTCTTCACCCCTTTTAACCAGTTTACCCCGGAACAGGGGTGCATGTTTAAGATCAAATGGCGCCACGAAATCCCGGAGCAGCTCTTCACCGGTTTTTGCGGATGCTTCTTCGTATACAAGGGTAAAATGAACGGTATCGTGAATCTTCTGGCAGACCTCGCCATTAATGACATGAAAACTTGTCCTGAATGCTTCATGTCTTCTGATTATTTTTAAAAAAGCATCACTCATTCTGTTGACATCGACATTTCCATGCAGGGAAAAAGCACCATACATATTATATGCAGTATTCAGGCCGGACAGAGTTTGCAGGGCAAATAATCTTCTCTGGGGTGAAGCGGCAGGATAGTATTCCATTTTTGCAGCCGGTTTTATCGATGTTGTTATGGATATGCCGGTTTCTTTTATTAACCCGGATATTTCTTTAATTGTCGGGTATTTAAAGATATCCGAAACATGGATTTCCACATTAAATTTCTTCTTAATCCGGAGGGTGACATTAAGTGCTTTTAAAGAATGACCTCCCAACTCGAAGAAATTATCCGTAATGCCGATACCAGTCCGGTTGAGTACCTTCTCCCATAATTCAAGCAGAACTTCCTGCACAGGATCTTCCGGGGCAACGATTTTCCTTTTTTCCCCGGTATCCTCAATCACCCGGGGCAATGCCCGCCGGTTCACTTTCCCTGTGGAGGTTAAAGGAAGACTTTCCAGTATACTGTACCTGGAAGGTACCATATAATCCGGCAACCTTTCTTTTATGTAGTTGTTTAATTCCCTTGTATCTATTTCCTCATTCGTATGATGAAGGACAATATACGCAACTAAAAAATTATTTCCCGCATCGTCTTTAAAACAATGGACGACAGCATCCTTTATTTTTTCATGTCCTCCCAATACCTTCTCTATTTCATGGATTTCCACCCTGTATCCCCGGATTTTGACCTGGAAGTCGACTCTCCCCACGTATTCAATATTCCCATCCGGCACATACCGGGCCAGATCCCCGGTTTTATACATAATTGAATTTTCTTTATGAGTAAACGGATCAGGAACAAACCTTTCCCCGGTTTGCACGGGTTTATTGTAATATCCCCGTGCAAGAACATCACCGCCAATATAAAGCTCACCCACCAATCCGACAGGGAGTGGTTTCTGGAATGTATCGAGGATATATATCCGTGCATGGGCAATGGGTTTTCCAATGGGTGGTAATGTATTTGAATCGAAGGTATTTCTGTGCACCTGGTAATGGGTGACAACATGGGATTCTGTAGGACCATACTGGTTAAACAACAAACAGTTTTTATTCCCGGATAATAATCTTTTTATATCTTCCGTAAGCTTCAACTGTTCACCGGCGGTAATTATCTGCACCAGGTTTTTCCCGATATCGATAGTTTCTTCCATAGCTGTATAAGCCAGGTTCTGCAATGCTATAAAAGGAAGATACACACGTTCAATTTTCTGTCTTTCAATATATTTAAGAAGTTGAAGAAAATCGGTTCTCGTTTCTTCCCTGACAAGGACAAGGGTGCCTCCAAAGCCCAGTGTGGAAAAAATTTCCTGGTTCGATACATCAAAGCAGAGTGATGCAAATTGAAGCGTTCTGTACTCCCGGTTATTATCTATCGCATGATGCTGCCATTGCATGAGGTTTGATAATGGCTTATGAGGCATGGCAATACCTTTGGGTGTTCCCGTTGAACCGGAAGTAAACAATATATAACATAAATTTCCGGTTGTTATTGAAGGAATGATATTCTCCCCGGATTCATTACCGATTTCATTCCATGCACCGGGAAAACAGAGTTTTTCACCGGTATCCATTCCGGTTAAATGTTCCCGGTGTGAATTTGAAAGTAAAACAAGGGCAGGGGTTGTGTCTTTTAGAATGGATGTTATCCTGGCACCCGGATATGATGTGTCGATGGGCACATATGCCCCTTCTGCCTTTAAAACAGCCAGGACACAAATAATCATGTCTATCGATCTTTCAAAGAAAACCGCAACAGGAACATCGGCACCCACCCCTTTCTTTTTGAGGTAATGGGCCAATTTGTTTGCCTTTGCATTCAATTCCCCGTAATTGATGGTTTCATCTTCGATCTGTATGGCGGTTCGTTCGGGCGTTTTCATGGCCTGTTTTTCAAAAAGAAGATGCAAAAGCGTATCTTCATAATTTTCCGAAGTGGTATTCCAGGAATTCAGGAGTGCTCTCTCTTCGCCTGTTAAGAGATGGAGAGAGGAAAGAAGGGAGTCCGGATACTGTACGAATTGTTCAAGTATAGTTGTCAGGTTTTTCGATATCTGATTAATAACCGGATAGGTATACAATTGTGAATCGAATAAAAAGATGATTTTGAGTACCGGGGAAAAAGAGACAAGTATGGTGAGCGGGTAATTGGTTTTCTCAAAGATCTTTAAATCCTCTATTTCCAGGTTCCCCAATTGATGAAAAAGTGATGTATCGACCGGATAGTTTTCAAATACCATAAGGGTGTCAAACAACGATTCTTCATACGGGATTTCACTTACGTTATGGATTTCGCTTAAAGAAACATAATCATATTCCAGTTGTTTTATGTGGGAGTCCTGGACTTTTTCAAGAAACCCTGTTACGGTATCATTGCCATCTATTGTGAGCCGAATCGGCAATGTATTTATGAATATACCCACATTATATTCAACATTCTCGATTTCTCCCTTACGGCCGGATACAGTTGCACCGAAAATAATGTCATTTTCCCCGCTGTATTTACTTAACAAGAAACCCCAGGCTGCCTGAAAGATTGTATTCATTGTTATTTTATATTTCCTGGAAAAATCATTCAATGCTAAAGAAAGCTGCGGATTAATACTAATCTCTGATTGTAAATAGACACTCTCACCGGAAGGTATCTGCTCATTATCCTGGTATTTTATTTTCATGCGCGTAGATGCCGTGAGTCCCTTGAGTTGATCTCTCCAGAAAAGCCTGGCCTTTTCTTTATCCTGCTGCCGTATCCACCTGATAAAATCTATATAATTGTAACCGTCCGGTGTTTGTTGCATTTCCGGTTTATTTCCATAAATGGCAAAGACCTTCTGTAATATAATGCCGACAGACCACCCATCCAGTATGATATGGTGAAAATTCCATATAAAAAAATGTTCATTTTCATTTATTATGATTAATTGAAAACGCATAAGGGGGGCTTGTGAAAGATCAAATACTTTTTCTCTCTGTTCTTTTAAAAACTCTTCTACTTTCAGGGTAATTGCTTTACCCGGATGCATTTCCCAGTTCATTATCTCAAATGGAATCGGAACATTTTTTACTACCCCCTGTAAAAAATTATCTTTGTAATCCCGGGTAAAAAAGGTACGGAGTATGGAATAGCGATCGACAACAACCTGCCATGCCCTGCGTAATGCTTCGATATTGATCGTGCCCTTTAATTTAAAACAAAACTGTTCAAAATACATATCGGATTCGGGTTCACTCAAGGCATGATACAATATTCCTTCCTGTACAGGTGACAGGGGATAAATGGCTTCGATGTCATTCCCCGGGTACTTGTTTTTCATAGTATCCAACAACCTGTCGGATTCTTCCTGGTTCAACCCGGTCCCCGGGAAATCAGAAAGGGAATACCCGGCAGTAATTGCATCATGACAATGCCGGATGATGCTTTTCAGATTATTCTTAACGTTATTGGCGAATTTCACGATTGTTTGCTCATTGTACTGCTTCGAATTGTACATTATATCCAGGCTCAGCATATCGTCCAATACATATCCGGTAATTATCAATGTGCAGGTATTTTCATTGTTCTCTGACTGGATTAATTCGAGAAAATTATCATCATAACAGGTAAAGAAAGAATTCTTTGCAAGTAAAGTATCGAATTGTCCCAGGTAATTGAAAGAAATTTCAGCGCAGGGGAAATCACGGAATTTCATTACGTCACCGGAATCCATATATCGCAAGAGACCGTATGACAGACCATTGCCGGGAATATGCGCAAACGATTCCTTGATTGTTTTTACCACATCGCCGATACTCCCCGTATGTGCAAGATCCATGGCAAAAGGATACATGACGGTAAACCAGCCAATGGCAAGTGATACATCGATGTCATCAAACATATTTTTCCTGCCATGCCCTTCCAGATCAATCAAAAAACGTGTATTCCCTGTCCATTCTTTTAATGCAAGTCCCGATGCGGCTAATAGGAGATGATCGATATGGGCAGCATAGGCTTTACCCGCTGACCGCAGCAGAAGTCCGGTCTCCTGTTTATCCAGTGATATCCCGACCCGTTTCACCTCTTTTATGTAATTTACCTCATTATCATAATCGACAGGAATCCCGGGAAAATCCCTATCGAGTTGTTTCTCCCAATACCCCGAATCATTAAGGACTTCCTGCTTTGTTGCGTACTCTTTCAGCCGGGCAGCCCATTGCCTGAAAGAATTTGCCCCGGGTAACTGTTTTATTACTTCACCCCGGTCCAGGGAGTTCACGATGGATTCAAGTTCTTCCATGATGATACGCCAGGAAACGCCATCCACGACGAGATGATGAATGGCTATATATAATAATGAGAATTCCTTATGTTCAAAAGAAAAAATTATTGCTTTAATCAAAGGCCCTTTTTCTATATTTATGCTTCTATTGATGATATCGATATGCCTGCGAATCGTTTTATCGTCATCACATTCATTTACGCCTGCAAGGTTAACGGTTACGACAAAGGTATCTTCTTTGAATGGCGTGCAGGATTGGACCCAATGAGAATGATTATACGCATATACATACCGCAATACATCATACCTTTGTACCAGGATATTTATTGCCTTATTCACTGTTTCTGCCGGGACCGGCCGATTCATCTTCAGTTTGATCATCTGATTCCACAGGTTTCTGTCCTTGATCGTTTGTTCGAAAAACCAGTGTTGTATGGGGATTAAAGGTATTTCACCGGTTTCACTGGTCGTTCCCGTTTCTGTTTCATGAATACCCGGGCTGTGCAGGAGAATTTCCTTGATTGTCTGGTACCGGAATATATGGTCCACAGTAATCTTTATTTTTTGCTTTAATGCCCTTGATACGGCCTGGATGCTTAATATGGAATCCCCGCCCAATTCAAAAAAATTATCCTTTACCCCGATTTTTTCCAGATGAAAAAGCTCCTGCCAGATGTTCACCATTTTCTCTTCTCTTTCATTGCAGGGAGCTTCGTAATCATTCCGCATGCTTTTTCCTGTTTCGGGTTCGGGTAGTGCGGTTTTATCTATTTTCCCATTCACCGTCAATGGTAAATGATCAATCTGTATAAAATAAGAAGGCACCATATATTCGGGTAAATGAACCGAAAGATACCTTTTTATCTCCTCCTTATCTATTTCCTTTTCAGCGGCAAAATAACAGCAGAGATATTTTCTCTGGTTACCATCTGTTTTCTCCAATACAACAGCTTCCTTTATCCCTTTGTACCTTCCCACATGATACGTTATTTCCTGTGGTTCTATACGGAATCCCCGGATTTTTACCTGGTCATCTGCACGTCCGATATATTCGATATTGCCATTATCCAGCCACCGGCATACATCACCTGTACGGTACATCGTTAACCCGGGGGTAAAGGGATCTTCCATAAATCTTTCTGCTGTTAACTGCGGTCTTTTCAAATAACCGCGCGCTACCCCGGCCCCGGATATACACAACTCCCCGGGTGTTCCGGCAGGAACCAGGTTTAAATTCTTATCTACAATATACAGAAGTGTTTTGGCAATTCCCTTTCCCACGGGAATGGTATAAACCGGATCATCTACCTGGTTCACCTGGTAACAGGCTGCAAAAACAGTCGTTTCCGTGGGGCCATATCCATTAATAAGCCTCCCGCTTCCAAGCAGGTCAAATGCCTTTTTTACATGATAATAAGATGCCTTTTCTCCCCCGAACACTATCTTCCTGACATCCTGAAGGCACCCTGCTTCCATGTCCACCAGGGCATTAAAAAGAGATGTTGTCATAAAAAAGACACTTATTTTTTCTTTCCGTATAATATGCGGCAGCCTGTCCGGATTATGTACATCGGCCTGGTCCATTATTACCAGTTTTGCCCCATTCAGCAATGCCCCGAAAATATCGAATATAGATCCGTCAAACGCATAGTTCGATAACTGCAGCAGGGTGTCCCCGGGTTGAATATCAATATAATTTGAATTCTTTACCACCCTCACGACATTTGAATGGAGGGTTAATGTCCCCTTGGGAACCCCGGTGGACCCTGATGTATAGATGACATAGGCGAGGTTATCCGGTTTATTTTTTATATCGAGATTCGTTCCCGGTCCCGAAAAAGCATCTTCGTTTTCCAGGGAAACAATATCACCGGGAAAATCTATCGTATCCAGGAACCTGTCCTGGGTAAGAAGGATGTGCGTACCGCTGTCTTCCAGCATAAACCGGTAACGTTCCGGGGGATATTCAGGTTCAATGGGCAGGTAAGCCCCCCCTGCTTTGAGAATACCCATAATTCCAATCATCATTTCCAGGGATTTGTTCAGAAATAATCCGACAATCGATTCCGGCCCCACACCTTTAAGACGAAGCATATGTGCGAGTTGATTGGCTTTATCGTTCAACTCTTTATAGGTAAGAGTCTTTCCTTTAAAGGAAAGGGCAATAGCACCGGGATATTTCACGACCTGGTCTTCGAAATGTTCATTTAATGTTTTACTTTCCGTATAATCCGTAACGACGGTATTATAACCATATAGTATTTCCCTTTTTTCGTTATCCGATAACAGCTCCATATCCCGGACAGGTATATACGGATTTCCGAGGATATCATCTATCATCTTATTGAAATACACGGTGATCTTTTGTATCGTGAAAGTCTTAATGACATTCCTGTTATAGGAGAAAATAACTTCCAGTTCATTTCCCGGTATGACCTTCACATTCAGATCATAATTTGTTTGTTCAAGGGCCAGTATATCTTTTATAGATACCTCCAATGAATCAATAAGCTTGCCATTCTTTAAATTCGCTGCCAGGGGATAATTTTCAAATACATAAAGCATCTTGATAAAATTCTTTTTATGACAGGTTACTTTCTGTATTTCACCAGGGGACAAGAAACTCATCCTGTTACTTTCATGAAACTCACCATGTACTTTTTTTACAAGATTACAAAAGGAATCATTTTGTCGTATTTTTATCCTCACCGGGATAGTATTGATACACAAGCCGACAATCGATTCTATTCCGGCGATATCGGCATCCCTCCCGGAAACGACATTCCCAAAGACAAAATCATCTGTATTACCGAGTTTCATAAAAAGTAATCCTACCAGGACCTGGAGAATGCTGTTCAACGTCACGCCTGTTTCCCGGGAAAGCGCGATAAGGCTCTCTTTTCTTTTTTCATCAATGATATACGTATACTCATTAAACGTGTAATCCCGGTTACAGGATGTATTGTATAAACCGGGCAGTAGATCACCTGCCACATAATCGGACAGGTATTCTTTCCAGTATTCTCCTGCACTTTCCTTATCCTGGTTCATGAGCCATTGAATATAATTTTTATAAGGATAACTTGTTCCCGGTTCACAGCCGCCTGTTCTGCAAAATTCGTCATAGATCCCGAATAACTCTTTTAAAATGATCGCAAAACTCCATCCATCCAGGATAATGTGATGGTGTGTTATGATGAGGGTATAGAGTGAATCATCCTTTCGAATTAAGGATATCCTGAAAAGAGGATCTTTTTTAAGGTCAAAATGCCGTGATTTATCCGCCTTGATATACCCGTCTAAAAATGATTCTTTTTCTTCATCCGACAGGGTCCGGATATCCTCATACACAAACATCCCCTTTTTTGTTTTCAATACAACCTGCCGGGGTCTGTCTATTCCTTCATAAATAAAGGATGTACGCAGCATATCGTATTTTTTAATCAACAAAAGATAACTCTCTTCAAACAACCTTGCATCCAGTGTTCCCTGAAGGGTAAAAATAATCTGCACATTATATATCTTGCTTGTTTCCCCGGATAAATAATTGAAAAGTAATCCTTCCTGCATCGGTGAAAGGGTGTAAATATCTTTTATTGTATCGTTCTTTTTCATGATTCAAGCTCCCGGGTAATGAAGTCCAGGTCTTCGAAACTCATGGAAGAATCGGTATAATCGCTTGGCGTTGTAACAGTTCCTTCCACCTGCAGGCAATGCCCTTTAATGACCATTATTCTCTCGTTGAAAATATTCATGAATTCCATTATTGCTTCCTTTGTA
The DNA here is from genome assembly GCA_016935735.1 of Spirochaetales bacterium. GTDB lineage: Bacteria > Spirochaetota > Spirochaetia > SZUA-6 > JAFGRV01 > JAFGRV01. The sequence goes on along the minus strand of JAFGQK010000301.1, from coordinate 10,711 downwards.
TATTTTGATGTATCAAATTGAACAAAGAACTTCAATGCTGAATCCTCCACCATGCATACCAGGCTTAGATAACATTCCAATTCATTCGATTTTCCGATGCCAAACCATTGATTGTATTCAGAAAGTCTTATCGAACCATCCCCTTGTCTGGTGTTAAACTGTCCCAGGTAATTGAACCATATTTCCGGTGCAACCGCCAGGATAGTTTTATCGGATTCATCAAGATCGGCAAGGTATTTTAAAATACCGAAACCGATGCCCCCGCCGGGAACATTTCGTAATGCCTCTTTTGTTTTGCGTATATGGAGACCCAGGTCATATTCATCATATACCTCCAGGAGAAATGGATACAGGGAGGTAAACCAGCCGGCAGTTCTTGAAATATCGATATACCCGGAAACAGGTTCCCGTCCATGTGCTTCCAGGTTAATGATACACCGGTTCTTGTTTTTCCATTTTTTTATCGACAGGCTTAATGCACTGAGTAAGATGTCATGTATCCCGGTATTGTATGCCCGGTTTGCATTTGTCAATAAAACGGCAGTATCGTTTTTCCCCAGGGAAAACGTATATGTCTCTGCCATTGTACGTGTATGCCGGACTTGCCAATAATCGGTTTCTTTTACTGCATCCGGGTCTTCCAGACATATATTCTTCCAGAAAGGCAGCTCTTTCTTCATCCTGGCCAGTATTTCCTCTTTGTATAGTTCAGATGCCCATTCCTTAAAAGAATGTGTTTTGGGGGGTAATTCACAATGTTTCTGCTTTAAAGCAGCGGTATAGGCATACTCAAAATCTTCGAGTACAATACGCCATGAAATGCCATCCACGCAAAGGTGGTGAATGGCAATGATCAGGTGGTCTCCGTTTGCAGTCTTTATAATCAGGGCATTCACCAATGGGCCTTCATGAATCGCAAAACCCGATTGGATTTTCAGATTCTCTTCCTGGATCCGCTCCTTTATGTGAGTTACATCCGTTATATTCACGACAGGAATTGTAACCGACACTTTTTCCAACGGCAAATAATATAATTCATCCGTATTGCCGGCAAGGACCAATCGTAATGAATCATGATGTTCGATGAGTTTTGTCATTGCTGATTCAACAGCGTTGCGGTCAAAACCATTTTTATTGAATAAAGTAACAGTCTGATTCCAGTGTGATTCATCAGAAAACCCCTGTGCAGTAAACCATTTTACTATCGGGCTTGATTTTACCTTGCCTTTTGCAGCAGATTGATCGATGGTCACGGTAATCTCTTTTACATATTTCGACAGGTCACTGATAGTCTGGGAATTCACGACATCACTTACCTGGATTTTATAATTGAATTTTCTCATTGCAGATACCAGTTGAATTGCCTTGATGGAATCCCCGCCAAGAGTAAAGAAATTATCATCGATCCCGATTTTTTCAAGACCCAGTACATTTTGCCAGATAATGACAAGATCCCTTTCTATCCTGTTCCGGGGTGCCCTGTATTCGGCTGCATGCAATACCTTCACATCCGGTTCGGGTAAAGCCTTGATGTCCACTTTCCCATTCAATGTCAGTGGTAATCTGTCCAGTTGCATGATGCAGGAAGGGATCATATAATCCGGCAGGTATTCTGCCAGGTAATCCATCATATCGTCGCAATTACATTTTTTCTTCCCAATTATATAGCCGCATAAATATGCATTCCCATTGTTGTCCTGCCTGGAAATGACAACGGCATTATCCACATCATCATGCCTGATTAAAATATTTTCAATTTCACCTGACTCGATCCTGTGCCCCCGTATACTGACCTGTGAATCCATCCTTCCCAGGAACTCGATGGAGCCATCCGGCAGCCATCGTCCCAGGTCTCCGGTCTTGTACATTTTCTTCCCGGGGAAAAAAGGAGCCGGTAAGAATTTTTCTGCTGTCAGGTCGGGACTATTAAGGTATCCCCTGGCAAGGCTGTCCCCGCATATACAGATTTCCCCCGGTATACCGCATGGAACCGGGTTGCTGTTTTGATCCAGTATGAGCAGTTGGGTATTATCTATGGGATACCCTATGGGAATATTACTATATTCCCTGTTAATTATGATACTCGTTGCGACAACCGTATTTTCTGTTGGACCATAATTATTGACCAGGGTATAGTTCCCTTTTTTATATTTTTTCAGTTTATCACCCCCGGTCAACAGGTACCGTAATGACCGATTTTCATAATTCATGAATAATTCACACACCTGTGTGGGAAGGAAACTTATGGTTATTTTATTCTTTTCGAAGTAACCATTCAATTTTTCAAGATCATATTTGATTTCCTTTTCTATTATAAACAGGCATGCCCCGCTTATTAAATAGGGGAAAATCTCCCAGACAGAAGCATCAAATCCGAAACCGGCATATTTCGTTGCCCGGTCTTTATCCGTTACCGAAAAAGCACGTATATGCCAGGAACATAAATTACATAAAGACCGGTGTTCAACCATTACACCTTTTGGTGTTCCAGTGGAACCGGATGTATATATGACATATGCTAGATTTTCCGGTTGAACAGGTACATCTATATTGTTTCCATCCCCGGCATATGTCGCATCATCTTCCAGATCTATTACATCCCCGTGAACTATATTCATTTTTAAGTATTTATTCAACGTAAGCAGTATCCTGCTCCGGCTGTTCGCTGTCATATACCGTATTCTCTCCTCCGGGTATGCCGGATCTATCGGTAAATAAGCACCCCCCGCTTTCATGACGCCCAGGAGCGCGACAATCATGGCAATCGATTCGTCCGCCACAACCGGTACAATGTCTTCCGGCTGGACTCCTTTTCTTACCAATAATCGTGCCAGCTTATTGGCCTTTGTATTTAACTCATGGTATGTTACCGTCTCGTTCCCATAAACAAGAGCGATATGACCGGGATGTTCTTTCACCCGGTTTTCAAATAACCGGTGGACACAGGTGGTTTTCGGATATTCGGTATACGTTGAATTCCATTTCCCCAGGATATTTTCTTTATCCGCGACAGTGAGCATATCAATACCGGAAAAAAGAATATCCGGATTCTGACCAACCGTATCGATAATGAGTGAATACCGCTCCATTAAATGCGAAATAGTATACTCAGAAAAAAGGTCGGTATTATATCCGAATAAAATCTTGAGTGTATCTGTTTCCTCGAAAATCTGAACGGATAAATCGAATGCAGAGGTCTCGGTATTTACAATATCAATCTCGGTCGTTATCCGGTCTATGGTAATCTCCTTAAAAGGAGTATTCTGCATGACAAACAATACCTGGAAAACCGGGTGACGGCTCAGATCTCTCGGAATCTTGAGTTCATCCACCAGTTTTTCGAATGGAACATCCTGGTTTTCATACGCAGACAGGGTACTCTCCTTGACTGTCTTCACTATTTCCCTGAAGCTTTGAGATGGGGAGACTTTCACCCTTAAAACAAGAGTATTGATGAATACACCGATGAGCGTCTCGATCTCTTCCCGGTTCCTGTTTGCAATCATGGTCCCGAGGATTATATCGTAGAGCGAAGAGTATTTGGCCAGGAGAATGATAAAAGCAGCCAACAGGGTCATAAAAAGGGAAACCCCTTCATCCCGGCTTATCGTTGTTACTATTTGTATAACCGAAGGCCGGAGTACTAATGCAAGGCATTTTCCCCTGTTGCTTTGAACAGGGGGTCTCGGGAAGTCCGGGTGTAAATCGAGAACAGGAATTTCACCTGCCAATGTTTCTTTCCAGTAGGCAAGTTGTTCTTTATACTTTTCACTCTTTAGCCATTCCTCCTGCCACAAGACAAAATCGGTGTATTGTAGTGCCGGTTTTCCTATCTCATCCTTTTTATTTGTTTCTATTTTCCGGTAAAAAGAGGAGATTTCCTGGACAAAAAGCCCCGCTGACCATCCGTCAGAAACCATATGGTGGATGGAAAAAAGCAATATATGTTCGTCGCTGTTTATGAAAATCAACATGGCACGGATAACAGGCCCGGTAATTAAATTAAAAGGTTTTTTTGCTTCGTTCATTTTGATATCCGCTATTTTGCCATTTATGTCCCCGCTGTTATCAGTTGAAAGATCAATAAATGGTATGTTTATTTTAAACGTATCATGAATGATTTGTGATGGAGTATCATTAATGGTATCAAAGGTTGTTCTTAAAATTTCATGCCGGTCAATAATAGCCTGTATACTCCCGGAAAGTGCATGAATATTCAATTCCCCTTTCAGCTTGATTGCGATTGTATTTATATAAAAAGGATTATCCGGATTCAACTGGTATAAAAACCACTGACGTTTCTGGGCCGAGGACATCGGTGCTATTTTCCCATACTCTCTTTTTGTAACTTTTAAATCATTTTTCTCGGGTTCTTTCACTATTCTTTTATTTACCAGTTCTGCCAATTCCTTAATTGTCGGATTCATGAATAAATCCGTTATGGAGATCTCGGCATTCAGTTCTTTCCTGATTGCAGAAACTGCCTGGGTTGCTTTTAAAGAGTGTCCTCCTAATTCAAAAAAATTATCATATACCCCGATGTGGTCCTTGTTGAGAATGCTTTTCCATATTTTATAGATGCTTACTTCCTGGTGGTTTTGTGGTGTAACCGTATGTACCGGTTTCTCATCCAGCATATTTAAAAGGGTTTTATCCGGTTCCTTTGAATCATTTAAAGGAATTTCCTCAACACAGGTAAATTCTTTACTTACCCGGATATTTGGCGGTAAATAATCATTCAGACACCTATCCAGTTCTTGCCGGAGAATGTATGCATCTTCCCCGTTTCCTTTTGAGTAATAAATTATCAATCTGTATTCATTGGCTATGGAATGGGTAACAATACCGGATTTATCGCTTAGTGTTTCATCCATACCTATATAAAGAACAGGCAGGTCGCTTTTCAGTCCGGCGAGGATGGAATTCAATCCCTTCTTCCTGTTACTATGAACATTATCACCGGAAAAATGGAATTCACCGGATTCTTTCCATGGATTCCATGCAAAGCAAAACGCTTTCACCTTTTTACAATAGTTTAAAAAACCGGAATAAATTTCAGCAAAACCATATGCAGAACATAATCCTCCCATACGTTCACCACCGGTAAGAACATCGGGAGAAGAGGAAGAAACAAATAAAATGTCCTTATCCTTTATTAATTGTGAAAGAATCCATGTTTCATATACGTTGACTGCAAAAATATCATCCAGCTTTTTCCTGTTTAATTCTGCCAGGCCTGCCAATTCATTTATACCGGCAAAATGGAAAATACCGGATAACGTTGTTCCCCACCTTTGTTCCTGTTCTGAAATAAAATGAACCAGGGCATTTATATCGGATAGAGGTGTGGTATAATGTACTACCCGGTTTTCATATTGAATGAATTCTTCCGACTCTTTCGTACGATCATCATCCCGGTTATTTTCATTATTAATGATGATGAGTCCGGCATTATAATCTTCGAGCAGAAACCCGGCTATGTCTTTTCCCGGGCTGCTTTTTATACCTGTAACAAGATAGAGTCCACCCTTTTTTAATGGCAGCGTTTTATTTTCAAGCTCCGGCAGATATAGCTTTTCAAGTGCCGGTACAAACCTTGTACCGTTCCTGTAAACCACACAGGTATCTTTAAAGGAGTTTAATTCAGATACAATATATTCCGCATTTTCAGCCACGGCATGAAAAGCCAGATCTACATGTTTGCAGCGAATGTGTGTATATTCATATGGAATCGTTTTTATAATTCCTGTTATTGTTGATTTCTCAAATGCCTGCCCGTTTTCCTGTACAACCGGTAACGTATCCGATGTCACGGCGATGACATCGATCCCATGTTTGAACATCCTTATCGTGTGAATGAGAAAAAGCATGCTGTATGCCGATAGGTATTGTGAGGATTTTAATTGATTCAGATTTGAAATCTGTTGATACTTCCCGTAATTCCATAAATGGATAATTGTATTAATGGTACATTGTTCTTTGTCAAGGGATTCTATTAGCCTGGTATAATCTTCCCCGGCTTCCGGGTTAATGACATAATGATCCGGATCAAGTCTCGAAAAACCAGGACCGGGTTGTACGAATATAAACTTCGAATTCCTGTTTAAAATCTTTTTGATCTCTAACGCCAATCCTTCTGTGTCCGAAAAAATCAAGACCGTCAATTCTTTATTGCCGGCTTTTCCAGGTATGTCTGCGGAAAGCTTTCTCTTTATCCAGATTCTTTTATATATCCAATCGGGTATTGTATTATCGTTTTCATAATAAATATCGATCTGTTTCAGAGTATTTTCGAATTCACCGTTTAAAAACGATTTTTTCATTTTCACACGTTGAATTTTACCACTCTCTGTTTTATAAAACCGGTCTTTTGTAACCGGGATAATATAATCGGGATTAATACCAAGGATGTTAATAATTCTCCGCCGTATTTGCGGGATCAAGTTGAATCGGGAGTTTTTTCCCGGTTCTTTTGGAACGAAAAAAACGACAAAAGAATCGCTTCCCCCTGGTCCCGGTATATCGCATGCAGCGGAAAATGTCTTTTCCACACCCTCACACTCTTCAATAACGGATTCAATTTCATAGTTATAATAATTCACCCCATTAATGATAATCAGATCTTTTTCCCTGCCGGTAATTGTCAGGCGTCCTTTATCCAGAAATCCGAGATCGCCTGTATGAAACCACCCATCTTCCAGAAAAACTTCCTTATTGGCTTCCGGATTATTGTAATACCCGGCCATTATAACAGGGCCTTTTACCTGTATTCGTCCTATTCTTCTTTCCGGTATTACCCTGTCTCTTTTATCTGTTATACGAAACATCACACCGGGCAAAGGGACACCCACCTCGGTAAAAACGATACAATCATCATCCCCCGGCGCAACTGTCCGGAGATTTCCTCCCAGGGATTTTTTGTCTATATATTGAAGCCCGATTGTTTTATCTTCTTCAAATACAAGCCTTGACTCGACAATTCCTGACGATGTCTCCGACATGCCATAAGCAGGAACCATGGCTGTTTTATGAAAACCATAGGGCGTGAGTAATTTCATAAACCGTTCAGCTACTTTCGGGTTTATTGTTTCTGCACCATTAAGGAAATATTTCATGGAAGACAAATCCCAATTTGATTGCTTGATGACATTTTCCTGGTCATTTACCATGGCAAAGGCAAAATTCGGCCCCCATGATGCTGTTACCCTGTATTTTTCTATCCATTTTAAAAGATTAACCGGATTGCTTATAAAATGTTCGATTTTACAGATTATTTGCCTGCATCCCAGGTAAACATCCCTTATATGAAACATAACAATACCGCCAACATGTTCCAGGGGCATCCAGTTCAAGGTAACTTCGTCCCTTTTAAAATTATCGAAAACACATCCGGCTTTATTTCTGTACAGGATACTTGTACTTTTATGCTGAACACATTTAGGCATACCTGTACTCCCGGACGTCAATAAATTAAGAACCAGATCACCGGGTTGGGAATGATACCAGTCATGATCGGGTGTACAGGTATATAAAGGATTGATGCTTAAAACCTTCCATTCATTATCCAGTGTCTTAATTGAAGATAAAAAGGCGTCTTCGGTAAAGATAACCGGACAATGCAAAAGCTTCCAGGCATTATATATTTTTTTTACCGTAGAGGATTCCATATTATAAACAGGAGCCACACTGACGGGTGTAGGGATGAATCCGCCTAACATGCAAGCCCAGAAAGCCGTGATGAAATTTTTATAATCTTTAAACTGGAAAATAACATAGTCTCCCGGCTTTAATCCTGCTTTACGCAACCCGTTTAAAACCCGTTCTGCATCATCTTTTAAATCCCTGTAAGACTGAAAAATTTCCGTATCATTTTCCTGTACATACAGGATACCATTATCACCGGCTATCTCACAAACATTTCCGAGTAATTCCTGTATTGTCCGGGGATCATTGGAATCATAGACCAATTCTGCTCCGCAGCTTATTGCATTAACTGTATTAGTCCCTGTCAGGGTAAAAGATTCAGACTCTTCATTCGGGGCATCATCAATAACGTCATGGTGTATATGATTTTCTTTTCTGGAATTTTCAGGTAAAAAAGGCTCATGATCTTTTTCATCATCCCGGGCACCTATAATATCCTTTATATGATAACAGTCTCTTTTTTTCTTTGATTCTTTCAATACCACCGCGATCCCGCTTACCCCGGGTATTTGTTTTAATCCTTTTTCAATAATACTGATCTGTCTTTCCAATAACGATAAAATTGGATTCCTGTTCTTAGTATCCATAGAAATTCCTTTATATCCTTGTTAAGTTACTTCACATTACATGCTTTATTGAATACACTGTAAAAAACGGTATTGAAATCTTTATACCCCATACATGATATAGTGCACATGCATATAAAGCGGTATTCTTTTTAAGCGTTTCCTTTTGCAGGAAACTCTTTAATTACGGTGAATTATTGTTTTCAACAGCATCGACAAGTTTTCTTTTACTCCCTTATCATTTTACAAGGGAGGCCGGATTTCCATTTCATGCATATTCTTTGTATTACCCACTCTTTCTTTTAAAATTTAATATTATTTATTTTAATACTATTGTTCCTTATTTAATTCTCTGTTTCGTTTCCATTATTAATAAATTCCATCCTTCCTCGATCATGTAGTATTTGTGAACATTTTCATCTGCATTTTCTTACACCATACCATTTTTAACCGCCAGGGTGTAATTGAGTACAGATTATTCAGGAACTTATCATTTAAAAAAAATTTTCTATCACTATTTACCGGGCAACTATTAAAAACATATACTACGCATCAAAATATTTTCTTTATACATTCCTGCTGCTTGTTATAAAAGAAACAAGTTCTCTTCTCTCTATCCGTATTATTTTTATATAATTTAATTTTCTTAGAAAGTGCTATTCTATAACAATTTTTTAGAATTGTCAAGCAAATTCTGTAAAATTCAGGGATTCCCCGGGAAAAAAAAGAAGGAAGGAACCACAGATTGACCGGGCGGCCACGGGAGTACAGATGCGTCTGAAGGACACCGGGAACACAGATTTTTTTATAAAATCAATAACTATGTGATATAATACGAAATATGTTTTTCTTTTCTTCTTTCTCTTTTTCTTTCTTTTTCTCTTTCTTCTTTTATCTTCGAACCTGGGAGGGGAACGAAATGTGGGAAAACCCAATATAGAGGAAATAAAAAAGCTCTTAACAGCATATGGGATACCCAAAAGTGTTAAGAGCCTCTCCGATAAACGGAGAAAAAGACAAATACCACTGTCTCATATATATTATAGCATATTTTTTATGGTATTGCTAAATTTAAAAAGTTTTTTACAAACAGATCAATTAATGCGGGAAAAAGCCGTTAAGTCATTTTTCACCTCAAAAAGAAAGATGGTGGTATCAGACAGCACTATAATAAGGAATCTTGAGTTTAATTTTGAATTAAAAGAACTGCAAAAAATGAATTATAAGGTATTTAAACAAATCGAGAAAAGCGGATATTTAAATTATCAATTGACATCTGATAGCAGGAAAAGGAGGATAGCCCTCATCGATGGGACCGGTTATGGAAAATATCTTGTTGTAAGGATAACAATTATTGGAGAAAATATACTATTTCCATTGGACTTAAGAATAATGGAAAAGAAAGGCAAAGAATTGCCGGAAGCTGAAAAACTGATAGACCAGGTTGTTGGTATATTAAAAAAATCATTTGTGGACCTTGTGATTGTTGATGGTTTATATAAAAGCCGGTATTTCATAAGAAATTGTTTAAAGAATGGAATTCATGTATTAATTAAGAGCGGAGAAGAAAGATTGTCCATAATAAAAGATGCAAAGGGTATGTTTGATACTGAATCGATAAGTAAAGAACTTGAACAATATAGTGGTTTTGATGAAAATCGAATGGTAAAATATGATGTTATTGCAGTGTCAGATATGAAATTTGATGGGGTAGATGCTCCTATGAAAGTAGCACGGGTAATAGAGAAGAATATAAAAACGGATGAAATTACATCATTCTATGCTTTTACTACCGATGTATCGTTAAATGCCTTAGAAATGAAAGAGGGAAGCCATTCAAGGTGGAAAATTGAAAATAATGATTTCAGGCAACTTAATTCATTATGCAAATCAAAACATGATTATTTTAAAAGAGATAATCAGAATAATGCTATGATGAAATTATTACTCATATTCTTCTTAGCATTTGCAATTTTAAATATATACAAAGAAAAGGTTTTATCCCGGATAGAAAAAAAGGCGAAAGATGAAAAAGAAACTTATGAGTATGCTAAGTGGACATTTATTTATGTCTGTAGATTGATTTATAATTCGTTATTTATTTGTTATTCAGAACGAGCATCTGGATAACAAGTATAAATAGAGATAGTGGTATTTGTTTTACTATTTTTATAACCTCAACTGCATTCTTAAGAATAAAGAGGGGTGAAATATGTTCTCATAGTAAAGTTTCCTTTAGTAAAATCTGTATGGACTCCCTGGAGTCAATCTGCGCAGGCTTACTCAAACCTTATCCGTGTCCTGGTGTCCCTGGACATCCGTGGTCTATTTCCCGGGAAATCCCTGTATGTAACTCGGGGGGGAATTCGAAAACAGGCAAAACTACTTGACATAAAAAATAGAACCACTGAATACACGGAAAACACTGAATGAAGAAGAAG
>JAFGQK010000300.1 GCA_016935735.1 Spirochaetales bacterium | reverse complement strand
GCATTGCTTTTTTAAGAAAAAAAAAATTTTTTACTGTTTCAGGCAGGTGTGAAACGCAGGCTTTTTAGACAGCCCCCACGATTATAAAAATTTCTCTGCAAAAAACCAGTTCCCGAGATCGAACCCTGAGGTACTTTACAATTTCTGCAATAAAACGTATCATTATAATCGAAAGTATACTATAATTGTGAACAGCAGTTTATTTTCTTATGCAATCATCTTCCACCAGTGAATATAACAGTGAATAAGAATAAGTTCCTGCTTTACCTTCATTTATTATGCTTATTATTCTTCTTTATCAAGGAAATACTCCTTGCAGAACATCTTACCCCACTCTCCATTTTTTGTTTCATTATCTATCTTACCATGATTATTCTTCCTGCTGTTTTTAACTCTCTGGCTGCAAAATTGATAGTACACATAGCCTTGCTCCCGGGAATGGGCTATGCCTCGATATATATACCAGCGATACTCCTGCTTCTTCCCCTGCATATCACCAGAATTCTCTCCCTGTTTTCCCTTTCTATCATCATTGAACCTGTTTTCTATCTGCCCCCTGTTTTCTTCACAACAGGTGAAAATACACTGTTTTACCTGCTGTTTTCTCTTATTATTTACCTGGTGTATAGAACACTTTACGGATATGACAGGAGGGCAGAAGCCCGTGAACGAACCATCGACAGGCTTGAATCAAACAACCAGTATTTAAGCAGGAAAATCAGCAGGCTGGAAGAACTGGACAATGAAAAAGAACTATTAATAAAACTGGAAGAACGGAACCGGATAGCCCAGAAACTTCATGATGAACTGGGCCATACCATTACCGGGAGTATTGTCCAGCTTGAAGCAGTAAATACCATTATCCGGGATGAGCCGGAAAAAGCAGAAAAGATGATAGCAACGATCTCTTCCGTGCTGAACAATGGAATGAATTCCATACGCCAGGGATTGAAAAGCCTTAAACCGGAATCCGGGCAAATAGGAATACAGCAGGTAAAACAGATGCTTGGCGGCTTTGAAAAAAACACCGGGATTCGTTCACACTTAAAGACCGGGGGAAGTATCTTTATTATTTCCCCGGATATCTGGCGCATAATTGTTATGAACCTTAAAGAAGCCCTGACAAATGTCCTTAAACACAGCAGGGCAACAGATATTTTTGTTGAAATCAATGTATTTAACAAGATAATAAAAGCTGGTATGAAAGATAATGGCCAGGGAATGAAAAATATCCGCCCGGGAATGGGGTTAACAGGGATAGAAGAACGGACAAAAGCCGTAGGGGGTACCCTTATTCTTGATGGCTTAGATGGCTTTGCCATGATCATGCTTTTTAAAAAAGGAGACGAACATGCCAATCCGGGTTTTAATAGCAGATGATGATCCCCTTATCCGGGAAGGACTTGAAATTATTCTTGGCAGGGACGAGGATTTCAAAGTCGTTGCCTCGGTGAATGATGGAAAGCAGGCAGTGGATGCTTGTATTTCCGGCAGGGTTGATGTTGCTTTGATTGATATACGGATGCCGGTCTTGAATGGGGTGGAAGCGGTAAAACAGATTACCGAAGGTTCCCGTACAAAAACGATTATATTAACAACCTTTGATGAAGATGAACTTATTTACCGGGCAGTAAAGAACGGGGCAAGAGGATACCTTTTAAAAGGGAAGACTGCCCGTGAAATAAAGGATACGGTAAAGCTTGTTTATAATGGAAGTACGGTCTTTCAGGATTCGGTGTTTGATAAAATACAATCCGGTTCAGCATCACCGAAAATCGACACATCGCAGTTTTCTGAAAGGGAAATAGAAGTCATAAAACTTATAGCAGAAGGATATTCAAACAGGGAAATCGCCGGACATCTTTTTTTATCCGAAGGAACCATTAAAAATTATATTTCCTCTATCCTTTCCAGGCTAAAGCTAAAACAGAGGACCCAGATCGCTGTCTATTATTTAAAACGCGGAAAAATATGACGTTTGTCATATCCGAAAATGACTTTTCTCGCTTTTCACCTCTTCTCACTATCTTTTATATTTAGAGTAGAATACAGAAATAATAAGAGGGAGGATGAGTTATGATCCGTATAGAAGAACTTTCAAAAAGATTTGCAGACGTGACGGCAGTCAATAATGTTTCCCTTTTTATAGAAAAAGGGACAATTTATGGTTTACTCGGGCCAAACGGTGCAGGGAAAACCACTCTCATCAACATTCTCTGCGGACTCCTGCCCCCGACAGGTGGTAAAGTGACAATCGGGAATTATGACATCCGAAAAAACATCCATCAAATAAAAGAGATCATCGGGGTCATACCGCAGGACATGGCGATTTATGAGGATTTATCTGCCTATGATAATGTAAAGTTTTTTGCCAGCCTTTACGGGGTCCGGGGGCAGGAATTAAAGGAATCTGTTATGAATGTGCTTGAATTTACCGGTCTGAAAGATGCAGCGAAAAAGTATCCCCGGACGTTTTCCGGTGGAATGAAGCGCCGTTTGAATATTGCCTGCGGACTTGCCCATAATCCTGAAATCATATTTATGGATGAGCCGACGGTAGGGATCGACCCCCAATCCCGCAATCATATTCTCGAATCGGTTAAAAAACTGAATAAACAGGGGTGCACGGTAATTTACACAACCCATTATATGGAAGAGGCTGAATCCATATGTTCAAAAATCGCCATTATCGATCATGGGAAAATTATTGCAGAAGGTACAAATGAAGAACTCAAATCCTTAATAAAAGACAAGAGCAGATTTATTGTTTCCATGAAAACAGATTATCCTGTAGATACTGAAAAACTATCCCGTATTCAGGGAGTTCTCCATGTTGAAACACTCGGGAACAAGGTATTTATTGACAACGACAGGGGTGTGAATAACCTGACTCAGATAATATCCTATTTTATTGGAAATGAAATACCGGTGAATAATCTGGAACTGGATGTTCCCAACCTGGAAATGGTATTTCTTACCCTGACCGGGAGAAAACTAAGGGACCACTGATGAAGGGAGGATTTTGATTTATGAATAGTCTACGTATTGCCTGGAAATATATTAAGCAGAATTTGAAACGGCCTATTGCTCTTAGCCTTTTGATAGTAAGCCCGGTTTTTCTCATTTTGATCCTGGGTCTTGCTTTATCGGGTGTTTTCTCTCAAGGACAGGTCACCATAGACATGAAGATCGGATATTATTGTGAGGAAAAGGGAAATCTATATGCCGGATTTAAAATGTTTCTCCAACAACTTGATGATTTTAAGGTAACCAGTGAAGAAACAGAAAGCATCCATGCAGGAGAAGAAAAGACCAGGCAGAGAGAATACCAGGCTTTTATCATTATTGATGAAAAACAAAAGAGTCTTGAACTTGTCTTGAATAACAACAGCGGTGTGCAGGCCGGTATTATCGAAGGAATACTGAATGGTTTTTTAGCCCGGTTTGATTTTTATAACCTGGTGTTCCGGTATAAACCGGAAGCCCTGGAATCTGTTATCACCTCCAAAGAAGCCGATTTTATTACACATTCATCACTAAACGCATCACGGCAGCCGAGGGCAATTGATTATTTCGGTATTACCATACTTACCATGGCAATTCTTTATGGTTCGTTTATTGGCTCTTTTGGCGTCATCAAGGAAAAATCACTCAAAACACTTAACCGGATATACACTGCCCCGGTAACGAGAGTACAGTTTCTTCTTGGTATTTGTCTCGGAACAATCATCATATTGATGTTGCAACTCCTGATTCTTTTACTTACCGAAAAGTATCTTTTGAATATTTATTTTGGTGAGAATGTTCCTGTAGTTATTGCCCTTTTATTTTGTGAAAGCATTTTTGCCCTGTCCCTTGGTGTAGGAATCGCCCATTTATTGGATAACATCAATGCTGTCACCGGTATTTTAAATGGTTTTATCCCCTGTCTCATTTTTCTGGGTGGCGGATATATGAAACTGCCGGATACGGGATTATTCAAAATTCTATCGTGGTTTTCCCCTCTTTCATGGGTAAATAAGGCACTTTATGAAATCATTTACAGCACCAGTCATCATTATTTTTTCCCCGCACTTCTTTTCTGCCTGGTTCCGGGAATAGTATTGCTGGGTATATCCACAATAAAGGCAGTAAGGAGGAAAACAATATGAGAACACTTTTCATTATCATGTCCAACTTCATGAAATTGACCTTTTCAAAAAAGATAAATTATCTTCTCTTTATCGTAGCACCAGTCGCAAGCTTTTTACTTATGACAGTAATTTTTGGAACCGCAATGACCGGGGGTCTTTCAATCGGCTATATTAATAAAGATAATGGCCGGATTGGTGCAGATTTGATCGCCCATCTGGGAAAAACAGAAAAGAACAGGATTATCCCTGTTCCCGAAGACCGGCTGGACAGCAGTATCATCGACGGAAACACCGTTATGTCTTTACTTATCCCAGGAAATTTTTCTGATGAACTGGAAAATGATCGCAAACCTGTAATTTATCTTTATTCACTTAAAGGTGAAGCGGCCGCCGGATTCATACAGAATGAAATCAATTATTTTATTGACAGTGTTTTAAAACTCAAAGAGATAACCGGGACAGATTCCGGACTTTTTACAGTAATGTATAAAGATTTTTTAACAACCGAAACTGCCCTTAAAATCCGTGAGGTTAACGATACCGGCACCAGTAAAACGGCGGGTTCAATAGGATTTGGTTTTTTTCTGTATATTATCCTGATGCAGGCATCTGTCATAACAGGTCTTATGCTTAAAGAAAAACAAAACAGGACATTCTACCGGATACAGGTTGCACCGGTACGGGAAATTTTCTATTCACTTGGTAATATGCTTGCGGCATTTATCATCCTTTGCGCCCAGATTATCACTACCCTTTTCATCATTGTATTTCTGTTAAACATCAATCTCGGCGTTTCCGTACTTACAGTACTGCCACTTTTACTGGCATTTACGATTACCGCTATTGGTTTCGGGATTATGATCACTTCTTTTGCAGGATCCACCATACAATCAGCATTGTTTTCCAACGTGATTATCAGCACCACCTCCATGCTTGGGGGCTGTTTCTGGCCTTTAAGTTTTATGCCCGATTTTCTGCAATATGCTGCCGGGGTATTCCCCCAGAGCTGGACCATGCGGGCACTGCAAAATCTGCAGAACGGGGCATCCCTTGCTTCGTCCGGTTTTACCATCCTGCTGCTTCTTGCCTTTGGTGCCTTATTTATTGCAGTATATGCGTATAAGATGAAATACAGCAGGGGTGTGAAGACTATTACGTGATTGTATCGCTATTACCTGTTCAGTCATACTTATCCAGCAGAAATGAATGACGGTCGATTACCCAGTTTTTCATATACTGGATTTCTTCCTCATAGGTGGTAAAGTCATCCCTGTCACTCCATGTTCCATAATCCCTGTACTCTTTTCTCCATTTTTTTTCGCTTTTTACTGCTGCGTCATGTATTTCTGCATCGTATTCATCGATTTTTGACACTATCCAGTTATCATCAAATGCATTGCCGGGGGAAAGAATATCAAGATACCTGGCCTTTATGGACGAAAAAATTTCTTCCTGTTCAAGAAACCGCCTGAATAAGTTATTAAGGTTGGTATAATCCGGATCATCAAAAGGATTAAGCCGCCTTGTTCTGAGCTGCCCGAATGCATCATTAAAATCCCAGGGAATATAACGCCAGAGCCCCCCTGCCGGATCAATATAATGATATGCGTTTTTATTACAGCAATCAAATGTCATCATAAAAACAACATACATCCACCAGTCTTCATATTCCTGTTGCTTCAGAACCGAACCAAGCCGGGCAACAAAATCATCCGGCTCTGTCTTGCAGACAAAATTAATGAATTCATCCAGATCGGTATATGCCCCATTTTCTCCATGTTCAGGATTTCCTTCTGTTTTCAAGAATCCCTCGTGCAGATTTTCCTTTAAGTAGAAATTTGCATCATGGGTCACTCCCTTGTAAAGATTCCCATACCGGTTCAAACCATTTTCTTCCAGTAATAGATCATCAACATGTTCACAGATCGTATAAAGTCCCCAGTAACAGGCATTCAGGTAAACGACAGCATTATAGGTCTTTATCTGAACATGTGCACTGTCCATATGATTCCAAAGATCAAATGCAAGACGGTTGCGGATAAATGAATTGTCACTGAAAGAGGTAGTTAAGGCGATTATTCTTTCATCATGAAACTGGAATTCAGGATCATTGAACAATTGATCTTCGGGAAACCGTAATGCATAACTTTTCATCGGGAAATGCCGGGATACTGACCCCCGGACCCTGGCTTCTGCTTTATATTTCTTTCCGCGATAATAGACTGTCGCCGGACAATAATCAGTGCTTTTCGGGGCAGGATGGATGTAGAAAACAGGCAACCCGTCCTCTGTCGGACGCTCCAGGGGATCAAATCCATCTTCATTAAGAAAGAACGCGCATCCGGTAATAAAAAAAATGATACTGAAAGGAATGAAGGCTTTTATAAGTAATCGTATCATTTATATTTCCCACATCATTACGAGAACGAACCGGTTTTTTTCTTCTCCTTTTTGATATTCATTTGTGTATCGGTGTCCCAGACTGGTTCGTAAACGGTCTTTTATCCAATAGAGATTAATCCCTGAGCATAATGAAAAGCAATCGTCTTTATCCTCTTTCCCGACATTCTCGTCATAGAACTCTCCCGAGCTGTAGATCTCAAAAAGCCCTGCACGGTATGCTAACAACAGGAAAATACTATTGTTCCAGTGGTAATGGTAAAATCGTTGTTCCAGGTATTCACCGAACAGGGTAAGTTTATGGATTTGAAAGAACTGCCAGGAAAAATACTGGGATGCTGCCTGGGCAAAAATCTCATCAAAGCTGTAATAAATGCTATAACTGCTTTTTAGATATATTCCCGGGAACTCATCGAAATCAAGAATAAGCTTTCCTGCTGTTGAAAGATAGGGGCTTTCATTTTCTTCTTTATCTGTTTCCGACGTATTGAAGATGCCAGCCTGGTAGCCAAGGAAAGAGAAAATTTCCTTACCGGAAAACATCAATCCCTGCCGCCGGCCGGGGGCCAATCGTCTTGACCCCAGAGAATGATCATAGTACGGTCTTTCCGACATGCCAAGAGCTATTTCTTCACCCAGGGGTACTTTATACTGCCCTGCCCGGATTTTTAAGAATTTATGAAAATTATAGTTCAGATATGCATCTTCAATAAGTTTTCCGGGCACAAAGCCGGATCCTTCATAGAGTTCCATGAGATCGAAAGCAAGAGCCAACTCAACACGATTATCATACTCACATTCAAATTCGATTTCCATATTATAAAATTCAAATCCATTCAATAAAGATGGATAGTTAAAGACATATGCCGGGGCAAGCCGCAAAGACAGATTCACGTCCCATTTTTTTGTTTTTATTAGTTCCAATCCCTGTACGGGACAGTGATAAATACAAAAAAACAGGATAAGTATGAAAAAAGTTTTTATATGATTCATAATGTATAGCGGAAGTGTATCATTTAACTTATTGTATGTCAATAATTATAGGTGTTATTTATGAAACAGATCAGGAATTTCCTTTTATTTCCGTGAATCCTGTTTTCTGTAGTTAAAAAAACCTGTTTTGGCACTCGCGCCATGTTCTTGACGTAAACAGAGAAAGGAATTACATTATAATGTAAGTTGGAATTAAGGTAAAAAGAAGGAGTAGGTAAAATGGATAAATTATTTGTTTGTAATGTATGCGGTCATATTGAATTCAATCATATACCGGAAAAATGTCCGGTATGCGGGGCATCAAAGGTGAATTTCCGGGAAAATCCGGATGCAATCATACCCTCTGAAAAAGAAGGCAAAGAAAAGCATGTACCTGTTATTACCGTGACTGCTGCCTGCGGAATGATTGATGATTGCCGTGATATTCATATAAAAATCGGATCTACAACACATCCTATGCAGCAGGATCACTGGATTGTCTGGATAGATATTTATGTTAATAACAACTATACTTCCAGGTATACTATGCTTCCTGATTCAATGCAACCGGCAGTGAGTATTCATGTAAAAAAGAGTGTAACAGGAAAATTAACAGTTGTACACTTCTGCAATAAACATGGCAGGTGGATAGCAAATGCAGAACTTTGACAAATAGACGGCTTTAGCCTTATACTTATATATATATACTTGAAATGGATAATAATCAAGAGGCGTTAGTTTTTATAATTGGGCCGGAGAACCTGCATAATAAATTCCTCGTATATATTATTGAACGGGAACTTAAGATGAAGTGTCATCTCTACCCGGTTATCGATAATTTCATTGCACAGAGGAAAGAACAAATACTCCATTCACTGAAAAAAAGGAAGTATCTGCTTTTAATCGATAGTATCCATTCAAGTTTTGAAGAGATGTTAAGGCATTTGAGTTCTTTTATGAGCGATACTCATTTCTATGTTGCGCTTTTTAATTTATCTGAAAATACAGGTATAGAAAAAAACGGACTGGCTAAAAATATAAAAGGATTTTTTTATAAAGAAGAGAAAATAGATCTTTTTCTTAAAGGTATTATAATTATCCTTAAAGACGAACTCTGGGTCCAAAGAAAACTCCTTTCCCGGTTTGTACTTCAAAGCTTTAAGGAAAAAAGGGAAGTAATCAAAGAAAAGAATAATCTTACCCAGCGAGAGATCGAGATTCTCTCCATGGTGAGTTTAGGATCCACAAATGAGGAAATCTCCGATTCACTACATCTGAGTCTGAATACGGTAAAGACACATCTTTATAACATCTACAAGAAAATAGATGTGAACAACAGGTTTCTTGCTGCGATGTGGGCGGCAAAGAATTTATAAGAAGCTATTCAGTAAAATCTCTACCGTGGTTCCTTTTCCCGGTCTGGAGGTAATCATAAGTTCTCCCCCATGATCTTTTACTATCCTGGAAGTCACTGCCATCCCCAGCCCTGTCCCCCCTTTTAATCTTTTTGTTGTAAAAAAAGGGTCGTAAATCTGTTTTAATGTTTTTTTGTCCATCCCAATCCCTTCATCCATGATAGAGATAATCACTTTTTTTGCTGCCTCGTTAAAACCGGTGGAGATGAAGATTCCTTTTTGCTTATCCTCAAGTGCATGGCAGGCATTCTGAATAATATTGATGATAACCTGTTCAAGACGCTGGGCATTTCCCTGTACAGGCGGGAGGTGTTCCATTAAATCAAGTTCGAGTTTTCCCGTACTTTTTTTAATCAGATTATCCAGCAACCGCAGGGAACTATTGATAACATTATTGATATTTACTTTATTATCCTGATTACTCTCATCCTTTTTTGCATAATCCTTTAAGTCCTTTACAATCTCTTCTATTCTTTTTGAGTTTTTCTTTATCCTGTTCAAGGAAACAGGTATAGCTTCTTTAAAAGCGGTATAGGATAAGTTTCCTATGGTGAAATTTCCTTCCTTTTCTGCAAACTCATCAAGCTGGGGAATCAGGTCCTTCCAGATAGTGGAAAGTGTACTGGTTGTCATATAAATCGAAGCATTGGGATTGTTGATTTCATGTGCAACCCCGGCAATAAGAGTACCCAGGGATGCGAGTTTTTCTGCATGAAGTAATTCCTTTTCCCTTTCCCGGAGTTCATCTTCTGCTTTTATAAATTTAACATAAAGGGTGAATTCGGTAAAAATAAAGAACAGGATACCAAGGGGAGCCAGGAAGTTTAAGTTTATAATAAATTGCGAAACAAGGATATCGTAAAATATAGTGACGGAAAACAAGAGAAACCCGATAAAAAGGAAAATTGCTCCTGTGCGTTTTCTAATACTGGCAAATAACAATACAATAATTGCATAAATAATTACAAAAAGGATTATTATTAAATAGTATGAATGAATCACATTTATCAATATCGAAGGAGTGAACAGGAGAATCAGGCTTATGATTACAGAGATAATAATAATAATCCGGTTTATCCATGAAATCATTTCCTCCGGATAAAGGGCTTTAAGGAATAGAATAAAAAAGATAACAAGGTAATAAACAGAAAGAATTTCACCAAGCAGACCAGCATGCCAGTTTATCCAGGGGAAAAGGGAAAGAGCAATACGTTCATCGGTAAAAACGGATCGTATAATAAAAATCAGGCAAAAAAACCCAAAAAAGAGAGTCGCTTTATCCTTTTTCCCCAGGAAAAAAAGAACCAGATGATAAGTTCCGATTGCAAGATAAATACCGAGCACAAGATAAACCCACGCTTTTGACTGCATATCCATGGCAATAATTTGTTTATCCGGCCCAAAGGAGATACTTTTCCAGAAACCCGGTTTATTAAAATGGAAATTTGAAATGTGCAGAATAATCTCTATTGTAGTAGATTCCGGCATAAAGACGCTCATGGTTGAACGCCAGACAGGAATGGACTCTTCTTTTGTTTTGCCGACTTTGCCATTCCCCATTATATATTTTCCATAAATATAAAGACGGTAAGCAGTACTCTGGTCATATATTTTAAAGGCATAAAGTCTATGAGAATCAGGGAGGGTAAGGAACAGGCGGTAGGTTGCATATCCTGTTACCGGAAGAACCCCGGTATGAATACGATAGGTATTCCAGAGAGATGGTACATGCCGGTAATCAGGAGTTTTTTCCACAGTGGCTTGTTTAAAATCATTACTATAAAGAATTTCTTTCCAATAAAATTCCCATTCACCATCGAGCTCCACAATTCCATTTTTTTCAAAATCCCATGAGGAGAGATCCAATTCCCCTCTTTCTGCCTTGATTTGTATTTCCGGGGTACAGGATAAAATGGAAAGGAGGAACATACAACAGAAAAATAAAATAACAGGTACATATATATCTTTCATTCTTTTCCTTAATTTAAATCCGTCCAGGATATTATTATATATGAAAAAAGTACTTTTTGTAAAGCAAGGGAATTGGATCTCTTTTTACCATACTTTTATTAAAAAAATAATTGATTTTCCTTTATTTCTCTTCCTATAATTATTGTGTAACAATATATGGAAAGGAAACAATTAAGAGAATGAAAACCACAATAGGGAAAAGGTTTCGTTACTGGCTGGAAAACTTCATGGCCCATGGCGGTGTTGCTGTATTTTTAAGCCTTCTTATTCTTTTCATTATTGCCCTTATTGTTTTAACAATTATCCGGGGAATCTTTGTTGCATTAAATCCGGATGAACAGATTACTGCGAACTTTTTCAAACATTTCTGGCGGGTTTTTCTTGGCCTGACTGATCCCGGCACCCTTGGGATGGAAGGAGGTGATTTCATCTGGTATTACATTGTGGGAACCGTTACCATATTATCCGGGCTTGTCATTTTTTCCATGCTCATCGCTTTTATTACTACCCATGTAGAGGAAATCATCTATAACTTCCGTAAAGGGAAAAGCCAGGTGATTGAACAGGGCCACACACTCATCCTTGGGTGGAATGAACGGATTTTTGATGTGATGAAAGAATTGATTGTTGCAAATGAAAGTGAAAGAAACGGTATTATTGTCATTCTATCTGAAGAAGATAAAGAAACCATGGATCATAAAATAGCGAAGCAGTTTTCGAGGATGAAAACAATGAAAATTATCACCAGAACCGGGGATACATCCTCTTTGAATGAACTGAAACGGGTTAATGCAAAAGAAGCAAAATCTGCAATCATCCTTTCCTGCTGTCCGGATTCTTCTTCAGATGACATGAAAGAAATTTCCGATACGAAAACAATCAAGACAATTCTTGCCCTTCTTATGAGCCGGGAAGAGTACCTTATAAATTACAATCGTGCCTCAACGAATGTTGAGGAGAAAGCGCACATGACAATTGTCGCAGAAATCTTCAGCAATGAAAAAAGAAAGATTCTGGATTCACTTCGATTCCGGAATGTAATATCTATTGACTCCAGGGAGATCCTTGGGAAACTTCTGGTCCAGACATCTCTTTCCAGCGGACTTGAGCTTGTATACAGCGAGATTCTCTCTTTTAAAGGGTGTGAAATCTACAAATACAGGACTGAATGGGGAAATATCCCCTTTGGAGAGCTTCAATGTCATTTTATCGATGGAATTCCACTTGGGATTATGAACAAAGATAACATTCTTGCCCTGCGGCCACCTGCAACAAGAAAGATGGAAAAAGATGACAGCATTTTCATTCTTGCAGAAGATGATTCCACAATCAAATTTAAAAAACAAAAGATAGCAGAACCGAAGCAATATTCACTTGTAAAAAAAGAAACATCCAGAAAGGTGGAAAAAGAGCTTTTGCTGGGGTGGCACAGTATAGCAGAGATAATCCTCCGTGAATTTGCAAATTTTCTTCCCGGGGGATCTGCAATCGATATCATGATTTATAAACCATCTGCACAGGTAGAAGCGAAAATCAAATCCTTTCAGGAAGAGTTCAGGGAGCTTAAGATATCTCTTATCCATGAAAATCCGCTTTCACCCCGGAATCTGAAGAACATATCCCCTTTTTCTTATAATAATATCATTATCCTTGCCCAGGATGAAAAAGATTATACACCGGAAAAGGTTGATTCGGATACCATGCTTATTCTCCTTCTCCTCCGGGAACTTATAAATGAACAAGGTATCAGTGAGAAAAAGACGAAAATTATTACCCAGATACTCAATTCGGATAACCAGGAATTGATTGAACAATCAAATGTTGATGATTTTATTATAAGCAATAAAATGATTACAAAGATTATAGCCCAGATAAGCGAGAATCATGAGATCAAGTTTCTTTATGACCAGCTGTTCTGTGAAGAAGGAAGTGAAATTTATATTAAACCGGTTCCTTTTTACTTTGATACCCTCCCGGTTAATGTTTCCTTTCTCGACATCCTGTCCCAGGTCCAGCAGAGACAGGAAATCTGCCTGGGAATCAGGAGAGGGGCTTTATTAAAAGATCCCCTTCAGAACTTCGGTGTTTTGCTTAATCCTGAAAAAAACAGGGTATTTACATTAACGGCAGATGATTCCCTTGTTGTTCTTGCAGAAGATGAATTATAATTGCTTATTCTTTTTCTTTTTATATTGTTTCTGTTCGTATAGATCACAATCTGCTTCCGTAAGAAGATTTTCGAAAGTTTTCAGTGAATCGATCTCATAGGAAGCGGCCCCCATACTAATCCCCAGTTTATAGGGTTTTTTTGATATTCGATTATAATTATTAATATTTTTCATGAAGTTTTCCCTTAATGTCGAACTATCTTCCCTGCCCGCATCAATCGCAATAATGGTAAATTCATCCCCGCCAAACCTGGCAATAATATCTGCATGCCGGAATGATTGTCTTAATATTTCTGCGCTTTTCAATATTGCAATATCTCCTTCCCTGTGGCCATACGTATCATTAATAACCTTTAATCCATCCATATCTGCAAAGAAAAGCAGAAAGATTTTTTTTGTACGTTGTGCGAGCCGTAGGTGCTGCTCTCCCAGTGTGATGAATGCACGTCTGTTATAAAGTCCTGTTAAATCATCCCGGAGTGAAAGGTTCTGGAGTTCTTTATTTGTCCTTTCAAGTTGTAAGAGTGTTTTCTTTAGTTCCTTTTCCGTATCCAGGTGCTTCTGGAAAAGCAATGCACCTTTTAATGCGCTGCTTATCTGACTCCTTAGGGTCTCATAGATGATTCCCTCCTTTGGGCCGAATTCAAAAAGCAGATGCCCGAGTTTTTCCTCTCTAAAAAAAAGGGGCATACAGATAAATGTCCGCCTGTGCCAGATTGTTAACAAGCGGTCCGGTAATAACTCACGAGTCCGGAATTTTCTTTTTTCCGTATGCATGACAACATTGTGCTGTCTGTCAAAAGCAAGTACCAGTTCCGATGTCGCAGGAACTTTCCAGCTGGTACTGCACCGGTCTGCTTTATCCTGGTTGTACCTGATGATATAACAACTCTGTATATTCAATTTCGGAACTTCACGTGAAATAGCATTCATAAGCTCTGGCAAATCTATTGTTGTAATAAGGGCCTGGCTTACTTCCCCGAGAAGCCCGATATCATATTCAACCTGGATTCTCCGGTAATAGAGAGCCCGCATCATAATTTCTCTTAGTAAACAAAATCCCTGTTCAAAAAGGTATTGAATTTTATCATCCAGGTTGAATCCTTGTAGATGATCAAAAATTCTATCGTGTAAAAAGATTAAAATATTCTGCCAGAAATTATACTGGTACTTACCAAGCATTTTTTGAATAAGGATTTCATTCAGAAAAGGGGTAAAGTTTCTGGACTCGTGCTGATCCAGGAGATCGATGGCAATACCGTCTATTAATTTTTTTAACCATGCGATAAACTGATCTTTTTCCAGATAAATCGATTCACATGATGATACTACATCATTAAGAACTGCCGTTTTCATTTTTTCAAGTGCTTCATCCAGGCTTTTCTTTGTATGTTTTCCCCGTTGCTTTGGATATAATTTATGTGGAATGGTTTCGTGAAAACAGCCGCAGGATTCTCTTATAATAAAGGTGGTGGGCAAACAGATTTTATTACTCACCTTATTTCCCTCGATTTTATCGAGGAGAAGCTTGATAGCCGTTTTTGCCTGCTCATAAAGGGGCTGTTTCACAGTGGAAAGAGGGGGTGTTATATAGCTTGCTTCATCAATATCATCAAAACCGACTACTGCAATTTCTTCCGGGACTTTAATGCCCCTGGCCTGTAATGCTTTTAAAGCACTTAATGCCATTCCATCATTTGCTGCAACAAGAGCATCGAAATTTATATGTCTTTCATCAAGGAGTGTATGAATCGCATCAGAACCGCCCCGGGGATGAAGGTCCCCGATAACAGTAAGTTCTTCCCGGATAGGTAAATGATACTCTGTTAGAATATTCAGATAGGTCATATAACGTTTTTCAGCTTCCTGGTGTGTTTTCGGTCCCCTTATAAATGCGATCCGTTCATATCCGTGTTTTTCTATAAGATGGATGAGTGCCTGTCTCATGCCGCTTTCATTATCTACCATGACACACGGGATCCCCTTTATCTCAAGTGCGATACTCACAATAGGGATTGATCTGAATTGTTTATAAAATTTTGCAAGCTCACCGGGTGTAAGAAAGTTCCCGAGAGTACCGGAAAGAACCACAAGCCCGTCGATAAAGTTCTTATGCACTATTTTGTAGATACAATTATGCTGGTAGTCATACCCATATGGGGACCGGGGAGCTTTTCCGACAAAAATGATAAGATTCACATCATGTTCCTGCGCATAATCTGCAACACCGGGCCAAACCCTGGCCTGGTAACTTTCTTCAAGTTCACCGATAAGTAATCCGATTGTCGGCCTGGTTTTCAGGTTTTTTATGTTTTTCACTTAATTCGCTTCCGATTCTAATAAAATGAAATAGAAAATTCCAGTTTATAGAATATAATCTATCTGACAATAACATATTTTTATTGCATATTGCAAGAGGTTTCCATTTTTGCCTTTCCCTTTTTACCGGTTTATTTTTTTTCTTTACAATGCCTGTTGAAATTTTGAACTTTAATCATTATGGCATTGTTTCGAGGTTTTTTTAGGGACTTGTATAATCTTTGAACTTTGACTATTTTAGTAGAATTCCGGGATTTTCGAGCCATAACACTTTCGTTGGCCGGAACCTTCCTGGATGTGATGTAATTGCAGGTTATGGTGTAATACAGTAAGGAGAAATACGAATGATTCAAACGAAAAAAAGAGATATCAATATTATTATCATCAAGATTATGACCCTGGCATTATTGGTCATAGCAGTTGTAGTTGCAGCTGCAAATTACGGATTTGCAAAGAATTTAAATCCTTCAGTAAAGCATTTCTGGAAAATGCTTTATTTTTATTTTGAACATTTTTTCCGGGCATTTACCGTATTCCTGGGAAGTCTTTTAACCTACCGGTTTATAAAAAAAAGTACAGGGCGGGTTCCTTTACAGAGGAAAATCACCTTATTCAGTTTTTCAATTACTTCGCTTCTTTTGCTTGTAATCTGGCCGATTGCTTCCGGTTACTGGGAACTTTATTATGCTTTTATGCCCTTTCCATGGACAACGCTTCCCTTCCAGCTTGCCATGAACGGTAAATTTTATGGAACCTCACTTCCCCCCTGGAAGGGTATCGATTCCGCAACTTTGCTTCTTTGGGCTTATGGGATTTATCAGGTGATCGCTTTTGCAGGTACAATTGTCCTGGGCCGTAAATGGCAATGCAGTATGATTTGTCTTATGAATGGGTGTCATGCCGAAACCCTGGGTATTGGTTTACCCTTTATTATCCACAATAAAAAGCGTCCCCATTCAAAACAAATCAAACCTGTTTTACATACTATCCTTATCCTCATACAGCGCATCCTTTTTACCGTAAATATCCTGCTTACAGGACTCTGGAGTTGTTATCTGATAACAGGCTGGACACTGATTCCTGAAAACACCCTTATTCGTATCGAACTCATCAAATATATCAGTCTTGAATTAACACTGCTGATGTTTCTCTGGGTGTTTATTGGTGGCCGGGGATATTGCTTTTATTGCCCGGCAGGTTTCGGTCTGGCGCTTATTTCACGTCTCATAGGCCAGCGGGTGGAAACAGGTCTGACACATTGTATTCAATGCAGTGCCTGTAATGATGCCTGTAAAATGTCGATCGATATAATGGCCAGGGTACAGGAAAAAAAGCCGGTACGGGATATTTCCTGTGTTGGCTGCGGTTTATGTATGGACAATTGTCCGACCGGGAATCTGCTTTACCGTACGCATCTGTTCAGGGGATTCGGTAGTAACTCCACGAGAAGTTACTGAAAAAAATTTATTAAAAATAAACCGTATGTTTATTCTTGTCATCTTGCCCGCCCTTTTGTATTATTTAAGGGAATAAGCGATGAATATCATGAAAAATCTTCTTTTCTATATTATCCTTGTTATGATAATCACCCAGATTACTTTCCTGCTGTTTCCGTTCCCTGAACTGGATAAGTTTAAAAGCAAGTCATACAGCCCCTGCCTTTTTGACCGGAAGGGAACCCTGCTTCATGTCATTCCCCTTCCCGATGGACAGCGAAGGGAATATGCCAGGCTGGATGAAATTCATCCGGATATTATTTCCGTATTCATACAAAGTGAAGATAAACGGTTTTTTTATCATCATGGGATCGATTTCATTGCAGTAATCCGGTCACTTTCCCTTAATATAAAAAGCGGATATATTGTTTCCGGTGCATCCTCCATCTCCATGCAGCTTGCCAGGATGATACTGCCACACAAAAGGGGAATAACCGGTAAATTATGGGAGGCTATTAATGCGATTCGCCTGGAAGCACAATGCAGCAAGGAAGAAATAATTGAACTCTGGCTCAATTCAATACCGGTTGGCATGAACACAACCGGTATCGCATCTGCAAGCAGGGTTTATTTTCACAAGGATGTAAAGATGTTAACAAAACTTGAAGCATGTATCCTTGCTGTTATAATAAGAAACCCTTCATTATATAATCCGTTTAGTGAACAGGAATTATTGATTGATGCGGTAAAAAAGCTTGCCATTCGTATGGGCACAGGTTCAGGGACAGAAAGAGAATCCCGGCTGGAAAAAGAAATCAGATCCATTATCTCGAATCTCACACCTTTCGAGTGGCCTTTTCTGGCCCCTCATTTCTCCCTTTATGTAAAAAATAATCTTTCACCGGATGAATTAACACCCGGCCGGAAAATTTCCGGCCGGGAAATTGCCACTTCCCTGGACCTGGCCCTGAATCATCTGGTAGAAGAGAAGATCCGGCATGCCCTGGACAAACATCAACATAACAGACTTACCAACGGGGCTGCACTGGTACTGAACAACAGGACCCGGGAAATTCTCGCATATACCGGCTCCAATGATTTTAATGATAAGGAACATGCCGGGGAGATAGATGGACTTCATATACACAATCAACCCGGTTCATGCCTGAAACCGTTTCTCTATGCATATGCACTTGAAAACGGATTTTCCCCCAACACACTCCTGCCCGATATTCCCACGGACTTTGGTACAGATGAAGTATACAGACCGGTAAATTTCAACAACCGATTTCATGGGCCTGTCAGGCTTCGCGTTGCCCTTGCTTCTTCCCTTAATGTACCTGCCGTATATATGATAACCCGGCTCGGTGTGGAAAATTTCAGGCAGAAACTTGTCGAACTTGGATTTCATTCCCTGGACAATAAAGAGCATCAATTCGGGAGTGGTCTTGCCCTTGGCAATGCGGAAATTACCCTGTTTGAATTGACACAGGCTTTCAGTATTTTCCCGGCAAAGGGAATAAAAGCACCTCCTGTCTGGAAATACAGGAAAAAAGCAAGAATTCCCGATGGGAAACGGGTATTCAGTCCGTATACTTCTGCCATGATCTGTCATATGCTTTCCGATAATGCAAGCAGGGCACTGGGATTTACCACAGATTCTGTATTAAACACGGGAATTCCTGTTATGTTCAAGACAGGAACATCAAATCAATTCGGGAATATATGGGCTTTAGGGGCTACCGTTAACTATACCGTAGGTGTCTGGTTGGGAAATTTCAGTGGCAAGACAGTCATCGGTATGCCGGGGAGTTCGATTCCTGCACAAATTGTAAAAGAAATAATTTCCATTATCGACAGGAGTCCTGAGCCTTTTCCTGTACCGGAAGAAGCAAAAAAGGTGAGAATTTGTTCTCTTTCCGGCGGGCTTGCAACGGATGCATGTCCGGGAATTGTGGAAGAATACCTCCCGTATCATGCATCAATAAAACCTTGTGATTTCCATTACAGGGAAAATGGGATGTTAAAAACAAAATATCCGCCACTCTATACATCCTGGGCCAGGGAACAGCTGGGAAACGATATGATATCCCTGCCTTATGAGTATGAAACTCCTTTTATCCGGCAACCGGGAGATGGTGAATATTTTTATACCGACCCTTCCATTCCTGTATCACAACAGGCAGTAAAATTCGAGATTATCCACACACAAATGAATGATATCCTTTCTGTATTTGTTAATGGGATAAAAGCAGATGACATCACCTATCCTTATACATGGTTTTTTCCCCTTAAGAAAGGAAAATGGTGTATTACGGTGAAAGATCATGATTCGTCTGATATAGTAAGAATAATGGTAAAGTAAATGTTATTTGGTTGTTTTACTGCCATTATATTACTTTTCTCGTTTTATTACTTTAAACTAAATCCATAAAATATCATATGCCGGTTTTCTGGGTACTGTCCGCCTGAATCGATATTTCGGGTAACCAAGGGTAATGACATTATATACCTTATATCCTTTAGGGACTTTCAGGAATTTTTGTAATATTTTGGGAACAGTTGATGCATAACCTATCAGGCATGTACTTAATCCCATGGCATGGGCCTGCAACATCACATAGCTTGCCATATAGTCACAATGCTCCCTGGCAAAGACGTCTCCCCCCATCCCGTTATCGTGCCAGGCATAGGTAAAAATAATACAGGGGGCATTATAAAAAATGAGGGATTTTTCCCTGTTTTCCTCTTTTATTAATTCTTCACTGTCCCTGTGTAAAAATCCCAAAAGTTCCCTTGCATAGGGATCTTTAATGAGTAACTTCCCTAATGTGCCGGCTGCAAAGCGTAACTGGCTTATCATCTTTTTGACATTGTGCAAAAGTAATTTTTCAAGTTCTCTGATTTTTTCTCTATCTGTAAGTACAATAAAACTGCGCCATTGCCTGTTTTTCGCCGTAGGAGCCATCGCTGCAACCTCAAGAATTTTATTTATTGTCGTACTATCAACCGGTTTATCCAGGTAATGTCTCCCGGAACGTTTAGATAAGAGAAAATTCTTCAGTTGATTCCCTGTGATACCATTTGTAATGGGGAAAAAACTCTTCATATCCATGTTTTTATGCATGATCGCATTATTAGGACAAATCGCAATGCAATGCCCACAGGATTTACAGTTTATTTCAGAGTCTATGTAAGGGAAATCATTCCCTTTTTGAGTAATGGTATTATCCACACAGATTGCAGAACATAGTCCGCATTTCGTACATCTCTCTTTATCAATAATAAAATTGTTCATAATATCCTCCTTGTTTTGCACCTTTAAGGTTAATGAACCTATTATTATATCATTTATATAGATTTCATCTGTCATAAAGAGTTCGCGGATTGATAATCCGGAATGATTTGCAGGGTCGCCTGATATAATAAAGTGGCTTTGTAGCCGGAGTTGCACATATTCCTTTACCCCTGTTCGTGGTGGTGTAATTAATCCCAGCAATGAAAGTGAGCGGAAATCAGCAGTTTTGGAAATGAGGCTGATTGAACTGGTACATTCATTCACATTCCCAATTGAAATACTAATATCCTATGTGCTTTTTTTGCCAATGGGAATAATCCCATAATTTTAAATAAAACTCTATAGCCTGAATCCAGTTTACTCAGTTCTTCAGACTGCGTAAAATACCATTCTTCAATAAGATGTATGTTATCATCCCATGATTCAATCTCTTTTGCATTATTTATTCCCCAATTAATTACTGCCCCGGTCCTTTTTATTGACGGATGATTTTTAATACCTTTTGCTGTTATTTCACTATAACAGTCAAAAATAATAATGCTTTTAGAAAATTTATTTTTAATAGCTTTAAATAATAATTTTATTTCTTCCTCTTTTAAATACATAAACAAACCTTCTGCCAGAATTATTATCTGTCTGTTTTCAGGGTTTATTTTTTCCAACCAGTTCAATTCCATTACAGATGATGAAATGAAATGATATTTATCACTCTCATTATAAAAATATTTTCTTATTTCGATAACCTCCGAAAAATCCAGATCATACCATTCAACGTTATTATTATCGACACGATGAAACCGGCTATCGAGGCCACATCCCAGATGAATGAAAACACTGTCAGGCACTTTCATCAAATAATTCCTGGCATACTTATCAAATTGCTTAGCCCTTATACAAATAGTAACGTATGTTTGTTCAGGAATCTCGAGGTGTTCAAAATCATAGTCAATACTGTTTACTATTTCGATTGCCTTTTCATCTTTAATAATCGGTAATACTTTCCGGCTTTCCAGATACTTACAGTAAAGTGGAATGAGTAGGGTTTCCTTTTCCTGCTTAAACTTTATTTTTGCCCTGTCCATTATCGACCCCCTTTGTTAATTCCGGGGTATTACCATTCTTACGGTTTCAAAAAGAAGCGCTATAATACCCTGCCGCAATGTCATTTGTATAATAATCATCTTCTTCCTTAATTATTGCACAGATCGATAGCTCCTCATAAAAGAGGAAATCCGAACAGAAGATTTAATCCCGGGATTACAGGCAGCAATGGCAATTTCACAAAAAATCCAGTATGATCTTCCAGGTAAAACCCTGTATACAAAATACTATAGCAGGCTGCTTCCACTAATGCAAGATATGATTATAAGAATTATAGAGCTGATTATTATTTTTATATAATTTTTTTCCTGGCTTATCATTTTTTTAAGAATACCGTTACCGGGCCGGGGCAGCATTGTTACGACAAAACAAAGGAGCGACAGAAAGGAATATCCTCTCCACCGCCCCTTTTCATTTACCATTACTATCGTGCCTCGACTTTCGTTGAGGTATGATTGCAGTATGAATAAGATAACCCTTACCATTCATCTGTCACATAACAGTGTTCTAATTTGTCACCTGAACAGATATGTATTTCGTATTGTTGCTTTCACTCTTTTCACTCGCATCATTGTCTGCATCGGCTACAGCCGTAATTCGAAAATTCCCTGCTACAGACGGCGTCCAGCCTCTTGAGAGGTTATACCCCTGTCCCGGGGCGAGTGCCGGAATATTGTAAAATTGTCCGAATGTTTCCCCACCTATCCGCACATTTACTCTCGTGGCCGGAGACATCCCGCAAAACAGGTTATTCTTGACCTGGATGATGAAATTCATAAAATTTCCAACTTTTGGGGTCCCCGCATACGTGAGGGTGCTGATATACAAATCGGGTTTACCGTAATCTTTTACAGGAATCGTTATCTGTTTGGTGTTATTGGTTTCATTACTTTCCGCAACCGTATTATATACATCCGCTATCGCCGTAACTAAATATGTTCCGGCAGTATCGAAATGGACAGTACGGCATACGGAAAAATGTCCCCCCGGTTGAAGAACAGGTATGGAATGAAAGGTAACACTGCCGCCGATCTGAAATTTTAGTACTGCGGTTGCGGAAGCTGCTGTTCCCGAGTTGATGACAAATGCCTTGAAAGTTTCGTATTGGCCAATGACCAATTCCGCATATGTGTGGCTGATTATAACAGTGAAATCCGGCTGCCCGGATCTATCCGCATCAGTTATTCCAGTGGTATTCTCTCCTTCATCTATTCCCTGGAATTCACAAGCGAATACAAGAATGATAAATAAAAATAAAATCATTCCTTTTTTGATAATGTGTATTATTTTATTTTCAACTTTCATGATTACCTCCAAATAATAATCGCGTAGAAATATTTTATGCCGGCAATCTTAATCGCTACATACAGTAGCACTATCGGCGGAATTTTTCAATGTTTCCGGTAAATAATCAAAGAAACAGGTAAGGTATCCTTTTCAAACGGATGTTTTTCACAGTCAAACCTCCAAAAGTTATTAATGTGGATTTTTCAAAAGAGTACCCTTTTCCTTTAATATTCTACGATAGCAATATGGATCTGCTCTCCACATCCCGGTCTTTGCTAAAGACATTGCCTGGCATCCTCCGCCGCATTCCATTGCAACTTCACAATCAATGCAATTGCCGTTCATGTCTTCTTTTGAAAAAAAACGTTGTTTTGAAAAAGAATCAGGTCTGAACCAGATAGTCCATAAATCATCCTTTCGAAGATCCCCTTCAATTATTGTATCAGGCCAGGAGAGACAACCTTTAATATAGCCATTACTCATAATTCCGCAACTGAATCGGCCTGCACCGCATCCCTGCCAGTTAAACTCAGGAATATCAAGAGAAGAAAAATACCCGCAGCTGTCGGCAGGGACTATTTCCAACCCTTTTTTTAATGCTACTGGCTGTAAATGAAAGATGTATTTTCCCAGACTAACAAATTGTTCCTCTGTTAAATGAAGATGTGAATTCCCGTTTCCCCGGCCTAAAGGGAAGATAGGTTGAAGCTGCCATTTCCAGGCTCCTAACTGTGTGATTAAGTGATATATATCATCAAGTTTCAGGATATTTTCGTGTGTTATTGATGTAATCACTGTAATATTAATATTATTTCTCCTTAAATTTTCTATATTTTTTATAATTTTCTCAAATGCCCCGGGAAAACACCGGAGTCGATCATGTAATTCTCCAATACCATCAATACTGATTCCTATACAATTCATCCCGCTTTTTTTCATATTCTCGATTATTTTGTCATCTATAAGTAAACCATTTGTAACCATACCGGTTTTTATCCCACAATTATGCAATGCTAATGCAATGGTATGCCAATTTTTATATAATAGCGGTTCTCCGCCCGTAAAAATAACCTCATTCACCAATAAATCCGGTAATTGTTCACAAATAGAAAGAGATTCATCTAGTGTTAATTCATTATCTCTGGGATATCCGGCAGAGGATGCACAATGTTTACATTGAAGATTACAACGGAGTGTTAATTCCCATCCAATGACAAAAGGAAAATTCTTATAATCCATTCAAGCCTCCATTTTTAATAATGGGCAGGGTTTATCCTGCCCATTAAAAAAGTACTAAATCTATTTAATCACGCATCTCATTTTGTATTGCTATATAATCTCCTGCACGTATTGTTGGCTTACGTCCGGCCATAATATCTTCTGCAATATTTATAATCGTTCCGGCAATAGTGGATGGCGGCATTTTACCTTCTTCTATAAAAGCTTTCACATATTTTTGTACATATTCCCCAAACTTCGTATTTTTACCCTGGACAATTGCAGAAAATTGATCTATATCGACCAGACGTTCAATCCAGGGATCAGGAATAAGATAAGCAAATCGCCACCAGTATGGTATCTTTTCTTCGAACAGTATTTTATATTTAATGTTATTTATTTTTGCCATTAATAACCTCCTCGTTAATATGTATATTTATATACAACATATTTATAAAGGTGGTGATCTGCAATGATTGTATATCTCTGTTATAAAAGCAAAATTTAACATAGTATTTTTTTGTTTATTGAACAGGAGTCTTCAGGATAGTTTATAGTATAAATTTTTCAGCTGATAAACTTTAAATACACATACAAAACGGTTATAGTGCTGCCCTAATCAAAAAATGAAAAACCGTACATTATTAAGGATATAAGAAGTCCCCTCTACCCGCCTGTAAGGATTTTCCTGCTTGATTCCCTTCCCTTAAACACCGGAATACTATTGTATCCGGAAACATCTGCTTTATTCAGATCAACAGGGTTCTGCGGTCGACTCCCCTATTATGGCATGTCTCCCCTTATAAATAATCTATTACAAGCAGACAAAATTATTTTACTATACTTTTTAATTTATTTCAACAATTTTCCAATAAAATAAAAAAAATATGACACTTTCACAGGACATCAAAAAAACACCCTGGCTCTTCTCCGGTCTTTATGAGTGTCTTCATCCGTATAATCCTTATCCCGGATTCAAAATGCAGTCTGCCGGTTAATCTTTCCAGAAAATGAATGATATTACATCCTTTTTTCTCTATCTTTTTCCACCGGATACATATATCTTTTCCCAGCATAAAAAAGGAATCAAGGGCAGGTGAAAACTCATAGAGCTCACTCTCTTCCTCGTTTACATTATTAATCAATGAAAAAATATGGATAATCTGCTTAATTTCCTTTCCCTGGGTGAGTAAATAATCAGATCCCCAGTATAATCGTGCAAGGGATATTTTTTTTGTTCCTTTTTTATACGAAGGAAGTTCTTTACACTTTTCTAAAGAAAATCCTTCCGGCAAGACGTTATTGATCTTTTCTTTAAACTTCTCTATGGAATCGAAATTCTCTATCTCACAGGCAGCTATCTCATCCCTGGATTCAACCCCCAGGGCAAGAGGCGATGCAAACTCCAGGGTGGGTTTCGGATTAAACCCTTTTGTAAAATAAGGAAGATATCCTGCACGCAATAATGCACGCTCAAATATATGCATGCTGTTAAGATGAGATAAAAATACTGCTTTATCGGTCTTTGAATAGGAAAAAAGAAGCCTTTTGCGGCTAGTGGCCTGCAAACGAAAAGGGGTAAGGGATTCAAGATCTGTAATTTCTTTTTTTACGATAGTATCCATAACTTTTATTTTTCTCCCGCATATTCCGCAAGGGTGGGAACACGATGAACTGCATGCTTCTGTATATTCCCGCTTTACTGCTTTTTCCCATTCATTCTTTAAATATTGTTTTGATACACCCAGATCCACGGAATCCCAGGGTAAAGGTTCGTCACTTTTTCTCGCACCAAGAGTACCGGAAATGATATCTGTCCCTGCTTCCCCGATTGCATTTCGCCAGATACTTCTTCTTATATAATCATCCCAGGCATCCAGACGTGCACCTTTTTTGTATGCATTAAAAATAATATCTCCAACTTCTTTTGTTCCCCTGGAAATAATCCCTTCAAGTAATGATGAAAAAGGTGAATGATAACTTATCTTGAAATATTTTTCAGAAAGATTCCTTTTAATATGCATAATTCTTTCAAAAGCGATATCCTCTGAAAGTTGCGGAGCCCATTGAAAAGGAGTATGGGGTTTGGGAATAAAAGTGGATATGGCGATGGTAAGCTGCATCTTTGTTCTTTTTCTTGCTTCTCTGGCAAACTCAATAATCATATCTGATTCATCACACTGGTACAGGGGAAGTCCGATCATAAAGTAGAATTTGGCTTTATTCCACCCCATCTTTCTCGCTTCCAGTAAAAGGGACATCGTCTTTTCGAAGGAAACACTTTTATTTACCCCTGCCTGCCACGCGGGATCGGGAGTTTCTACGGCAAAGGTGAGTCCGCTTTTTCTTACCTCGGAGATATCCTTTAAAAGAGAAAGAGCCAGACTGTCGATTCGCAAAGACGGGAGGGAAAAGGATATCCCAGCCTGTTTATACCTGGCAGAAAGAATACGTACAAGCTCATCAATATATCGGTAATCCCCGGAGGAAAGCGAAGTAAGGGTTATTCGCCTGTAACCGCCGCAAAGAATAAGATGCTCAACTTCAGAAAAGATATGACAGGGCATTTTTAGCCGGAAAGGCCTGTAATAAATACTCGAATGGCAAAAACGGCAAATGTTCGGACAACCCCGCATTATTTCCACTACTCCCTGATCCTGGATAACGGAAATATTGGGGACAGGAAAATGTTGATGCAGGGTTCCGGTTGAAAAACCCATCCATATATTTTTTGAAGCTTTATGATCCGGTTTTGCAGAGCTCCAGACTGATGGTTCTTGAAGTATATAATGCAGTAACTCCTGCCTGTTATGACCTTTCCTTTTAATGGAACAAAGACCTGTAAAAAGCTCTTCTACCTTCCCTTCTGCCTCCCCGATAAAAAAGCAATCAATAAAAGAAGCAAATGGGACAGGGTTTGTCACGGCAGGTCCCCCTGCTATGACCACAGGATCGCTTTCGCCTCTGTCCTCATTGTTGATACCTGCCCTGCCAAGGTCAAGGATGGTAAGAACATTCGTTGCATTCAACTCATATCCCAGTGAAAAGCAAATAATGTCAAACTCATTAAGAGGCAGGCCCGATTCGAGGGAATAGAGAGGTATGTTCTTTTTTCGGAGTTCTTCTTCAAAATCCGGGGCAGGGGCAAAAACTCTCTCACAGGAAATACCGGGAAGTGAGTTTAAAAGACAATAGAGTATCCTTATGGCATGATTGGACATACCGATTTCATAGAGATCCGGATACGAAAGCGCTACATAAAGAATTGCTTTATCATGTTTCGCAGTTATTCCATACTCACCACCGGTATATCTTCCCGGTTTCTCTACCCGGAGAAGTGAGTCCCATAAATCTTTTTCCGGAATAATACAGTTCATTATCAAAAGGAAGCCACTTTCTTTGGAGGTAGTCTATTTCCTCCTTATTATATTGATTATAAAGGCTATGCCTTTCAGATTCTTTTGATTTAAAAAAAGCCACCTGCTCTGCAGGTGTTCTTTTACTTTCTGTGTAAAACCCCGCCAGTAATAATCACCGTTGGTAACGTTATTTAAATGATATATTCAATAGAATACCTATTCCGATAAGGGCTGTCCAGAGTGAAGATCCTCCATAAGAGAGGAAAAAAAGCGGAATTCCGGTAATGGGCATAATACCCATGGCCATACCTATATTAATCACAGCATGAAAAAAAATCATTGTAATAATACCCAATCCGACAAAAACTGCATACCTGTCATTTGTATTGGAAATAACCGATATTCCCCGCAGCAGGATAATCATAAACAGAATAACCACCAGTATTCCGCCGAAAAATCCCCATTCTTCTGCGATAATCGAAAAAATAAAATCCGTACTCTGTTGAGGAAGATATTGGTAATGACTCTGGGTTCCCATAAGAAAACCCTTTCCGAATAACCCACCTGAACCAATCGCAGTAATAGATTGAATGATATTCCAGCCCGCATCCCGGCGGTCTATATAAGGATTTAAAAAAGTAATAATCCGTTTAATCTGATAATCCTTAATAAATGAACCAAGCACGATCGAACCCAGAATTGCAAAGGTAAGAATCGACATCCCATACATAATCCAGAAAAATACCCGCTTTTTAAATGCAAAAAAACCATATGCAGCAATGCCCAGGATTAACAATAAAAATGCAAGAAGAATTAAAATAACCTGTATATTCTTTAGAATGGAAAATACAGGATATTCTTCCCTGATTATCTGGCTTTCAATATAGGGAAGGACAACAAGAATAATCAGGATAACCCCTGTAAGAAATAAAAAAAGCAGATGTCTTACCTGGGCACCGGCTATAAGTGTCATAATAATAAAAATAGGAAAATAAACGATTGCAGTGCCAAGATCGGGTTGTATGAGAATAAGGGAAACCGGGAATAAGATGATGATAAAACCCAGGAGAAAATATTTGAGTTTTACGATCTTTTTCCCTATATAGTCATAATAGAATGCAAGAAATAATATAGTGGCAATTTTTGCAAATTCAGATGGCTGAATTCCGATATCAGGGAATCCTATCCAGGAACGGGCACCATTTACCACCTTCCCGAAAATTTTGGTAAGAATGAGTAATAAAATAAAAAAAACATATATATATAAAGAAAATGCTTTTAACTGGGATACTCTTATAGAAATTATTAAGACCATGAGAATGATCCCGGTAACGATCCAGACGATCTGTTTTTTATATTCATCGGAATATGATATCCCTGTAGAGGAAACGCCGCTTGAATAGATAAACAGGACCCCGATGACCATAAGCATAAGCATTGCACATAATATAAAAATATCAAATCCAAAAAAAGATCTTCTTTTCATTCAGTACTCGCCGTATTCTGTGTTTCTTCTGCTTGCTTTATTCTGTTTCTCATCCAGGGATACAGGGTAACCAGTGCCTCTTCATAGGTCTGGTTGGCGAATATTCCCTGGTAGATGATATTGGCTGTCCTTGATGCCCACCATTCTTCTATATTGGAAGCCTCGATAATCCCGACAACCACAACATAGTCTTCCGGATTATCGGAATCATAAGGGGCATATGAAGCAAACCAGGAATGATACCTGTCTTCCTGTCCTGTTTCCGGGGTGCCTGTTTTTCCTGCGACTTTTACCGCCCTGGTAGTGATAAAATACCCTGTCCCATCTGTTACCACTGTACGCATGGCTTTTTTGACAAGTTCAAAGGTCTTTTTACTTATAAGCGCTTTCTGTAATTCCTCTCTCTGGATTTCTTTGATACTATCACCGGTAATAGAGTCACGTATTTGTTTTAATACATGAGGTTTGTAAACAGTACCCTCATTTGCAATCATCGCAACGACATTTGCAAGCTGAAGCGGGGTTACAGTAACCCAACCCTGGCCTATGGAGATATTCATTGTATCCCCTCCCAGCCATTTCATATGTTCCTTTTTATATTTCCATTCAGGAGTAGGCAAGAACCCCGGGGATTCCTCCGGGAGATCTATTCCTGTCTGGCTTCCCAGGCCGAAAATCCTTGCATAACGTACAATGGAATCAATCTTTATATTTTCCACCCCGACTGTATAGAAGTAAATATTGCATGAATTGGCAAAGGCCTTAAAAAAATCAACTTTCCCATGTCCATGTTCTTTCCAGCAATGTGCCACACGGTCTCCCAGTTCCATTTCTCCTTTACAATTTATAATATCAGAAATAGGGAAAGAACCCTCTTCTATCATCGCGGTTGACATGATAATCTTGAAAACAGATGCAGGTGGATACTGGGCCTGGATGGCCCGGTTTAAAAAGGGAAACCGGATGTCCAGGGATAAGTCTTTAAACTTTTCAGCGGCAGATTCCGAGTAGAAAATACCCGGATCAAACCAGGGATATGAAACCATTGCCAGAATTTCTCCTGTTGCCGGTTTTAAAACAACAACTGCACCAATACGCTCACCAAGGGCCTTTTGTGCAAGAAGCTGCAGATGCCGGTCTATGGTAAGAACAAGGGTTTGTCCCGGCTCGGGAGGTATATCTTCGTCTGTCTTTGCCGTAAGTTGTTTTTCTTTTACATCAACAATCTTAAATCGTTTACCGTCTTTCCCCTTTAAAATAAAATCATACTGCTTTTCAATCCCGGATTTCCCGATTGTCGAGTTCAAGGTATAACCCTTGTTATATAATGTGTTCAATTCGTCATTGGTAATATCACCTGTGTACCCGAGAATATGTGCAAGGGAATCAACAAAAAAATATCCCCGTATAGGTTTATTGTGCCATGTTACCCCTGGAAAATCTTCGACATGCTCTGCAATATATGCGATTTTAGGATACGATACACCGCTTTTAATTTCCCGGGGCTGGTAATTATTATAGTATTTCACCGGAGTTTTCTTTTTGACATCAGATACCTCTATTTGTAATACTCTTGCAAGCCGGAAAAATACTTCTTCTTTTATTTCATCCGGAATATCCCCGGGAATGACATTCACTGCAAATGAATCGATATTGTACACAAGGGGAACATCGTAATAACGATCATATATCTGTCCGCGCTGTGCAATAATCGGTATATCTCTTTTTAATATCTCTTTAGCACGTTTTTGATATTTAATTCCTTCCACAATTTGCAGGGTAAAGAGATAAATAATAAGGATGGATAAAGATGCAGTAATAAGGATATTGATAAAAAGGATTCTTGCTTTACTTATTCTTATTACCAGCCTGTTGGCGGGTAAATTCATTGTCATTTTTTTTATGTTTCTCCTGTTTTAAAAGATTTAAAAAGATTAAGCAGGCTAAAGACAAAAGGAGTAAGAACAGCATTATAGATAATTTCTATTATCGTATTCAGATGAAAGAAACTGACATATACTGCCTGAATGGAGAAAATTAATGATACAATCCAGCATAAAAACAGTTTAATTATTGTTCCTATGGTAACAAAAAGAACAGGGATTACGATAATATCAATCACTACCCTTCCTTTGATATACCCGTACAAAAACCCGATAAGCGTTTTTACCAGTGAATGAAATCCTAACGGGGTAAGACCAAGGAAATCTTCAATTAATCCGGCAGAAAAACCGGTGAATTGGCCTGCCATATTTCCCCTTTTATAGCTGATAAAAATCAGCACAATGAGTGAAAGGTCGGGTTTTACTCCTCCAATCGAGAGGATACTGAATAATGTGGATTGCAGCAGTAATGCACATACGATGAGAAAAAAAGTAAGGAATGTTAATCTCATTTTTTCACCCATAGAGTTACCTTTTCATAATAACATACACATTTTCAAGACGGGAAAAATCAATTACCGGTACGATCTCACATTCCATAGAAGTTTCATAGGGTTTGGCCTTTATTGCATTTACTTTTCCAATATGAATTCCCCTGGGATAAAGTTCTCCCATGCCGGAACTTATAACCAGGTCACCGTATTTAATCTCTGCTTTTGCATGCTTTGCAACATATTGCATAAGAATATGGGGTATATTTTCCCCTAATCCATTAATAAGTCCCTCGTATTCAGTATCTTTGAATCGTGCAGAAATATAAAAAGATGTATTGTAAAGAGGCAGGACAATCGAGGTATTTCCTCCAACAGTTAGAATTTTCCCAACAAGTCCCTGGTGTTCTTCATAAGGGGCAATTACCGGCATATTTATTTTTATCCCGTCTTTTTTCCCTTTGTTTATTGTCATGCAGGAAGAATAATTCCCGGGTTGTTTTGCTATAACCTGGGCTGGAAGAATTCTAATGCTGTCATCATAAAGAGAAGGAATGGTAAAAGAATAGCCGATAACTCCCCTCAGCTTAATATTTTGTTTTTTTAAATCCTCGATTTCATCAATAAGCTGATACGCTTTATCCAGTTTTTGCTGTGTTAATGCCAGTTCTTCTCTTACCTTTTTTATATCCTGGAAATGTCCCGATATACCGGAAAAAATATCGGAGATTCCTGAAAATCCGAGTTGGAAAGATGAAAATAATGTAAGCCCGGAAGATTTTATACTTTTTAATACTTCTGTCCGTGCACTGAACAGCAGAATAAAAGAAAGAGATACAAGAACAATAAAGATAATTAAATGAACATACCTTTTTAGAAAATATTTGATACTTCGCATTACATAATATTATAGAGTTTCTTATTATTATTCCGTATCATTTCAAGATACTTCCCTGCACCAAGGGCAACGCAGTTAAGCGGATTTTCTGCAAGAATCGATGGAACACCGGTCTCTTTTGCTATGAGTTTCGGAAATCCTTTCAGCAGGGATCCGCCCCCTGTCATTACTATACCGCGTTCAATAATATCGGCCGCCAGTTCCGGGGGTGTCTGGCCAAGGGTTTTTTTAATCTCATCAATGACTATATTAATCGGTTCCTGTAAAGCATCCCTCACTTCAACAGAATCGAGTTCAAGTTTTCTCGGGAGTCCTGTAATTGCATCAGTTCCCTTTATTTCCATTCTTTCAATCTTTTTATCCGGGATAGCACTCCCGATCGTTTTTTTAATGTTCTCTGCTGTTGATTCTCCAATAATGAGATTATGAACGTTCCGGACATGTTTTATAATTGCTTCATCAAACTCATCCCCCCCGACACGTATGGAATTGGTAACAACCATACCATCCAGGGATATAACCGATATCTCTGTCGTACCACCGCCAATATCACATAACATATTTCCGGCAGGTTCGGATATCGGGATGTCTGCTCCAATGGCAGCAGCCATGGATTCCTCGATAAGATAAACAGGATCCCTTGCTCCTGCCTGTTCTGCACTCTCACGGACAGCTCTTTTTTCCACTTCGGTAATACAGGTTGGTACCCCAATGGCCATTCGTGGTTTTACAAACCATCGTCTTGGAAGAACCTTCCCGACGAAATACCTGATCATCTTTTCCGTTGTTTCAAAATCCGCAATCACCCCGTCTCTTAAAGGACGGATACATATAATTTCACCAGGGGTTTTCCAGAGCATTCTTTTTGCTTCAAAACCCACGGCCAGAACTTTCTTTGTTCCCCTTTCCACTGCTACAACAGAAGGTTCACTTAAGACAATACCCCTTCCCTTTACATACACGAGTGTATTGCATGTTCCGAGATCAATCCCGATATCTGCAGAAAAAATCTCGAAAATATTTCCTAGCCCCATAGTATTACCTCCATATATCCGGATAAAAGGGCATTATACCCTCTTTATTTCAGAAAGAAACAGTTATCTATAATAACGGAGTTTTGCTCCATAATGTGAAGGATCAATTCGTAATGCTTCCCGCCATTCGGACCGGGCCTTCACCCTGTCATTCAAATTATAATAAACTTCACCTAAATAAAAATGTGCATTTGCAGAAGCTTCATTCACTCTAATAATTTCCTTATACTGTTCTTCTGCTTTGAAATAATCCTTCTTTTCCATATATATCTCGCCAAGTTTGAATCTGCATTGTACGATAATTTCAGGTTCATCTGCTTTATTTAACGCACGTAATAAATATTCCTCTGCCTTTTCATAATCACTTTTTTTCAAATATGCTTCTCCAACAGAAAGAAGAGCATACCCTGTTTCTTCCTGTTCGAGTGCCTTCAAGAAAAAGTCCAGTTCTTTCCGGGAATCTCCGAGCCCCCCATATGCAAGCCCCAGGCACCGGTATGTATCAATTCCTGTATAATTATTTTCCAGGGAAGCAAGCATATATTTAACTGTCAGATCATAATAATATTTCCCTTTTAAAAAATATGCC
The DNA here is from genome assembly GCA_016935735.1 of Spirochaetales bacterium. Taxonomy (GTDB): domain Bacteria; phylum Spirochaetota; class Spirochaetia; order SZUA-6; family JAFGRV01; genus JAFGRV01. The sequence goes on along the minus strand of JAFGQK010000300.1, from coordinate 35,286 downwards.
AGTCCGAGGACATAATCGATTTCACCTTCCAGATGAGATTTTTCCGATAGCTTTGCCTTTCGTAATACCAGAATTGATTCGGTTAACAGATCTTCTGTTTCCTGGGTATCTGTCTTTGCTTTGTAAAAATATGAAAATCCTTTATAGGTAAGATAAAGCGGATGCAGGGGATATTGTAAAAGCTTTTCATTGCATATTCTTATAATTTCATCATAATTTTTATTGTTCCATAATTTATTTAAATTTATTTCATTTTCTTTTCCGGAAAAAAAACGTATGATTTTATTAAACGGAAGAAAAAAATAACCAGCTGCACACAATAAACAAATAAAGATGAAAAGCATTACAATTCTCCATTTTTTCTTCTTTTTTCCGCTTAAATGATAAATGTATTTATCTTTTCTCATAATGATAATAACTCTCTATGTTAGATTTTATTAAACAGAAAAAAAAAGAAAAAGTCAATTCCTTTTATAAAAGAGGTGTATAAACTTAATTAATAAAGAGACGGGCATATAAGCCGGGTTCTGTAAAATACCATTTTCATGGTATAGTGATCATCATCTGTCTTGACAGAATGCTTTCACATTTTGTTCATGCAGCCTACCCGCAGATTATGGACGAGTAATCCTCTGCTGCTTGGCTTTACTCCAAATAAGGTTTGCCATACCCTGTCCGTTGCCGGCCAGGTGGTGGGCTCTTACCCCGCCTTTTCACCCTTACCTTGCACTCAATAATTGAGTGCCGGCGGTATTTTTTCTGTGGTACTTTCTGTTCCACCCTGTTACAGGGCAGACCCGGGTATTACCCGGTATTTTACTCTATGGAGCCCGGACTTTCCTCTGTTACATAAAAGTAACAGCGATGATCATGCCCGTCTTTTATAATCACTTTTAGATAAAAGTCAGTCCTCTTCTCCTATGTCTTCTTCTGTTTCAACTTCCTGGTAAAAAAGAATACGGCTGCAATTTGGACAAAACATTATTTTCTCAAGAAGCCGGACGTCATTGGTAAACTGGGAAGTAAGAATCATATGACATCCTGTGCATATACCCTGAATGATCGGCACAATACCGACCCCGGCTTTACTTTTAATAATTCTTTCAAATTTAAAAAGGATTTCTTCATCCAGTCCCGGGGTTATTTTCGTCTCTTCCTTTTCCAGATTCTTAAGGAGTTTGCTTTTTTCTTTTAACTCATGTTTAATCCTGGATTGTTCGGATTTTATTTCTTCCTCCTGCTTTTTAATCATTATCTCTTCTCTTTCAATATTTGAAACCATCTCTTCGAGTATTTTCTCCTCTTTCTGGAGTTGAGTTCTTAAGTCGGATTCTTTTTCTGCCGCTGTTTTAATCTCTTTATCCAGGGCTTCATATTCCCGTTGTGTTTTAACATGATCCATTTGCTGTTCATATTTATCCCTTTCCATTTCTGCTCCCAGCATTTTCCCCCGCAGGTCCTTTATCTTCTGCTTTTTAAATGAAATTTCATCATTCTTATCCACATATGATTTTTTTAAACGATTCAATAATTCAATTTTCGTGGTAAGAATTTTAGGGATCTCTTTCATATCCCTTTCAATTTCAAATTTCCTCGATAAAATATCCTGAAGAGTTCTGAGTTTGGTAAAAACTTCCTGCATCATTTGTTCTACTCCTTCTTTTGTTCTATAAGGATTCCGTATCTTTTATCCTTCTGGCCATCTGACTTGCTGGCTCTCTGGTCTTCTGACTTCCAACCCTCTGGTCCCCTGTCCTCTGACTTATTAATGATCCAGATAATCTCTCAACTTCCGGCTCCGTTTCGGATGTCTGAGTCTTCGTAAAGCCTTGGCTTCAATCTGTCTTATACGCTCCCTGGTGACATTGAAATATAAACCGACTTCTTCCAGTGTCAGGGAATAGCCATCTTCAAGACCGAATCTCATTTTAAGGACATCCTGTTCTCGCTTGGGCAGCGATTTAAGCACATCTTCCAGTTGCTCCTGTAATAGTTTGAAAGCTGTCTGACTCGCCGGATTCTCTACTTCCTTATCCTCGATAAAGTCTCCTAATAAAGAATCATCTTCTTCCCCAATCGGGGTTTCCAGGGAAATAGGCTCTCTTGCCACATTTTTCACCGATTTCACCCTGCTTACCGGCCAGCCCAGACGTTCTGCAATCTCCTCGTTTGAAGGTTCTCTTCCCAGTATCTGCATAAGCTGACGGGATTCCCGTATCACTTTGTTTATCTGTTCTATCATATGTACAGGCACACGGATGGTTCTTGCCTGGTCTGAAATCGACCTGGTAATCGCCTGCCTGATCCACCATGTTGCATAAGTGGAAAATTTATATCCCTTTCTGTATTCGAACTTTTCCACGGCTTTTATGAGACCGATATTTCCTTCCTGTACAAGATCAAAAAAATGTAATCCCCGGTTTGTATATTTTTTTGCAATACTTACAACCAGTCTTAGATTTGCCTTTATAAGCCTGTTCTTGGCATTTTCCAGCATTATTTTACCCCGGGCAATTTCATTTGCTTCTTCTATGATTTTATCGGTGGTTAATTCAAAATCAAACTCAAGATTTCTTAATTTGTTTCTGGATTCGTAAAATTCCTGGATCTGTTTCTTGATTACATCCGAAGGAGTATTCAGATCTTTTTCTATCTGTTCCCTGTCCTTGGGAATGGCAAGAGACCTCATAAGGCCTCTTAAATCCTTTATCTCTGAAAGATTTAAATTTCTTTTAATCCTGTCCTGCTCACGCCGGAAATTCTTTATCACCCTTCTTGCTTTAAAAAACCGCTCCGAAAGGATCCCAATCTCTACATTATGTATTTCAACATTCTTAAGTTTTTTCTGCAGATTACTCTTCATGTTCTTAAGTTCATTATCCTTAAAAATGTCCCTTCCGTTATATTCACACTTTTTCTTGTAATCGATATATTGTTTTAAAAGAGTAAAATTTTCTTTACATGCCTCCAGGTATGCCTGGTTTAGTCTTCTTTTTTCCGCAAGGAACTCGGAAATTTGCTTCTTTGTAAGGTTCATATTCCTTGGATCACTTTTTGAAAGTATTCTCATGGCAATGATAAACAATTCATTAATGAAAAGGCCTGAAGATTTAATCACTTCTTTGACAATATTAGAGCCGTCTTCCATTCTTTTGGAAAGAATCACTTCCTGTTCTGCTGTAAGTAAATTCTCTTTCCCGATTTCCTTTAGATATAACCTTATGGGATCATCAATTGCAGAATCCCTTGTATGTTTTACCAGTTTCTTCTTTTGCGAGGAAACCTTTTCAAGTTCAAAATCAAGGTTTATCTGTTCTTCCTGGAGTTTGATCTTGTTCTTTTCCAGGATTGCAATGACATCATCCATTTTTTCAGAATTAATGATATGATCCGGTAAGAAATCATTTACCTCGTCAAAACTGATAATTTTTTTTGTTCTGGCAAATTCCAGCAGTTTTTTAACAGCTGGATCATTCTCCAATTCAGACATCTTTATTCTTCCTTATCTCCTCATATTCTTTATCAAGTATCATTTTCTCGACAAGAAGATCCTTCATCTTCCAGGGTTCACTTTTTTCGTATTTATTTATTAAAAAAGAAATTTCTTCCCTCTTCTTTAATAATAATCGACGTTTTATCCGTAAAACTCCATCCGAGATAAGTTTCTCCGGGTGATACGAAAACTCACTGGATGTATTCTTTTCTGCGATTAATGAGGATAATTCCTCATTTTCGATTTTCTCCATAAGCGATTCCAGTGAAGTAGTGCCTTCCCGGAAATTCTCTTCCAGGGCTATATATATTTCCCGTGCAAAGGGATCTGTAAGATGATCGAGTGCAAGATCGCACCTTACACCGGCAAATGAATCCCTGTTTGCAGTTAAAGCCAGCATTAAAAACAACTCCTCTGAAATAGATTCAAAGAAACTGTTTTTTTTTGCAGGATTCTCTTCTTTCACCTCCATAAACCGGTTCTGGTTCTGAAAATCTTTCCACACAGATTTAAAATCAACCTTTAAAGACTCTGCCAGAATAGATAGATACCCATCCCGTTTTATCTGAGAATCAATTCTTTTTAAATATGGAAAAATAAAATTAAATATATTCTCTTTTCCCTTTGGAGTTTCCCTATTGAATTTGAGAAACGCCCGATTTAAAAGGTATCTAAAACTATTTATAGGATATTCTATGATTTTTTTCAATCCATTTATACCATGTTTTTGTAAAATATCATCCGGATCAAGTCCCTCTTGAGGTTCAACGACCCCGGATTCAATACCTTTACTTTCACAAATTTCAATTGCCCTTAAAGCTGCCTTCTCCCCTGCCTCATCACCATCAAAAAAAAGGATTACTTTATCTGCATACCTCTTAAGTATTCCAGCCTGATTTTCCGTAAATGCTGTTCCAAGTGGTGCAACACAGTTTGTTATTCCTGCCTGAAAAAGAGACAGGACATCCATATACCCTTCTACAAGGTAGATAGAGTGTGACTCTTTTGCACTTATCAGAGCCTGATCCAGGTTAAACAATGTATTTCCTTTTTTGAATATAAGTGTTTCCGGCGAATTCAGGTATTTCGGTCCCCCTTCGGAAAGCCTCCGACCTCCATATGCAATCACCTGACCCCTGGTGTTTTTAATGGGAAAGATGATTCTGTAATAAAAATAAGGAACAAGTTCATTATTCCTCCGGGTAAACAACCCGGATGTTTCCATAAATTCTTCCGAGTAATTCTTTTTTTTAAGAAAATTCATAAGCCAGTTCCGGTCACCGGGAGCATATCCAAGTTGAAATGTGGAAATTATTCCAGGTTTCACCCCTCTTTCTTCAAGATACGATCTTGCATGCCGGGCATTCTCGCTGTTCAAAAGGAGATGGTGAAAACTCATGGTAAGCCGATTATATAACTCTAAAAGCAATTCTTTCCGGGATTCCTTTTCTTTATTGTATTCAAAAGAAAGGGGGATATGTGCTTTTTGCGCCAGAATTTTAAGGGCTTCGGGAAATGATACTTTCTCCATCTCCATGATAAAGGTAAAAATATCCCCGTGCTTATGACAGCCAAAGCAATAATACATCTCTTTGTCCGGTGACACAGTAAAAGAAGGGGTTTTTTCCGTATGAAATGGACACAAACCCCAGTATTTTGTTCCCTTTTTTTTAAGGGCTACATATTCACCGACCAGATCGGAAATAAAAATTTTTCTCTTTATTTCTTCTTTAATTTCTGTTCCTGATTCCATCTTTTCTGTTCTATACAGTTCCTGTATCATCCACTCTTACCTCCTTTTTTTTAAAAAATGATTTTAATCATTTTCTTTTGGAGGCAGGCCGCGGCCTTTCAGGTAATACCATTTTGCCTGATTATGTTCTTCCAGGGTTCTTGAAAAATAATGTTCTCCTGTTTCAGAATTTTTTACACAGAAATACCAGTAATCCGTTTGTGCCGGGCGAAATGAAGCGGCAAGTGCGATTCTGCCAGGATTGGTTACAGGCCCCGGGGGAAGCCCGTACCACATATAGGTATTGTATGGCGAATCGATCGCTTTCATTTCTGCAGTTATTGTTTCCGGATGCGGCTCTCCATATATCTCCGTAATGATATATTCTATTGTAGCGCATGACTCCAGCCCGATCTGTGTTTTTAGTCTGTTATAAAAGACAGATGAAATAATCGGGGCTTCTTCAGATATTCTGTATTCCTTTTCAATAATGGAAGCCATAATGACATTGTTATGAATCTGTTTTCTACTCATTGATTCATAATCAGGTACAATTTCTTTTAAATTTATAAAGAAATTCTTCACCATCCGTTCGATAATTTCTTCTGCTGCCAGTGACTCATTGATAAAATAAGTATCCGGGAACAGGTATCCCTCCAGATTATTTGCCCTTATGCCATATTTTTTCATAAGATTTTCTGATTGAATTGCTTTCAATATCTCTTCTGTACGGTAAATACCATAATCTTCAAAATGGCGTGCGATCTTTGTCTTTGTCCAACCTTCCGGGATAGTAATTCTTATCTGTGTCTGTTTTCCTGAAATTAAGAGATTATGAACATCAAAGGTGGAAAATCCTTTTTCCATCTTATAATATCCGGCTCTGAAATCTTTCTCTGTTTCCAGTAATTTACTCACGATTCGTAAAAAGATAGCAGACCGGATGATTCCCTTTGATTCAAGATTGTTTGATATATTGATAAGGCTTTCACCTTTTTTAATAATAAATGTATTATTATAACTTTTTGTCCCGGGAGGGCTGTTCAGATAGACAACACCAATACCAAAAAAAATCATCATTACAAATAATACACAGAGAAATATAAAAAAGGTTTTTACTATCTGTATTGCCATATTCCTCTCTTGTTATAATAGATTACCTATCTATTCAGTTTAAGAAGATAATAAAATATCAATATGAAAAGCAACTCCTAATAGCTTGTATAAATATCTTCTATATTCTCAAATTGGTCAATCGTAAGAAAAGTATAAAGATAATCCTCGATTTTTTTTAAAATTCTGGCTGTGGAATCTGTTAATTGACAACCAGACTGTTTTAATGAAATATAAAGACCAATAACATCTTTTCTCTTTAGCTGTAAAATAAAATCGTTATCTGGATCATTCACACCTTAAGCTCCTTCCCCTCAATGGCGATGATAATGTTAATATTTTTATTCTTAAGGTGGTTCAGATACCACCTGGAAAGCCTTTCTATACTCATGATTTTCTTATCATTATAAAGGGGTTCATGATGAAAAAGAACAAGGTTTTTCACTTTCCAGACAGAGGCAAGGTCAACATCCATACTATATGATGAATGACCCCAGTCGATTTTATTGATGTGCTCGGTCAGTGTGTACTGGGAATCCAGGATAAGCATATCAGCATCTTTAAAAAAAGAAATATTTTCATCTATTTGTTTAAACTCTTTTTCCGTAATCTCCGAATCGGTTGCGACAATGGTGCTTTTTCCATTACTGGATACTTTATATGAAAAGCAGCCGCCGGGGTGTTTCATCCGCCTCCAGGCGATTACTGAATCTTTTATCTTTTTTTCTCTTCCTTCCAGTTCAATAAAATGAATCCGTGCAGCGAGAAACCCCATTTCAATAGGAAAATAAGGGAATTTCATTTGATCTTTTAAGTATGTCTCGAATTGAGGAACAGGGCTGTAAAAGTAAATCGAATTCTTTTTATTGAAAAACGGGGCAAAAAACGGAATTCCCTGTATATGATCCCAGTGGAAATGAGTAAAAAAGATATGAAATTCATTTACCTCTTTTTTTTCTCTTGCATAGTAATTACCAAGTTCTCTTAACCCGGTTCCTGCGTCAAAAATAAGACATATTGGATTTTTCGTTATCACTTCTATACAGGTGGTATTCCCTCCTACAGTACCGAAAATATCCTCCGGGAGCGTTGAAAGAAATATTTCCTTGCTTTCAGGTGAAATCAGATCATCCGGTTTCACCCGCTGAAGAACAGAAGCTATTCGATTTTTTACCTGTTGAGATGTTAGGGGGGTCGGTATTGAACCCCTTACTCCCCAGAATTTAACCAGCATAACTATGAAACTCCATTACATTGTTATAAGGAATTTATTTATAATAGTATTCTTCCTGGCTTACTTTCTCGATCCACTCTTCAATCTCTTCTTTTGTATGTATCTGCCCTTTCCCGATTCCCGGGCAGAATGATAACAGGGTATCCCATTTTCTTTTTGTCCCGAGGTACTGTTTCCAGAAAGGAAAGCTTCTGCATTGAAACGGCCGTGCCTCATAATATATACATCCATCCTTTTCCCAGAAAATACAATCGTAATTTGCTTTTTCTTTTAAACTTATTTTTATACCGCGAATGGTAACTATTTCCCGGCAATACGAGGATAAAAAGGTTTCTTCTGTCATCCCGGTAAAGGAAACAAGTAATTCCAGATCTTTTAAAGAAAGAAACACATAACCTGGTGTATGTCTACAGCAGACAGAGCACCGGTTACATTCAAAACGTAAACCTTCTAAGTAAAAAGGTTTTGCAATTTTACTTATCAAAATGGTAAATCCCCATAAAATAAGATAGACTATTAAAACTTTTTTCTTTTTGAAGAGTACTCAATTTCAACAAATCCGGGAAATAATGGGGAGAGAAGGATTCGAACCTTCGAAGGCTGAGCCAACAGATTTACAGTCTGCCCCCTTTGGCCACTCGGGTATCTCCCCTGAAGCCACCTCTTGTGTGGCTGTTCTACCAAAATCAATTATACCAAGCAATTTAATCAATAATTCTGATTTATGCAAGTATTTTATATAGATTTTCCTGTATTTTCGGTTTTTTTTATTTACGGTACAGCCATTTTAACAACAATGGGACTCAATTTATAAGGTACTCCTCAACATTCGTCGAGGCACAATAGTAGTTACATCTTGCGAAAAGACCTTCGCCTTCAAGAGCGTATTCTTTTCCATACCGATCTGTATTCCGTATTTTTACATAATACGCTCTTTTTACTGTACCTGAATAGCCAGTAAAGACAAACAGCCTTCCAGTCCGATTTATTCTCTTCCATGATTACCCCAGCCTCGAACTTAGAGTAATTTGTACCTGTGTGAATTACATTCGTAAAAGTACCGCAGGCGCTCCATAATTGCATTATTTTACTGGACTTTTCCTGCCGATTGTTGTAGGTTTTTACCATAACGAAGGCTTAAGCCCACGACCTAATTAACAAGCTATCCAGGTTCTTTTAATTATGCTGGTCTCATTAACCTGGCGGCCAACGTTTATCTATTTTGCTTAAAATCTTGTTATTTTGACAAGATTTTGAGTCAAAATAGCATAGATTCCTCCTTGTCGGTTATTGCCATAATAGTATCGACAATTCAGGCAGGAACCTATTTCTTTAAATTTTCCGGTACCGGGCATACGCCCGGATCGGAAGTTTTTAAATAACATGTGAGGAGTGAATCATGACAACAAAAAATAATAAAGGTGAACCGTGGGGAATGTCACCACTGCCGAGCGTCAATCATATCTATCAAAATCATACCATGGACAGCACCTATTGGAATGATTTTAAACCGCGTGCTGATGACATTATCATCGCCACTACCGGCAAATCGGGGACAACATGGATACAGACCATTGTTGCTCATTTGATTTTTCAAAATCAAGAAATACCTGCACCGATCTGGCAGTTATCACCGTGGATCGATTTTCGGCCCGCCATGATTAAAAAGCAATTTGATCTCATCGAAGCGCAAACTCATCGGCGCTTTGTCAAAACGCACCTACCCCTCGACGGTCTTATCTATTATCCACAGGTAAAATATATCTACATTGCGCGTGACGGACGAGATATTTTTATGTCTCTCTGGAATCACTACCGCCATTTAACGCCGGAAATGTTTGACATATTCAACAATACCCCTGGCCGGGTCGGTGATCCCCTTACTCGCCCATCAGATGATATTCACGAATTCTTTAAAGACTTTATGACTAAAGGCTGGTTCTCCGGATTAGGTGAGGGAAATCTTGGTTTATCAATTCTGAACAATGTGCAAACATGGTGGGCTTACAGGCATCTACCCAATATTTTGCTGATGCATTTCAATGATCTTTTAGGAGATATTGATAGGCAAATACGTCTGATCGCAAGATATCTTGATATTGAAGTAAATGAAGATATCTGGCCAACTTTACTTGATAATGCATCATTCAAGTCGATGAAAAACAATGCGGATAATATCGTTCCAGGTGGGGGAAAAGCTTTCTTTGGCGGAAGCCAGCGTTTTTTGTACAGAGGAACGAATAATCGCTGGAAAGGGGTCCTGTCTGAAGATGAGATAGTCCTTTATGAAACTACTGTTTCTGAAATACTACCCCCGGATTGCGCCAGGTGGTTGGAGCAGGGACAGGCTGCTTTAGTCCATCAAGAGGTCTATCATTGAGGTTGTCCGACAACTTCAATTATGATGAAATTGCCTTCTATCAATGCTATATATAGTATGCCTTAATTCAATCACGCCCCCATATATAATGGATGGATGTTATTGGCTTGCCTTGTTTGGGGTTGCGGGACAAACTCAAGTAATATAGTATTATACCCCCAAATCTTCCAATTTTAAGAAGATTTTTGGAACTACTCTGGTTGCAGCCGAAGGCTGCGATGGGTTAAAAATTATTTTAAAAGTGAGAAATATTTATGGATAAGAATATAAAATGGTGGTCAATATGGAGTCCTTTCTGGGATAAAATGGAAAACCGTCACATGAATACTCATGTGACGGATAAAATAATTAATGATATTGCAAGCCCTGTATTGGTAATCGGTGCAGGACAGGGACTGATAGTAAAACATCTCCGTGATAAAGGTTATATAGCCGACGGTGTCGATATCGTAGATGAAATGATAAAATACGCCTATATCAGGCATTCCATTAAATTAATAAAAGCAAATGCAAGAAGCCTGCCTTTTGAGAACTGTTCTTATAAAACAGTTATTATTTCTTCCGGTGTGGTGGATCGTCTTTCGGATGAGAAACTAATCAAAACAATAATTAATGAGGCTATGCGTGTTGTTGCATTGCATGGTCACCTCTTTGTCGCATTTTACCAGGTCGAGAGAGTACTTGAAAGAATTTATAAAAAAATCGGCATTCTTGATTCCTCGGGTAAGCTAAAGCGCAAAAGACTTAATGATATTGATGAACTTGCCCGGAAAGGTTCTTTGCTTGCGGTAAAACAGATAATGACATATACAAACAAAGATTTTTTGAGAGTTTTTTTTTCCTGGATAAAGATAAGGATTACTTTCTCAAGAATATTAAAAAAAGAACGCCAGGAAATGGCCGAAATTTTTATGCAGGCGAAAGAGATGAATATCGACCCAAAAGATCTGTATGACAGTCTTCCTGGTGATACACCTTATCGTGAACGTAATGAAATTAAGAAATTGCTTGACGGCTTTGGTTTAGCATATAATGTAATAAAGCGTTTTAACGAATGTCTCATCGTAAAATATTATAAATCGCATAACGGTTTAAAATAAATTATTCTGCGGTTATACCAGGATTTTATGCACTTTCTATTTTATATGAATCCAAATCTGAGCAATTGGCAAGACAACCGCGGCATTTTTTTAATCTTGCTTTTTCTCTTTGTTTTTCATATTTTTCGGAATTCCAGATATAGTCAAGATTGTTCTCATTGATATCACCTACTTCAATACGCTCGAAGGGACAAGCAAATACTTTACCATTGGGAATAATTAACATATCATGGTATGGTAAGAAGCATCCTTTTGTTGGTTTTATTTTACCATTTAGTTTAAAGTATAAAGGGATCAATTTAAATTCGATAACAGAACCCAATTGTACATTCTTGTGCATTGCATAATTGATGGTACTCTCTATTTCCAGCTGCAAAACGGGAATTTCGACTGCCGGGACCAGAAAGTCATGTACATTTTCTTTTCTTGCCTGGGCCCTGTTGAAAGGTTGGTAAAAAATTTTATCAACTTTGAGCTCACTGGCCAAATCGACAAGTTTTTTCATATATTTATAGCTATTTTTGGTTACGACCATAGTTAAACAGATATTCGCATCCCGGCGTTTGTACTTTGTCAGAAACTTGACTGCGGAGATTGCCTTATCAAAAGTCCCATTACCTCTTATTTCATCGTGATGTTCTTTCGATCCTTCAATGGATATGGAAATCCCGGATATATACTTGAATAATCTTTCAGCTACCTGCTCATTGATTAAAGTTCCATTTGTCACAAATTCAATATCATACCCTAATTGGTGGGCATAACTAAAAATTTCAAAAATATCTTTTCTTAATACCGGTTCCCCCCCGAAAGGTGTAAAAATGTCTGCACCCAATGCTTTAGCCTGTTTTAATATACTCTTGATCGAATCCAGGGAAAGCGACAATGGGGGCTTCATCCATAATTTACACATTTTACACTTCAGATTACATGTAAATGAAAGGACAATCCCTATGTGTTTCAAATCTTTCTGAAAAATATCATTTTCCATAAACAAAATCCTTCTTTCTGTTTGTTTAAAATAGATTCTTTTAAGACAAATTTCCCTGTCAAGAGTTAAAATTTATTTAGGAAATTACAACTTGCCCTCTATAATTTTTCAGTTATGTATACTATATTATTGAGATACTGTCAATAGTTGTGGACAGCAATTCTTTTGTCCACATTTTATTGATAATTCTATTGATAGAATACAGAAAAGACTATAAAAAACGGGGAACCGGGAATTACTCCCACCGGTAAGATGTTGCAAAACACCTTCTTTTCTATTACAATCAGGATTCTGTATAATTTATAAATTGATATAATTCGGGAGAATATATGAAAATTCTTTTAATCAATCCGCCCAGATCAAATGAAAATGGAATATTTCACTATGCTTCTGCAGATGCCAAAAAATTTATTCATCAGAAATTAATCGGCCCTCCGTTGGGATTATTGACCGTTGCCGGGGCAGTCAGGGACCATGATGTTACAGTCCTGGATATGAAAGCAGAATATGATTTACACCCGCATGCTCCTCCCCCCGGCGAATTAACCCGTCAATACCTTGAAAAAATCAATCCTGATTTGGTCGGGGTTACTTTTATAGCATCGGAATTTAACGGTGGAGCCGCTATTTTAAAAACTGTAAAAACCTATAATCATAACATCCTTACCATTGCCGGCGGACTCCATGCAACATTATGTCCGGAGGATTTTATCAGTACCGCGGCGGATATTATCTGTCCCGGGGAATCCGCTAAAATTTTCAGAGAAATCGTCAGCGCAAAACAGGAAAACAAAGATGTAGAAGCCGTTGCCGGAATATTAATTAATAAGCACAATCAATTGGTTCCCGGAAAGCCTTTAACAACCCGGTATTATTCAGCCGGGCAGGATTTTATCGTGCCGGACCGTTCATTTATCAAAAAATGGATACAGGCCTACAAAATACGGGGAAAAATCGGCCCGATCACCTATATTTTTACTTCACTGGGATGCCCCTACAATTGTTCTTTCTGTTCCATCCGGCCTCAATACAAAGGAAAATTTTACCAGAGGGAGATAAAAAGCATTATTGATGAAATGCAATCCATAGATCCTGAGTATAACGTTATTCGTTTTGCCGATGCGAACACAGTCGTGAATCCCGGATTCATTCACCAATTATGTGACCGTATCCTGGAAGAAAACATAAAAAAGGAGCTGGTCATTGATATTCGTGTAGACACGGTAGCCGCGCATCCCGATTTAATCGAGAAACTGGCTCAATGCGGTCTGCAAGTAGTTATCTGCGGTTTTGAATCCTATCGCTATGATGAATTAAAAAAATATAATAAAGATACCAGGCCGGAACTGATAGAAAAGGCGATTAATATACTCCAGGCCAATGGGATAAAGATCCGGGGAAATTATGTCATTCCTCCTTATTATAAGGAAGATGATTTTAAGGCCATGGCTGATTATTCAAACTCCCACAAAGTAGTCTATGCGGGGTATACGATTCTTACTCCCATGCCCGGAACTGTGTATTACAATCAAGTAAAGGAACAGATTATTGATTATGACCTTAATAAATACAATTTTTTTAATTCGGTATTAAAAACAACATTACCCCTCGAAGAATTTTATAAAAATGTTTCCGATCTCTGGTTGATTAAAGAAGGCACGGATACTATTTAGAGCCCACCTGATAAATCATTTCTGCCGGATTTAATTGCTTATTTGAGGTTGAAATTATTATTGTAAACCAGTTTCATATGGTATATTTTGTAATCCCCTGGTATGAATCTGGCCATATTACAAAGGCTCTTTCCCGGACCGCACTCGATGATTTTTTTTGAACCCTTTTCAATCAATACCTCCATTGTTTTATACCAGTTGGAAGAATTATAAATGTTTTTAACCATTTCATTAATTATTTCCTTCCGGGTATTGTATATCTTCTGATCCAGAGAAGAGACCAGAGGGTATTTGCTGTTTTGTAATGAATAGGTTTCCAGCACTTTTTCAAATTCATGCCTTGCAGACTTTACATGGGCTGTATGATAGGGGTTTTTTATCTGCAGGATATAAGCTTTCAACGCCCCCTCATCTTGAGCAGCAGTAATTATTTTCACGACTTCATTCTCCGGCCCACAGATAATGATTTGATATTGATTGTTGATATTGATTATATCCACACCGGTTGCATGGGCGGAAATCAAACCTTTTACATCATCAACATCCAAACCGACAATGACCCCCATAGCAAACTTTTTACCTTTTGCAGTGGCCTGAGCCAGTTGACAGGCATCCCTGATAATGCGTAAACCATCTTCAAAAGAAAAAACTCCGCAATGGTATAAGGCCGCGTACAATCCCATGCTATACGCTGCCACCAGCCCGGATTTGATTCCTCGTTGATTAATGATATCCGCAAAGATACAGCTGTAAATATAGCTGGCAAACTGGGATTGCAATTCATCGTAGACCTCTGCGCCTTTATCCGCCTCAATAAACTGCTTATCGATATCTACAGCTTTTTCCGCTCTTTGCAGGTAAAATTCAATCCCGGTTGTTTCCTGCTGGACAAAATCCCTTTCGCAACCCAGGTATTCCGCACCAAAAGCCGGGAACACAATATCTGCCATTACATTATTTTTCATACATAAATACAAGCAATAAAACTTCCTTATATATACTATTTTGTTTAAAATCTTGTTAAAATAACAAGATTTTAAACAAAATAGATAAACGCCTGCCGCCAGGTTAAACAGATTAGTATAATTAATTGGAGCCTGGACAGCTCATTATCCGGGTCGTGGGCGTAGTCAACGTTATGCTATAAGTTCGACAGCCCGGGGGAACTATCGGTTACATGTCAACAATCCTATTTTCATACTCAATAATTACTAAAGTAGCATCAATGATTTCCCCGATTGTTTCTGCAGGATGTTTTAAGATATATTTGCCGATGGCTTTCAGTTCAACATTCAAATTATATTTTTTCTTGAATATTTCCAGCATACTTAAGAACATCAGGGAATCGCCCCCCAATTCTTCGATAATTTTCATATCTTCATTTAATTCCGATTTCTCTATTTCACATGCATCGGCTAAAAAGTCAAATATGATATCTTTAACCTCGGCACGTGTATTTTCAGTTATCTTTTTCATTAACATACTCCACCTTATAAATTTTGTGCAATTTGACACATTATATTACAATAAGAAATTTTGATCAATACTCCTGTTTTTCCGGTGATGAAACCTTCAAAGATTACGAAAGGCCTTTTTAATAACAATAGAAACATTGTGTCCTCCAAAAGCGAAAGAATTGGAAAGTCCGGTGTTGATAACCTGCTTCCTGGCTTTGCAAGGAACATAATCAAGATCCAATTCCGGGTCATTAAACTCCAGATTTATGGTAGGTGTAAGGATTCCTTCCTTTATACTTAAAGCGGTTATGATCGATTCTATAGCCCCGGCAGCCCCTATAGTATGACCGATCATTGATTTACTCGAAGTGACAGGAATAGAATAAGCCCTTTCTTTGAAAAGCGCTTTGATGGCCATGGTTTCACAGAGGTCATTGAGGAAGGTCGATGTCCCATGGGCGTTGATATAATCAATATCATTAACGGTCATCCCGGCGTTTTTGACGGCAAGTTCCATTGTTCGCACCATACCCTCGCCATCCTTTTTCGGGGAAAGTAAATTATAGGCTTCCGTCGTCATCGCATAACCGGCGATTTCCCCATAGATTTCCGCATTGCGTTTTAATGCGGACTCTTCGGATTCCAGGATAAGCATACCAGCCCCTTCACCGATCACAAAACCATCACGTTCCCGGCTGAAGGGACAAGAGGCCTTTTCCGGTTCCGGGTTATTCACACTTAAAGCGTATAACTCGTTGAATCCCCGCACCTGTTCCGGACTCAGGGTTGAATCCGCCCCCCCGACAATAACAGCATCACATCTATTGTTATCGATAAGATCATACCCAAGACCGATGGCATACCCGGAGGAAGAGCAGGCGGTGCTAACAGGAAAACAGGGGCCTTCAATCTTATACTTGATGGATAATAAGGCACAGGGAGCATTGTTCATCGATTTCAGGATTCTATTGTCCTCACTTTCTTCCTGTTCCAGGCTGTTATAACCGGTATCCACGATTCCCAGGATAACACCCACCCGCAGAGGATCAAACATGTTAAAGTCGATCCTGCTGTTATTCACCGCATTAATAGCGCAGACATACGCCATTCTTGTTACCCGGGTCATCTGCTGCTTAAGTCTCCGGGTATAATAACCGCGGGCGTACTCTTCAAAACCATCGGGTAATTGGGCAGCTATCCGGGTTTCATTATCTTCCGGATCAAAAAGAGTTATTTTTTTTACCCCGGACTGTCCGTTCTTCAAATTCTCCCAACAGGTTTGATAATTCAATCCCAGGGCCGTTATCATATCAATTCCGCTAATCACTACTTTTCTTTTAATTGGTTCACTCCTTCCCAGGCAGCCGCGGGTTTATAAAATTCATTCCCTGTCATTTTATAAAATTCCATTAAACGCAGCTGATTGATGGCGCTTTTTTTCAACAAATCAAGGGGTCCCGTATCCATTCCCCAATATTCCTTTATTGCATTATCCAGAATTCCCGGGGGAATATTGCCTGTTTCATGGCAGAATCCGTTTAAATAGAGGGCTTCCAGCATATCAGTGACCCTTTGTTTATATTCTCCGGGGGCCTGCGGGTTTTTGTTTTGATTATTAAAAATCATAGCCTGTTTTCCCCCTTTCAAATAACGGTAAAATCCCTGGCCGCTTTTTTTACCCAGGTTTCCTGTTGCAACCATTTGCTCCATAGCCTCTATCCAGGGATTAAAAAACTCCTTATGAGCATAATGGGAAAGATAATTTTTTACAGAAGTGCTGATTATATCTATCCCCACTGAATCGATAAACTCGAATACACCTATTGGAAAAACTTTTTCCCGGATTAAACTATCCAGTTCATCAACAGTAAGTATCCCTTCCTGCAGAAAAAGATAAGCCTGTGCCTGGAGGGGGCAGAATATACGATTCAATATAAAATGGTCCGGTTCATCAAGAATGAGGTACTGCTTTTTTATACTTTCTGAAAAATGAATTAACATTTCCCGGGTCGCTTTGTCCGTCTGCTCTGTACAATTGATTTCCACGATATTTTTATAATGTATGGGATAAAAAAAATGGTAGCCCCCGCAACGATTTTTATGATTATACCCCTGAAACAGAAGGCCCGGATCCAGACTGGAAGTATTGGTTACACAGATAGTTTCGGGAGTGATAATTTGATTCAGTTGACGGAATACATCGGTCTTGACCGTTTTATCTTCCGTTACCGATTCAATAATCAGATCACAACCTTTTAACACGTAAATCGAACTGCTTATCTGTATCCGCCCCCTGTACTGTATAAAAGTATTTTCATCATAACGCTCCTGCATTTTCAGCACACGCTTTACTTTTCGATCTATTAATGAATCCAGAACTGACACATCTTTTTCGTAGTGGCACTTCCATCTGAGTTTAAAATCATAATGTAACAGGTAATCGAGAATATTGGTACCCATTTTCCCTGTACCAATCACACCGACGCATTGTATCATTTATACTCCTTATAAAGTGGTTTGCCCCACCTGACGATTTGAGGTGAGAAATAATTTTTTATAATATAAATAATTGGCAAACCACTACGATTGGAAATACTGATAATCCAAAACATTGTCAATAAATTCCCCGTCATTCAAAATAAGATAAACTGAAACCGGCTTGCATAAACTTACTTACCTCGGTCACAAAGCTGATCAGTAAATCACCGTGGTTTAATTTCTTTTCTTTCACAAATTGGTCTATGGAAATAAAGGCTGCAGGAGGCCCGGTATATCCGTATTCACTCAATGATGAATATATCTGCTCTTTCTCTATTCCCAGGACTTTACACTCATCGATGATCAAATCCACCACATGCCTGGAAGGCATATTTATCTGCAGGTATTTAAGCCGGCCGAGATCGATGTTGCATTTTTCGATCATCCGCATCAATCCTTTAAAAAAAATAGTTCCCCCTTCCTCGTGAAAATGTTCGGTTAACTGCTTTTGAAACATCTGTTTCAAGTGATGGAGACCCTTTTCATAAACCTCCTGCGGATTGAGATAATATCCCGGCCAGTTCGTATACATTGCTGAAGGTTTCCTCCTACCGGGTGATTCCAGATAGACATTTTCAATGTAAAATCCCTTTGATCTCTCATTACTTTCCTGCAGAATCAACGCCCCGGCCCCGTCACATAAAAACCAGCGCAAAAACAGGTCTTCTTTCCTGACAATTTCCTGGTGATAATGTTCAACCCTTAACTGGGCACTGGGCATATTCGAAGAAAGTACCAGGGGTGTCCTACAGCCCCCGTCACGAATCAGGTGATAAGCCGTCATCAGCGCCTTGTAGGCGGATGTACAGTTTGCCTGGATGGACATTTCTGCACAGTTTTCAATACCCAGGGCATCCTGAATCTGTACTGAAAGGCAAGGCATCTGGTACAGGTAGGGCCCTCCGTAGATGATAAAATCAATATCACCGGGTTCCATGCCGCAGTCGGCTAACGCCTTCCCTGCAGCTTTTACACAAAGACTCAGATTATCTTCCGTAAATTCCCGGGTTTCGGGATCAATGGCATAATGATAATACTTTACTTCCAGGATCTCTTTCATCACCGGTTTGATATTTTCCAACCACTTGATAATTTGGGGTGGAGCTTTTGTAAAACAGCCCAATACTTTATCCACATCATCAAAAGGTACAGGCTTGCCCGGCAGATAGGAACCGCAGCCCATCAGTTTTACATATTTATTACTCATATTTTGTCACCTGCCCGGATAAATATTTTTTTATATATTGTCTCTTATCGTGCTTTTGATAATTTTCAGCAATACCTTTTGCCAGCCTGGTGGCTTCTGTTGTAATATTCGTCTTTGGGAAAACAGCATCCACTAAACCGGCTTCCAGTGCTTCTTTTGCATTCAAATTACTACCTGTAAAAATCATTTCCATGGCTTTAGACAGGCCGACTATATCCACCAATCTTTGTGTTCCTCCACAGCCCGGCATCAAGTCGAAGGTGGACTCGGGCAATCCTAAAAGGGCAGTATTGCCGGCAATTCTGATGTGGCAGCATAAGACCAGTTCAAGAGCTGATCCCAGACAAACCCCATTTATTAAAGCAATCACCGGTATAGTCATGTCCGAAAAAAAGGAAAAAGCCCGGCTATTCCGGCACAAGGCATCAGGATATTTTAATGTATCAGTTACCACATCTCGTGTAACATCTTCAAGATCCGCACCGGCAGAAAAATGTCTGCCCTGTCCATATATCACAAGAGCATCAATGTTGTCGATATCAATCTTCACATCTATTATCTGCTGCAGGATTTCAAAAAAATGAACATCCATTGGATTAGCAGGAGGATCATTAAGTATCAAATGACCTATCCTATCCGCTTCTTCCCAAAGAATGGAATCAAGTTTTTTCATCATGATATTTTTGTCTCACCAGCTGACAGAATAGTTTGGCTTCCTCTTTTAAAGCAGAGTCTCTATCCAGCAGAAAATAATTATTTATTGATTTTGTAATCGCATTGATCACATGAAGCGGCCTGTTCGCTGTCAATTTTTTTAGCAATTCAAGGGCAAAATCATCAGCTTCCTTTTTCGGTTTTACATAATCCACAATTCCGTATGCCAGGGCCTTAAGCGGATCTATTATCTCCCCTGATAATATTATTTCAAGGGATTTACCTTTGCCGATTAACCTGGGTAACCTGTAGGTGCCTGTGAAACCGGGCATCAGGTCATAATTGGATTCAGGAAAGGCGATGAGGGCATTGTCGCTGCAAATTCTTAAATGACAACTGAGTGCAATTTCCAAACCCGCCCCGAAACAAGCCCCCTGTATCAAGGCCAGGGTGGGTATGGTCAGAGACTCAAAAAAGTTAAGAATCTTTCTCCCCCGGCTGAACTCCCCCTCCATTGTCTTATTTGTTATTACTTTCTCGTAAAATTTCTCTTTATTGGCACCGGCGGAAAAATTCCTGCCCACCCCTCTGATGATTACTCCTTTTAAAGAGTTTTTTATTATCCAGCCATTTAAATCATCGATATCGAGGAATTCCGGTTCATCGATGAGATTCCGGGGTGGATTATTAATCTCAATAATACCAGTGGTTTCAATTAACTTTTTGGTAATATACTGCATCTTATTCCTTTTTATTTAACATAACGTTGGTTACGCCCACCCAATTAACAGACTGTCCAGGTTCTTTTAAAATTATACTGATCTTATTAACCTGGCGGCCAATACTTTGTTATTTTGCGTAAAATAACATATACTCCTTAATAAAGTGATTTGCCTCATCGGTACATTTAGCATGGTGAATAATTCTTTATAGTATAATAAATTAGTCCTGATAATTTTCAGGCAACCACTACTATTGGAAATACCGGCAATCCAAAAGATTGTTGGTATATGATACCAATTAACTATATTCTCTACCGCTTTCCGATCGTTTTTTATATATTGCCTATTTATAGAATTTATATGAACTAATCGATTTAATAAAGCTTACTATCTCCTGTTTGCCTAAAGGCTGCTTCTATAATTTCTGATAAAATCATCAAATTTTTCCCTATTCATCGGGTAATACATTGGGGTGCTTTCTCTTTTACCCATTAACTGAATCCATACATCGAGATTACCGGTTTCATTATAATCCTTGACTATTAATAAAATCCCCGGTCTTTTTGATAAGAAGTCAATTATTTCTTTTATCTCTAAAAACCTATTTTTATCCCGCAAAGCAACAGTTATCTCTATTTTTTGATTTGTATCTCGTATATTCTTTTCAACATCATTAAGTATCCTGATTAATCTGTCTCTCATTTCAGCTTCAGTTTTTATTGTATTTTCCTCGTTTTTTGAAAATCCAGACAAGACTTTATATCTTGATTCCTCCGGTAAGAAACTTAATGCTTGAGGATGTTTTCTGAAAAAGTAATCCAGATTGGCTTTATTACTGGAATTTTTTTTCTGTATCTCTTCCTGGTGATACTGATGCAATGCCTCAAGTTTATGATTATATACAAGCCTTAATCCATTATTATATGCCCTGTAACCCCATTCAGTGTCTTCTCCTCCCCAACACACGTAAGCTTCATCGAATCCGCCTATAGCCTTCAGGTTTTTTCTGGATACAGCGACGTTACCGCTAAAAACAAAACTCCAACTGAAAGGATGAAAATAATTATTATAGGAAAAAATATTAAAAAAAATATGCCTTTCTTCCAGATATTCTATTTTATTGATTCCTGAAACAAATTGTTTAAATATGCTTCCATCTTCAACATCTTCCAGGGAAATATCCTCTTTAAGCCTGAATACTGTACCAAATAATATAATATTGTCATCTATATCAAAACATCTTTCGATTTCTTTTAAATAATTTCTATTAATTAATATATCCGAGTCAATAAAAATTATTACCCCGCCTTTTGCAGCATTCCAGCCGTAATTCCTTGCTCTGCTCCGGCAGGATTTCTCGTCTCTTTCAATGTAAATGTACTGGCAAGCATAGTTTTTGTTTATATCACTGATATAAGCTTCTGTATTATCGTCAGAGCCATCATCTATTATAACAACTTCGTAATCTTCTTTTCCGAAATTCTCCTGATAATTCAAGGCTATCAGAGTGTTCTTGAGAAGCCGTTTATTATTATAAGCAGGTATCACAAAACTATATTTTATCATCCACTTTCAGGTTACTGAATACCACCTCTTAAAAACGACAATTGGTGTAATTTTGTTGAATTCCTCAACATTTGTCAAGGCCCGAATTGTTGTTTTTTTAAGGTGCTGCACAAGGCTTATCAAACTAATAAAGTAAAGATCCGTCAAGTATCTCCTGTTTTACTTCTTTAAGCATATGTATAGTCCCTTGAATCTGTTCGTCATCCTGGGTCTTCTTTATTACCATGTCTGCAATTTTTTTACAGTAACCGCATTTCAGGCAGGACATCCTTTTGCAATCTCTCTTTTTAAATTCTTCTAAAAAGTCATCGGGTATTGCTTTATTATCAAGGTAATATAGATCGGAAATTAAGATATTTAAGACCCCTAAGAATTTTTCCACTTTTTTCATATCTTCAGGATTTTTCAGATTAAAGACTCTATCCATATCTATAGGTGCACCCTTTTTTTTGTTGATGATCTGGCCAAGTAAATCTATAAGATTACCGTCATAACTTCTTTCGTGGTATGCTTTCATTCTTTCTGCCAGGGCCTCTGTACTCGAATGCCTGTCGATTATTTTAAACATATCTATCCCTATTTCTTCGTAGTAACCGACATCTTCCGGTCTGATCCAGCGTGATTTTATTAATTCCACGGGATTGCTGATCCTTTTGTATAAACAATCCGCTGCATACACCTCGGTTAATATTGTATTGATTGCTGATTCCGCACCGCTGTGTGCTACGCTGTTTGTATGGCTATGCATGTTTGCACACGCATAAACACATCCCACATTTGCGATCAGCATCAATTTACACTTTATATTGTTTCTTATTCCCTGTAAAAGCTTGAAGTCCCTGTTTATATGTTCTGAAAGCATTATCGCATCTGCTCCCATATCTTCAAAACGGGTGGCCATTTCCACACTATTTATTTTTTGATAGGTTGATATTTTAACTTCCAGTTTCGGAAAAAACTTTTTAACTATCTGGACTAAGTTCGGTATGCTAATAATAACAGAATCAACACCCAGGCTTTCTATCCACTCAAAATATTTCAATATTTTTTTATGCCCTGCCGGTGTTAACTCGATATTTTCTATACAACCAGAATTGACATTAAATTCGAACTTCCACCCCTTTTCGTGCACTTTACCTATATAATTCTTCAGGTTTTCTTCCTGAATCGGATTGATCATAAAGGATGATCTTCCACTTGCGATCAATGCATCGGGAATTCCTCCGAATACCGACTTTACTTCAGGGTAATTTATCTTATCTATTAAATCAAAATCCCAATTAGTTCCTACTGTATATTCCATATATTTATACCTCCGGTTAAAATAATTATTTTAGCTTTCGGTCTACTCGATAGTCTTTGATAGAAAACATCCATTTATTAATTCACCTATTTTCTCCACGTAGACCAAATTTATTTATTATTTGTTTAACTGAATTAAATTAATGAAATAAAAGTAACACAAAGTAGATTTATTGTCAAGCAAAATTTTAGTAAATTTAAGTATATATCATCAAGGCCCCGGGAAACCAGGGGCATTCAATTTTTTTGACATTACAAAATACAGCGGTACGCTTCCAGACTTATCAAGTAATTGTATCCAGATACCTAAATCAGTGTCTTCTACATAGTCGTTTACAATAATTCTAATATCGCTGCTCGCTGTTAATTTCTTAATTTTTGCTTTAATCTTGTCAATATCCGCTTTATTTTTGAACTCTATTATTTCAGTTTTATTGCATTTAGTGTTTGGAGGTAAACAAGCTTCTATTTTCTTTCCTATATATTCCACTTCTTCCTGCATGCCTGTAAAATCGTGTTCAAGGCCGCCTATCAGCAAGAGTTTTTTAACCTCGTGAGGAAATATTTTTAAAGCATCAGGATACTTACGTATAAAACATTCAGCATTATATACACCACTTTTTACGTTAACATTGGTTGCTCTGGTGTGATTTTGATGAAAAGCTTCAAGATTGCTGTTGAATACAAACTTTACTCCCTTAAGATATATTTTATATGACAATTCCAGGTCCTCTACTCCCCAGCCTTTATAGTTCTCATCAAATCCCCTTTCTTCATTTATAATCTTCCTGGGAATAGCCACATTACAACTGTATGCATACAACCATGGGTCTAAAAAGCAATTGATATTGTATGACATTGTGTTAAACAAATAATGTCTGTGTTCAAAATATTCCGCTTTGGATCTATCGAATTTATACTTTCTGAATATTTCACCATTTGATATTTCTTCCGTCTCTATATCATCCTGCAGCATCAACCTGGTTCCGAAAACAACCATGTTAGATTCCATTTCATAACATCCGGTTAATTGAGACAGATAATTTCTCTTCACAATTATATCCGAATCAATAAAAATAATTATTTCTCCATCTGCATTCTTCCAGCCGCAATTTCTTGCTTTTGCCCTGCATGAGTCTGTCATCCTGTCCAAAAAAATATATTTCAGATTATAGTTCCTGTTTTGCTTTTCAATGATTTGGTGTGTATTATCATCCGAGCCGTCATCCACTATCACTGCCTGGTACTCATCTTTTCCGAAACCCTCCTGATGATGTAATGCTTCAAGAGTATTTTCTAAAAGCCTTTTATTATTATATGTGGGGATTACAAAACTATATTTCATAAAAATAACCTGCTTTTTTCAATTAGTTTTAAACTATAGTTCAATTATAAACAATAAAAAAAGTTCAGCAATTTGACCTGATAACCTTTACTTCCTGGTTGTTTTTGCAGCTCACATATCCATACTGCCGGACAATTGGTAAACAGGAACTACCGGAAACAGTAAAAGTAAAGTAATTGTTTCA
Source organism: Spirochaetales bacterium (assembly GCA_016935735.1). Lineage (GTDB taxonomy): Bacteria > Spirochaetota > Spirochaetia > SZUA-6 > JAFGRV01 > JAFGRV01. Next base: position 10,595 of record JAFGQK010000300.1, on the reverse strand, counting down.
TCCAAAATAAAATCTGTCGTAAATATTTTCTTTTTAACAGCATCTTCACAAAACCGGACAACCTGCATCACTTCGATTGTATATCATAATATAATAATACCTCTGATTGTTACTATACCAAACTCCTCTTATCATTGGAATAAAATTTATCTTTTTTTTTACACATTTTCCAGTTTTTTGGTCTATGCAAGGTATAGAACGCAGATGAATTAGATACTATACTCTTTATAAGGGAAAAATAAATGCAAGTAACAAAATGACACCTGGAAAATAAAAAAACCTGCTTCCTTATAACAGGAATCAGGTTCCGGTAAGAAAGCCACCTCTCGGATTCGAACCGAGGACTCCGAGATTACAAATCACGTGCTCTGGCCAGCTGAGCTAAGGTGGCTAATAAACAAGTAGTGTAATATTACTATAATACAGGCGGATAGTCAATAAAATCTTTTAATTTTCCGCAAGAAAGTGTTAAAATTTCAATCCTGTCTTTAAACACTGCAATAGTATTTTCAAACTGGGCAGTAAGTGAATTATCTTTTGTCATACAATTCCATCCCTGTTCTGTCATAATAATATCCGGCTTCCCCAGGCTTAAGACCGGTTCAATAGTAAAAACCATTCCCGGGACAATCCGTCTTCCTGTTCCCGGTTTTCCGAAATGCGGTATAAGGGGTTCCTCATGCATCTCCTTCCCGATACCATGTCCTACAAACTCCTTAACAATTGAACACCCATGTTTTTTTGCAATCATATTTATTGAATATCCTATATTACCCAGGAAAGATCCTGCTTTTACCTCCATAATACCGGCCAGCGATGCCTGCCAGGCCGCTTTTACAAGATGTTTTGCAGGTGATTGTTTTTTTCCTGTAATAAACGTCCATGCACCATCTCCATACCAGCCATCTTTTTCGATGGTAATATCAATAGTAATAATATCTCCATCCTTAAGACAATAACCGGATGGTATTCCATGTGCGACAACATTGTTCACGGAAGTACATATTGAACCTGGAAAACCATCATACCCCTTAAGTACAGGTTTTGCTTTCTCTTTCCTGATAAGTACCTCTGCAAGAGAATCAAGTTCTTTTGTTGTCACCCCTTCACGAATGCAGCTGCTTAACTGGACCAGTATTTTTTCACAGATCCTGCAGCTTCTTCTAATCCTGGCAACATCAACAGATGTTTTTAATGGTATATATGATTTATCAAGTGTCATGAATGTACCGTATTTATTATTATCGGTATGACCGGAACAATTGTTCAGGCAATCTTCTCTTTTTACTGTCTTCTGGTTCTCTGGTCATCTACTCTTCTGGTCCTCTGGTTCTCTGGTCTTCTGACTCACTGGTCCTCTGACTCGCTGATGCGCTGGTTTTCTTACTCTCTGATCCTCTGGTCTTCTTCCTACAGTACTTCAAGAATTATCTTCCTCTTTTCTTCCATGGTGAGCTCCCTGGGATTTCCGGACATACTGGAACCGGTTGCCTTACCGGCAATTGTATCAACCATATCCTTACCGATTCCGTAATCCTTTAGATGGGGTTTGATTCCATAGAGTTTCAGAAGCAGGGTGACTTCATTCATAAGCCATTCCACAGGATCTGCTTTTTTATGAACAATACCGGGGAAAAGCTCCATAATATCATTCCTGATAACATCTGCATTTGCTTTCAACACGGGATTCAGGAAAACCGCACAGATAAGACCATGGGGAATCTCATAAAGCCCGCCCAATGCTGATGCAAAACCATGAACAGCGCCAAGCCCTGAATTCGCAAGAGACAATCCGCTTACAAGTGACCCGTATGCGGCCCCTGTTCTTGCCTCTGAATCAGGGGGATGGGAAGCGATCTTTTTTAATGCACCGAACATTACGGGTAGTGCCTGTTTTACAAGGGCGCGGGGGAAGGGTTTTGCTTTTTTGGAAACATAAGATTCCACAAGCTGGACCAGGGCATCCATACCTGCAATACCGGAGACAGACAGGGGTAATTCGAGGGTAAGCTCAGGATCGACAATCACCGCATCTGCCAGGAGAAACCGTGATCTTAAGCTTTTTTTCACCTTATGTTCATCTGATTTTACAACGGAATTCTTTGTCACTTCTGCGCCTGTTCCCGAGGTGGTGGGAAGTGCTATCCAGGGAATACCGGGCTTTTGTAATGAAATGCCTTTCCCAATCCCTTCCAGGTAATCTGCAACATTGCCTTCTGCACGAACAAGCCCGGATACTGCTTTTGCCGAATCGAGAACTGACCCACCGCCAATACCAACAATAATGTCTGGTGAAAAAACCCGGGTATTGTCAATCAACCCCTGGATGCTTTTAATCGAAGGTTCACGCCCGGAACATGAAAAAAATTCAATCTGGAAATCTTTTAAAAGCTTTTTAAATCTATCCTGCCATCCTGACCGGGCAAACCACGATGCACCGGTAATGATACATACCTTTTTCCCGTACTGCCGGATTATCCCGGGCAATTCTTCTCTTGTCCCTTTCCCGAAAAGGATGGTCTCTGGACATTCAAATGAAAACGACTGTATCATAACAGGAATAGTAACAGGTATGAGAATAGCTGTCAATAATATGGCTACAACAACAGAGGCATCTGCCAGGATCCTGCCATTAGAAGGTAAACCATGAAGAGAGGAATTTTATCCCGGTAAAAAGGATGCTGCATAATATGATGATAAGAATTGTTAAAATAAACCGGAGGATCAAAATCTTTTTTTCCAATAATGCGATAAAAAACAGGAAAAAAATATAATACATTCCGCATATAGCACCAAACAACGAAATGATTTCCAGTAATTTAAGTAATAGAAATTGACTGGAATCCAGGAATTCCTGGTAATTACCAATGATATAAAGAAAAAGAAGAAGTAAAGAAAAGAGAACAAAAAATATTGTTAATCTTCCCAGTAAAGAAAAGAGCCATGTTTTTCTTAACCCATTAAACATATCGTTAAAATATAATAAAATATCCCTTATTATAATATCGTTATAGTATACTATATTTATCGAATTCAGATGGTTCAATAATTAATGAAAGTTTTTTAATTACCGGTCTTTAAGCTCAATAAGAAATATTCTTGACTTGAACAGGGATATCCATTATGATTTTATCAGTTTGAAAAAAAGGATAATCCTTATGATTTTCATTTTCTTTTTCATACCAGGAATAGATATCACTGTTACAAAAAGCGGAGTTTTCCGTATTATAAAAAGAGGATTTATACAGATACAAAACCGGATTGTCCTTGATTATAATGGTGGTTTGTCATTCTTTGATGCAATAAGCACCCGGGAAAGTGTATAAACCATAATGGTATGGATAAAATTATAAGGAGTATGACAGACAAACCATTTTAGAAGAGTATACCATTAAAATTTACGAACCAAAGGAGTTAAACTATGAAAAGAACACTCATTATTGCAGTATGTTTCGTTATCCTGCTTTTTAACTCATTTCCATTAGGAGTTGATGTTGATGAGCTGAAATCTGCAAGCGGTAAACAGGTTACGTTTATAAATTATACAGGGGAAAATCCGCAGTATACAGTGGAGGAAATACTCTCCTGGGGTGCGAAGATGGCAAAAGACCTTGAAGCAGGAAAATCAGAGGGGAAATATTATAACTTTTTTTCTGCCATTCATGTGGCGGATCCCTCTGAAACGGGAAAATTTGATGCGGATATTATATCTATCTCCAGGTACGGTGGGGTAAATCATATTGATACCTTAAGGCTTATACTCATGGGATTTTTTTCATATCAATATGGCTATTCGGGAAGGGATGCCCGTACCCTTGCATTCTTTGTCACTGTATATAATGCAATCCACAGGGGTGAAATCTCTTACCTGGAAACAAAATACAAAAACAGAGTCATGGGGTATCTTGATGCAACAAACGCAGGACTTGCGACAAATTATAAGGAATGGCCGGGAAAAACAAAAATCCTTGTGCCGTTAAGTGAAGGTGCACAAAAGGGAGATATCAGTTCCCTGGATATGGGAGAATTAACCGAAGACACAATCGAAGCGTTAAAGGACGAAGAAGACAAGGCAATCGAGGAGCGGGAGGATATGATCGACCTCCAGGAACGTGTCATTGAAGAAAAAGAAGAAAAACTGGAAGAAGATAAAGGAATTCTGGAGGAAGACAGGACAAAACTCGAAGAAGATAAGACGAAACTCGAAGAAGATAAGACGAAACTCGAAGAAGATAAGACGAAACTCGAAGAAGATAAGGAAAAAGTTGATGAAATAAAGGACGAAGAAGAGCGGAAAAAGGAAGAAGAGCGGATTATAGAAGAAGAAAAGCGGATTACCGACGAAGAAGACCGGGTAACAAAGGAAGAAGACCGGGTGATAAAAGAAGAAGACCGGGTGACAAAAGAGGAAGACCGGATTACAAAAGAAGAAGACAAAATAGAAGAAGACAGGAAGGATATTGAAGAAGACAAAAAGGATCTTGAAAAAGACAAAATGATCGAGGAAGCGAAAGATAATCCGGAAGAATTTATTGAAAAGACTATAGAAGAAAAGGAAAAAGAAGAAAAAATCTACAAAGGAATATTTTACTACCTGAAAATAAAAGAATATCTTACCGGGGGACATTATAACAATGAATTATATAAGATCGATGCACCTACACAAAAAATAATTTCAGAATCCGCGGTAAAAAATATCTGTGGGAGAAAATATATCCTGTGGGATAAGGGAATTGTCGTTATTACCCATACAGGCTCCCATGAAGCAGGACACTACCTTACCCTGTTAGATTATGATACGCTTGATGTTCTTGCAAAAGGAACGGACAATATTTTCCACCGGAGTTTTGTTGAAAAAGAGGGCAGCTATGTCTATGCAATCACCATTGATGGAACGAATTACTATCTTGGGAAATATGATGAAAGTATGGTACAGGTGGCCCGCTCTACCGAGCCGATATATGCTGATACGTTTATAAGCTTTTACCGGGATAAAATTTTCGTGAATAGCAGTGCAAAGGATATCCTTGCATTAAGTGTGAAAGATCTTTCTCTTATAGAGAAAATTAACCCGTAGTAAAAGATCACCTGCGAAGCAGGTGGCTTTTTCTAAATCAAAAGGATCTGAAAGGTTATGCCTTAATAATCAATATAATAAGGAGGGAAAAGACCACCTCCAAAGAAGGTGGTTTCCTTTTGATAATGAATATTGTTCGAAATTCTACCCGGGCAATGGAGATAAAACCAATTGCCCGGGATAATGTTACTAAACGTGAACCCGGGTTGTCGTGTTCATAAGGTGCTGTATGATTGAAGAATTAATAACACTGGCAAAACGGCCTCCCCTGTTTTTAGAGAGTACAGCACCATTCTGGGATGACGATCATATTTCCGGGCAGATGCTGAAAACACATCTGGATCCAACGGAAGAAAAGGCCAGTAGAAAACCAGAAACTATTGATGCTTCTGTATCCTGGATAAAGGGAACATCTATTAAAGAAGATCCCTCCTCTATTCTGGATCTGGGGTGCGGCCCCGGGCTCTATTGCCGGCGGCTGGCAGGGAAAACAACCCGGGTAACGGGAATTGATATATCACGGCGGTCAATCGCATATGCCCGGAGGGAAGCGGAAAAAGCGCACCTTCTTATTGATTATCATAACAAGGATTACCTCACGATCGATTTTACGCAGGAATTCGATATTGTATTACTTATTTTTTGTGATTTTGCCGTTCTGTCCCCGTCAAAACAACAGATACTCCTCTCAAAAATATACCAGGCACTAAAACCCGGGGGAGTCTTTCTTTTTGATGTGTATACACCCTGCTTCCCCAAATACAGGGAAGAAAAGAATTCATGGTATACTGCATTGACAGGTTTCTGGAAAGAAAATCCCCATATCTGCCTGCATAATCAATACCATTATCCCCAGAACCGCGCATTTGTTGACCAGTATATTATTATCGAAAACAACGAAAATATCGATGTATACAGGATATGGGACCAGTATTACACTGAAACATCAATTATGGAATTACTGGGAAAACAACCCTTTAAAAAAATCGAACTCTTCGGTGATATTACCGGAAGAGAATATACTGCCGAATCGGAGACACTCTGTGCAGTGTGCAGGAAGTAAATCCCCGGACTTACATCTTTACATCTTCTGGCTTTGTATCCACTTGATTGCATGTTTACGAAGTTCTGCTGCATTCTCCAGCATAAGCTTTGTTTTTATATGTGCCCTATAGGTTTCCACTGTTTTTACACTCAGGTTCAACTCTTCTGCTATCTGGATAGGACCAAGCCCTTTACCAATAAGAAGAAACACCTCGAACTCCCTGTCGCTTAATTTATCGATGGGATTATTCTCCAGCTCGGATTTTCCCTTTATCATCCCCATGAGCATTTTATCATGCATAGCTTCGCTGATATAGACTTTCCCCTCAAGAAGCTGATGAATGGCAGTAAGCACTTTTTTTGATGCTTCCTGTTTCATAATATATCCCCGGGCACCGGCTTTTAGCGCGCGTTCAGCATAAAGGGCTTCGTCATGCATGGAAACAACAAGGATAAGCAGGTTCGGATATTTCGAGTTTACTATTTTTATAAGTTCAAGACCATTCATCCCTTTTAATGAAATATCAACAATGGCAAAATCGGGCACCTGTTGATTAATAATATCCAGGGCTTCTTCTGCATCCCCGGCTTCTGCAATCACGGTAAATCCCTTTTCCTGGTTTATAAGCTGTTTAAGTCCAGCGCGAAAAAGCGGATGATCATCGATGATTAAAAAGCGGGTTTCTTTCGCCATTTTATATTTCTCCTATTTTTTTCGTTTTATTATACAGGACAAACACGTGCCCTTTCTCTCATTTCGCCTTATATCCAGTTTACCGCCGATCATATTTGCCCGGTAATTCATAATTTGCAATCCCATACCTTTTGAATGTGTATAATTTTCCGGGATACCGATCCCATTATCCCGTATAACAAGTTCAATCTCATCCTCTGTTGCCGTAAATGATATTTCAATAAAATCCGGTTTCCCATGCCGGATTGCATTGTTAATTGCTTCCTGTCCAATCCGGTACAAATGCAGGGCAATGGAATTATCTTCCACCGGTTCTTTATTTTTTATACGAAGCTTGCAGTTTATGTCAAACTGATTTTGTATTTTTTTTGACAGCTCCTGGAGCATATATGCAAGCCCGTTTTCTTCCAGTGCAGCAGGATAGAGTCCCCTGGCAAGACTGCGGGTTTTTACAATGGTTTCGTTAATCAGCTGGGAAATAACCGCAGCTTTCTCTGCCGTAATACTATCGGTATTTTTAAGATTATTCTCCAATGCAGAAACCATGACGGCAATACCTGCCATATTCTGGCAAAGATCATCATGAAGGTCCTGGCCGATTCTGCGTTGTTCCCGCCCGCTTATTTCAAGTATCTCTTTTTCCAGTCTTTTCCTTTCCGTAATATTGTAAAATCCTGCCAGAACACTCTTTTCACCCCTGAATTTGAGTGTCTGGAAAGAGGAAATGACACTGAATGTTGTTCCATCCTGTCTGCTTGCTGTAAGTTCAATATTGGCAAGCTTTCCGGTTTTTTCCAATTTTTCAAATATTTCATTAATATAATCAAAATCATGGAAAAATTGATGTATCCGCCTGTTCAGTATGACTTTTCCCTTGTGACCGGAAGAATAAAGACCAAACTCGTATAAAAAGGGATTATTGGAATACTGAATACGGCCGTCCCGCATACGGATAATAACAAGGGGTAGTGGTGTCGCTTCCGTAATTGTCCGCAAGTTTTTCTCGCTTTCTTTTAATGCAGCATCCACTTTTTTCCTGCGAAGAATCTCCCTTTGAAGCTGTTTATTCGCCTTTGTCAGATCCGCTGTCCGTTCCGTCACTTCTTTTGTAAGAAGCTGGGCATGGTTTTTTATTTCCTGCATCAAGAATGCACCTTTTAGTGCACTGCTCAATTGTTGACGGAGGGCATCATAGATTGTATTTTCTATATTGCTCATCTCAAAAATAATCAATCCAAGCTGTTCAAATCTGAAATAGAGAGGTTCTACGATCAGGGGACCTATATTTCCTTTAGGAAATATATGGGATGGGAGTAAAAGTTTACTCTGGAACCGAATTCCCTGTCCGGGCAGCTTCCGAATTTTTCCCCGGTTGTATGCCAGGAGAAGCCTTGTCCAGCCCGGGAAGTCGCTTCCCCGCTTTATTAAACTACAATTGGAGGTCGACTGTGTTGAACACTCTTCAACATACATTGAAGCACGATTGTATTTTTTCCAGAGGTACTGTTCAAACACGCTGAAATAGCAGCGTGTTATTTTTAATTTTATAATCGATTCTATAATAACATCAATAAGCTTCCCGATATCAAAGGAAGTAATGAGAGCATTTCCCACTTCCCATAAACGCCTGGAAAGACGGCCAGCCTCCATTCTCTTAAAACTCTGAAGTCTCTGGGAAATTTCAGAAATCAATACCCTTGCCTGTTCCCATAAATATTCCGCACGTATCAACTCTTCCTTTTGAATATTGTACTTAAGTGTCGTATCCCGGAGTAATGTTATAATCCTGCCAAAGAATATGATATCGTGTCTTGTTGTTACACTATTTCTTAATAATTTATTGAGAAATGAGATAAACTGACATTCAAGATGATTTATAAGATCATTATAAAATGTATCGACAAGTTCTGAAAGCTGCTTTATTTCAAGATTCTTTTTTTTTAAATACAAAGGCTTTGTCATGATTTTTTTGTATTCTTCAATAATAGTATCTTTAAAAACAGGAAAAGCATCATGAAGGGATTTATTTTCCCGGATAATTGCCATTTTCCCCTTGAAATCTGTTTCATGCTGGAAACAGCCACAGGATTCCCTTATGACTATTTTCGTTGGAAGGACTATTTTCTCTGATACGGGAATATGGTAAACAATATCCAGCACCATTTCAAGAGCTTTGCACCCTAACTCATAAACCGGCTGATATACGGTTGTAAGCGGCGGGGTACAGAAATTACTCGAACTTATATCATCATAACCCACCACTGCTATTTCATCCGGGACACGAATGCCTTTATTTCTAAAAGATTCAAGAGCCCCGATTGCGATATTATCGTTTGCAGCAACAATCACATCAAAATTTTTTTTCCGCTTTTTACGAAAAAGATCAATTACTTCCATACCGGAATCGTGAATTGAATCCCCGGAGACAATCAGGTCATTATCCAGAGTAATACCATATTTTTTAAGTTCCTTTTGAAGGACACGTAAACGAATTTCAAATTCCCTTTGATTTTCACCCCCCCCGATAAAGGCAAACCGCTTGTAATGATGGAAGGTAACAAGATGATGGATAAGCTGCTTCATTCCATTTGAATGATCGATTGTTACAGAGGGGACACCGGGAAGACTTAACCCCACACTTACTAAAGGGATTGGTGAATACGAAAGACAGAAATCCTTTAATGCTTTTTTTGTCAGAAAGGTACCGATGGCCAGGGTAAGGATGATAATTCCATCCACATTTTCCTTACAGGCCAGTTTATAAATACTATTTGCCTGGTATTCAAAATTCTCCTCTGCTCCTACCCGTTCGCCCGGGAAACAGATAAGTTTAACCTTGAATTCATTCGCCTTTTCTCTAATACCATTCCACAATACAGTTTGATAGTATGCATCAAGCCTTGGCGAAAAAAAACCAATCGTCGGTATTTTGTTTTTCATTTTATTCTCTTTATGATAACCCGGGAGTATAATATCTGTCAATATAGAAATAAATCGTCCAGGAATTCCGTTCTTCCTCAATTATTATTTCAGCCTGTCAAAGTAATAAACTAAAATATCTGCATCAAGAGTAAATTCATCTTCGATCTCACGGGTGTATTCCAGTATCTGTTTACTACCTGGCTTTATAATTGGTTGTAGTGAAAAGGAGTATCCGTGGGAAGATGACAAAAGCGACAGATCCGGAAGGCTGGATTAAAAGCTATACTTTCAATTGGATTTTTCCAGAAAGTTAGGGTATATTTAATTAAGAGAGTTTTAAATCTCCTTATTAATTCTTATTTTTTAAGCGTGAATAAAAATTTAAAATACAAAGATTAAAGGAGTAGCCAGTCATGAAGCCATTAAAGACATTCCTGAATTTTTTTTTACTTTTTTTACTCGTTTTTATCTTAACAGGTGTACCGGGTTGTAATCAACCGGATAAAGATGATAAACCGGACCCGGAAGAGGAAGAAGGTTGTGCTTCCAATGATACTTGCGGGTCGGATTATTATTGTCACAAAGAAATGGGGGATTGCGACGGTACGGGAGAATGTGCGGAAAAACCGGAGTTCTGCAATTCGGTGGAAGATTATGTGTGCGGATGTGATGGACACACTTATCTCAATCCCTGCCAGGCTGCTCAAGCCGGTGTATCTGTCAACTATTCAGGTGAATGTGTGGGCCGGTAATTCATTATCAAAAGGAAACGGGGTTGTCCAAAAAGCCGGAGAGTATAACCAATCATCGTTGAGAATACACTTCATCTTCTTTCTACTGTAAAAAGAGAAGTTCAGG